>CAZSER010000013.1:0-16805 GCA_964605975.1 uncultured Gammaproteobacteria bacterium
TCCTAACCACTAGACGATGGAGCCAAAAATTATTTGCGTCATAATAATAGCAACATTTTTCCTCTCGGTCAAGTTTTTATTCCAAATAGTTTTCTTTCTTTTGATTGACAAAAGTTTTCTTTTAGAATAAAATTGATTTTCCGTTCTTTGACAATAAAAAAGGAGTTAAAATGGAAGAGAAAAAATCAACAACAAAAAAATCTCTGGCTATTACTATTTATTGCTTTCTTTCTTTTTTGTTTATAACTATTATTCTCTTGATAACAACTGGTATTCAGTCAATTGGATCTATTTTTATGATCTTTTTGACGGTTGTCACTTTCGTTTGTTCCTCTTTTTCCCTGTTTCAGTTTTTTAACAAAAAAAAAGCAGAAAACAAAACCACAGAAAAAGAAGCTCCTTCTACCAGAAAGATTCTAAAAACAGAAAAAGAAAAATCCAAAAAAACCACCCTGTTTTTTCTTATTTGCTTTGTTATCGCCATACTTGTTTGGCTTTTTATCAAATATTTTGTCGGGATAGAAATTCGCTACTTTTCTATTATTTCTTGCACTATTATTCTTTTGGGATTTTCCTTTATCAGTTATCTTAACTATACCTTTTTTAAAAGGTTAGAAAAAATGGAGGAAGAAGATGAGAAAAGAAACAGCTGAGAATGAAAAACTTTTAATTGAAAACCTGCAAAAAATAGTTCTCAATTTTCAAAAAAAGCTTGTGAGGACTTCTTTTCGGTTTTTTATTCTTCATATAATAGTTGTTTCACTTTGGATTTTTTTGTTTTTTATTAACACAAGAGAAGAATATCTCCTTTTCATCCATGGGCTGTGGCTTCCAATTATCATTCTCTTTGCCCCTTACTTGATTAATTTTATCACATGGCGAAACAACAAGAAACTATTAGAAAAGATAAAAAAATACCAGGAGGAAAACTATGAATAGTTTACTACCAGAAATACCAGAAAAAACACTAGAAGAACTCAAAGATATTTATGAAAAAAAATGGCAAAGTTAATCAAACTTGCCAAAAAAATTGAGAGAAAGAGAAAAATTTTAAATAACTTAACAATACCAATAGTTATATTTATTATTTTAAATTTTTTCTCTATTCCAATCTTAGCTTGTATTTCCTTTGTTTGGGAAGGACTGTCTCCTCAAGAATACCTTCATTTTTTGAGAAATGCCATACTGACCTTCTTTATCGTTTTTGTAGGGATATTTATTCCTCTATTGCAAAGTGTTGAAAACATCCGCAAAGATATTTTTCCTCGAGAATTTACCTCCAAACAGTTAAACGCTAATGCTGGAATTTTTGAGGAGTTAACAAGAAACAGAACAGAGCCTGATCAAAGGTTTCTTTATATAGGGGAAATTTGCAATCTAGAAGAAATTGAAACCAAACTCTCACTAGATTTCCAAAAGAAACTGGAGAAATTATAGCAAAACGCAATCAACACTCGAACAGTTCGAGTGTTTTTTTTGTTTAACAATTTTTAATAAAATCAGTCAACAACTTTAAATTAAGCTGAAAACTTGATTTTTTTTCTTTTATAGGCTATTATTTCAGAAGTTAATCAATTTAATAAACAAATAATTTATCGTTTGTTTTGTTTTTAAATCAATTTAGTGATTTTTTCTCAACTCAAACCTATAAAAATTTATGTCAGTTCCAGCTCATCACCTCAGTAAATCTCGTGTTCGCAATCGCCGTTCACATCATGCAATCAAAACGGACAAAGCTCAACTTTGTCCTAAATGCCAAGCTCCAATAAAACCACATCACGCTTGTAATTCTTGTGGTACTTACAAAAAGAAACAAGTCATCGCTACCAAAGCTGATGTCATGTTAAAGAGGCAAGAAAAAAGAAAGAAATTAGAACAAAAAGAAAAGGAAAAAATGGCCTCACTAAAAAACAAATAATTTTTAATTTTAAAAATAATTAAAAAGCCAACTTTATGTCTTCAACCGTTTTATTAATTTTGTCTATTCTTTCAGGGTTTTTGGCTATTGGTTATGGTCTTTGGTTAATCAGATCCATCCTTAAATTAAATGCCGGAAATGAAAGAATGTTAGAAATCGCCGGAGCTATCCAACAAGGCGCCAAAGCTTATTTAGATCGCCAATACAAAACAATCGCTATGATTGGTGGAGTTGTTTTTGTTTTACTTTTTATCGTTTTGGGATACAAAACTGCTCTTGGTTTTGCGATTGGAGCAATTTTATCCGCCTTGGCTGGTTATATTGGAATGAACATTTCTGTTCGTGCTAATGTCCGAACTACTGAAGCGGCCAGAGAAGGAATGGAAAAAGCCCTAAGTGTTGCCGTCAAAGGTGGTGCCGTCACCGGCTTTTTGGTTGTTGGTTTGGCCTTGATTGGGGTTTCTCTTTTTTATTTAATTACCAAAGATGTTCACGCCCTTCTAGGTCTTGGATTTGGAGGTAGTTTAATTTCTATTTTTGCTCGTTTAGGCGGAGGTATTTTTACCAA
Source organism: uncultured Gammaproteobacteria bacterium (assembly GCA_964605975.1). Taxonomy (GTDB): domain Bacteria; phylum Patescibacteriota; class Patescibacteriia; order UBA11705; family JABHMO01; genus JBAYHA01. The sequence goes on from CAZSER010000013.1 coordinate 2,487, forward strand.
AGCTGCCGATGTCGGCGCCGATTTAGTAGGTAAGGTTGAAGCTGGAATCCCAGAAGATGATCCTCGAAATCCTGCCGTTATTGCCGATAATGTTGGTGATAATGTTGGCGACTGTGCTGGAATGGCCGCCGACCTTTTTGAAACTTATGCCGTCACTGCCGTTGCCGCCATGTTTTTGGGAGCAATGACATTTATGGGATTTGAAAATGCTATTATTTATCCTTTGTCATTAGGCGCTATCTCTATTATTGCTTCAATTATCGGAATTTACTTTATTAAACTCGGCAAGAATAAAAACATCATGGGCGCTTTATACAAAGGCCTTATCGCTTCGGGAATTATTTCCGCCATTGGTTTTTATCCTGTCACAAAATATTTAATGGCCGACAACGCCATGTATTCAACAAACCAACTTTTCTTAACAACTTTAATTGGTTTATTTGTGACTGGGGCGATGATTATTATTACCGAATATTATACTTCAACAAAATATAAACCAGTAAAAGAAATTGCCGAAAGTTCCACCACCGGACACGGAACAAATATTATTACCGGTTTAGCCGTTTCAATGAAATCTACCGCTTGGCCAATTCTAGTTATCTGTTTAGGAATTTTTGGGGCTTACCAATTAGCCGGTCTTTATGGAATTGCAATTGCGGCAATGAGTATGTTATCAATGGCCGGTATTATTGTTGCTATTGATTCTTATGGTCCAATTACTGATAATGCCGGGGGAATTGCTGAAATGGCAGAACTCCCAGAAGAAGTTCGTAATGTGACTGATCCTTTAGATGCCGTTGGCAACACCACCAAAGCGGTAACCAAAGGTTACGCGATTGGTTCTGCCGCCTTGGCTGCTTTGGTTCTTTTTGCTGATTATACTAATGCTATTACTGAAAAAACAGGAGAAACTCTTTCCTTTTCAATTGATAATCCCAAAGTGTTGATTGGTTTATTTATTGGTGGACTTTTACCTTATATCTTTGGAGCTTTATCAATGCAAGCAGTCGGAAAAACTGCCGGAAAAGTTGTTGAAGAAGTTCGCCGACAGTTTAGAGAAATTACCGGAATTATGGAAGGAACTGCCAAACCGGACTATGCCAGTTGTGTTGATATTGTGACAAAATCTGCAATTAACCAGATGATTATTCCTGCGCTAATTCCTGTCATTGTCCCTATTTTAGTTGGTTTTATTCTTGGACCTTTGGCATTAGGAGGTCTGTTAGTTGGAAGTATTATTACCGGTTTGTTTGTTGCTATTTCCATGACAACAGGAGGTGGTGCTTGGGACAATGCCAAAAAATATATTGAACAAGGTCATTTTGGTGGAAAAGGTTCAACTGCCCATCAGGCGGCCGTCACTGGTGATACAGTGGGGGATCCTTACAAAGATACCGCCGGTCCAGCAATCAATCCAATGATCAAAATATTAAATATTGTTGCCTTGTTAATTGTCGGTCTAGTAGTTAAACTTTGGATGTAGCCAAATAAAAAAGACTCCATTAAACCGGAGTCTTTTTTTGTTATTTTAAATAAAAACCAATAAAACCATAACGGCCATTGACAATTTTGTTTTTTTGAGGTAAACTACTTTGTTGTTTAACAAACAAAGGAGAGAAAAATGAAAGAGCTTGATTTTGGAAGATGTTTTGATCGAGCGATAGTCGAAGTTTTCAAGTATGTCGAAAAGAAGGCAGGGGAAAAAATCCCCGAAAAAGCGGGAAAGAAACTTCTGACAATCGTCAGAAAAAAACACCTCATAGAACGAGGCGCTGAAGACAGATTCCAGCAACTGTTCCAAGAATTTATCCGAAAGGAACAACCTACGGAAGAAAAAAATGGAACAGAAGAAAAAGCCGGCCTCTCAAAATTCCAGTTGAACATTATTTGGCTGGAATATATAAAAGGGACAAAACTGGCAAAAAAATCAGCAACTTAACCCTACCAATGGCGTCAAGATTGACGCCATTTTTTTTATTGACAATTTTTTTTTAATTTATTAACATTAAGTATTGTTTGTTCTTTGTTCTTTTCTTTTTTAACAACAACGAGGAAATCTAATGCGTTTTAACGAACAAAAAATTCGTAGTTTGCTTTGGGAAGTAGCAACAATTATTCAACCTAAACATACAACCTTTTTACCCACGGCCATTATTTGTCTTTTAGAAAAAAAGAGATATCTCAATGGTTTTGAAAGCGAAATGGCTAAAAATGTTTTCCTGCAAATGCTTTCCGAAGAACTTTTTGTCCATGTTTGTGATAATAATTACCGACTTTCTCGTTCAAAAAAGTTAACCAATTTGAAAGAAACAATCCCGCAAAAGGAACATTCCACCATCCGTAATTGCTATTTTCACAATATGCAAAGAGAACTAGAACGAGAGGGAGAAGAAACCAAAAGAATTGCAATGGCTAAGTATATTGTCGAAACAAACCAACTGAGTCTCCAAAATCAAGCCCTTCTCTCTGTCGTCGAAAAGATAAATAGAGAAAAAGGACCTGCTACTTTTGAAGAAATTTGCCAGGCCGTCCCAATGGAACTTTTTGGAGAAAATTCTAGAAAAAAAGTCATTGCTATTATGGCGGGAATGTTATCTCCTCAAACTCCATTGTTAAGAAAAAGACCTTTTTACTCCTCAGGATGTCCAGAAGGAGTTCCCGGTTACGAGATAACCTTAATAAACCTATAATAAATCAACCTTTCAACTGAAAGGTTTTTTTTATTTCCCTTGATTTTTATTTAAAAAACTGTTATCCTTTTGAAAGTTTACAAATGATTAATTTTTATGAATTTTACCAAAAAAGAACTACCGAAAGGCTTATTAGAAATAACCGTCACCATGCCGTATGGAGAAATTGAACCATATTTAAAAAAAACGGCCGAACATGTCAGTCAAACCAAAAAGATTGAAGGTTTTCGTCCCGGAAAAGCTCCTTATGAAGTTATCGTTCGCACCGTTGGTGAGATGTTTTTATTACAAACAGCGGCAGGAATGGCAATCGAAACAACCCTAGAAACAATCGTTAACGAAGAAAAAATTGATGCTGTTGCTGAACCAAAAGTTGAAGTACAAAAACTGGCACCAAATAACGACTTTGAGTTCAAAGCTACCTTTTCTCTTTTGCCACAAATAAAATTAGCCGACTTAAAAACTTTAAAAGTAAAACTTCCAGAAGAAATAAAAATTGAAGAAAAAGAAATTGACAAAGTTTTAAATGATCTAAAAAAATTCAAAGCCAAAGATGTTATTGTAGAAAAAAAAGCAGAGAAAGGTGACAAAGTTATAATGTCTCTAAATGTTTATGTTGACAATGTTCCGATTGAAGGAGGGCAAGCACCGGCACATACCGTTACCATCGGAGAAGGAATGATGATTCCTGGATTTGAAGATAATTTATTAGGATTACAAGCTGGTGAAGAAAAAGAGTTCCGCTTAAAATTTCCAAAAGAATACCACGAAAAAAACCTTGCTGACAAAGAAGCCGAATTCAAAGTAAAAATAACTTCCGTTGCCAAAATAGAACTACCAGAGATCGATGACGAATTTGCCAAAGCTTTTGGTTTACCAGATGTTGAGAATTTTCGCAAAAATATCGCCAATAATTTACGGCAAGAAAAAGAAAATAAAGAAAATCAAAAGTTTGAATTGGCTATCTTTGAAGAGCTTTTGGAAAAATCAGAATTTTCTGAAATTCCCGAAGTTTTAATTAATGAAGAAACTCATCGCATGGTTCACGAGCTAGAAGATAATGTTGCCCGACAAGGAATGAAGTTTGAAGATTATTTAAATCATATCAAAAAAACGGAAGCGGATCTCATGTTGGACTTCACCGTTGATGCCATAAAAAGAGTTAAAACCGGATTGGCAGTTAGACAACTAGCCCTTGAAAAAGAGGTCAAGGCAACAGAAGAAGAAATTACTGCCGAAAAAGAGAAAACTGTTGCCGGATACAAATTAAATCCACAATACGAAGGGAAAATAGATGAAGTCGAAAAATCACTTTCGACCCCACAAGCTTTGCAATATTTCGCCAATATCATTCGCAATCGAAAAACATTGGAATTATTAAAAAACACAATAAAAGAAAATCAAAAATAAGCAAAAAGTGGCGCTCCGGCGCCTCTTTTGTTATAATAAATAAAAGAGAAATATCTTTATTAATCGATTTATTTTTAATTTCAGTTTAAAAATTTTTAACAACTTTAATTTAACTTTTAAAAAGAATAATATATGTTTTTTGGTGCTCATGTTTCTGCCTCTGGCGGAATTTCTAATGCCCCCATCAACGCTCACAAAATAGGGGCTGATGTTTTTCAGTTTTTCGATCGATCTCCACGCGGAGGGAAACCAACTTATGACAAAAATGAGATTGCGAAATTCAAAGAAAACTTAAAAGAATTTAAAATTAAGGAATGTTATATTCATACCCCATATTATATAAATTTAGCCTCTGCCAACCCAAAAATTCGCAAAGGATCTATTCAAATAATTCGGGAAGAGTTGGAGGCTGGAACAACTCTTGGCGTTAAATATATAATGACGCACCTCGGTAGTGCCAAAGATTTTACTGATAACAAAGCATTGGAACTGGTAATAGAAGGTCTCCAAGAAATTTACCATAAATACAAAGGAACAACCCAACTGTTAATCGAAAACTCAGCCGGAACTGGTCAAATTATTGGTGACAGCTTCGAAGAAATTGGCTATCTTTTAGATAAAACAAAGGAGTTAGAACTTGGTGTCTGTCTAGATACTTGTCATGCCTTTGCCTCCGGTTATGATTTTAGAACAAAAAATGAATTAACTAAGGTTTTAGAAAGTTTTGAAAAAAACATTGGACTAAACAAACTAAAACTTTTTCATCTTAATGACTCCAAAACGGAATTTAATTCCAAAAAAGATCGTCATGCCGAATTGGGAGCCGGATCTTTGGGATTTGAGTCTTTTAAAAATATCATCACTTGTCAAAAATTAAAAAAAATCAATGCTGTTTTAGAAACGCCCGAAGAAAACTCCACTTATCAAAAAGAACTCTTGTGGCTTCGTGAGAATAGTTTATAATCTTTTGGCAAAAATATTTTTATTTTTCACTAAAAATCCATGAATATCGCGATTGTTTCTGATTCTCATGACAACATTACCAACATAAAAAAGTTTTTAGATTTTTGTCATCGGGAAAAAATAAAAAAAATAGTTCATTGTGGAGATGTCACAGAGGAAACAACTTACAATTTTTTTCGAGAAAATTTTGCAGGAGAAATTTTTTTCGTCGAGGGAAATGCAGATATTTCAGAACAAAAAAAAACAAAAAAAACCAATCGATTTCAAAAATTTCCTCGACACAAAATACCGTTTTTGGAAATTGTCTTTGATGATTTAAAAATTGCCGTTTGCCACCAAAAAAGTAAAGCCCTATCATTAGCCAAAAAAAATATTTATCACTTAATTTTCTACGGACACAGTCATCGTCCCTGGCAAGAAAAAATAAATAAAACCTTTTTAATAAACCCCGGTAATTTAGCAGGAATGTTTTATCGAGCAACTTTTGCGACTTTTAATACCAGTAGTAAAAAATTAAAATTAATTTTATTAGAAACTCTTTAATTTAAAATAAAAAAAGTTCCGCTCGTCAATGACGAGCGGAAAAAAACTAAAACGGTGAACAAATCGGGAAAAAGAAAAAAGTCGTAGTTTCTCTAATTCCCGCCCCCCCGACAAAAACCTCCCACTTGCCGAGGGGAATACATCGGAGATCTGCTAAGATCTCGTTCCTTTTCCAAACCAGTTTATCATATTTACCAGAACAAACTAAATCTGTTCGAGCAATAGATTTGTCCTGGTTTCTCACGACAGAAGAGGAACAAGCATCCTCTACCATCTGGAACTCCATCTTCAACCCCGAGACTGCCCCCAAAGAATAAACTCCTCGGAGTAAAACCAAACAACAAAGACCCAAGAAAAATACCAAAAGCTTCTTTTTCATCATATTCCTCCATATAGTCACAATTTAAATTATATCATATAAAAACAAAAAAGTCAACAACATGTAGACTTTTTTTATTTTTCTGTTAAAATAAAGAAAATAATTTATGATGATTGAAATAAATCCTCACCAACCTGAATATCCCAAAATTAACAAAGCCGTGCAAATTTTACGCAATGGTGGAGTTATTGTTTATCCTACCGACACTATTTATGGCTTTGGTTGCGATATTTTCAACAAAGAGGCGGTTAAAAAAATTTACGAAATTAAACGAAAAAAAGTTTCTGGATTTAGCTTTATTTGTCCAAATTTAAATGAAATTGCTAAATATGCGCAAGTTGGAGACACCGCCTTTCGGACAATGAAAAAATTATTACCCGGCGCTTATACTTTTGTATTCAAAGCAACAAAATTTGTTCCCAAAGAATTAATCCCTGACAAAAAAACGGTTGCCATTAGAATCCCAGATAACAAAATTTGCTTAAATTTAGTAGAAAAACTTGGCAATCCAATAATAACAACCAGTGTAAACATTACCAAAGAGCCATATTTTTCTGACCCAATAACAATTGAACAAGAGTTTGGAAATCAAGTGGATTTAATAATTGATGGGGGAGTTTTGGCTAACGAACCATCAACGGTAATCGACTTTACAGAAGATATTGCTAAAATTATTAGAAAAGGGAAGGGAGAAACCTCATTTTTTGAATAATTTTTTTTCATCCACAGCCCCTAAAGTTGTCAACTAACTTCTTTCGGTTTATAATAATTAAAATATGATTTTCGAGATCAAAGCCACACCAAAAGCAAAAAGAAATCTCGTTCAACAACTATCCGAGAATCAGTTTAAAATTTTTACAACAGCTGTTCCAGAAAAAGGATTAGCCAATAAAAAAATCATTAGTTTATTAGCCGATTTCCTAGATATTTCCAAATCAAAATTTAAAATCATTTCCGGACAAAATTCCAATATAAAAAAAATAGAAGTCAATTAAGACTTCTATTTTTTTCTTGTTCGAAATTTTTTCGGATGAAGAATTAGTTCTTTAAAAAAGGAGAGGACAATGAAAGAAGCTATGGTAGAAAACAATGAATCAGGAGAACTGGATCTTTTTTGTCAACAGCTCAGCGAAAACGAGGTTTTTGTTCTAAATTTCGCAAAAAATCCCTTTTTCCTAAAAGTCGAAGAGTGTGACCGATATAACTATTATGCCGTTATCCAAACTGAACTTAATAACTTTTTTGCTGAAAACAAAGAATCTCTTTTTAAAACATTGCGAACTTATTTTCTTGACTGGCAAACCTTTCTCTCTAAATTTAAAATTTCCTTGTCTTTTCATGATTTCAAACTTCACCTTATTTCTCTTGAAAGACAAAAGGAGTTTAGAATTTTCCTGCCAAACGGAATTACCTTCTCATTCTCTCCCATTGACAAAAACAAATTGTCATAGCTCCAAAAGCGCCCCACGAGGCGCTTTTTATTTTGCGACACTTTTTTATCTTTAAAATATAAGCGGAAACAAGAAATATAGAAACAAAAATCTTTAAATGTTCCACGTGGAACATTTTAGACAAACCCCCTCAAAAAAATATCCCCATGCTTTTTATAAGTTAAACCCAATTTTAAGCATTTTATCCAAAACCTCTCCTTTTATTTTTATAAAAAATACGTTGATCCATTAAGCAAGGGATTTTATTCTTTAAAAAATCAAAACAAGTTTTCTACTTTTCCAAATAAATTCCTAACAAAAACACAAAATGTTCCACATGGAACATTTAACAAAAAATTATTTTAAAAAAACAACAAAACTTACCATTATAGATCTTTTTAACAATCCTTTTTATTATTTTTGTGAAAATTATTTAAAGAGCTTAATTTAAGGTTTTCAGTCTTAATAGATAGTAAAATAGACTATTTTTTAACTATAAGTAAATATATTCTCTAAAAACCAAAAAGCTATAAACAAAGACAGTATAGAAATTGTTCCACGTGGAACAACAAAAAATTTATTTCCGATATTTAAATCTTTAACAAATAAAATCCTTTACCCTTTGCAGATTTTTTAAACAAATTATAAAAACCATCCGCAGAAAAAACAAGCCTCTTACTAAAAAATTTTTTCTTTTTTTATTTATAAAATAACCTAATGTTTATCAAAAAATCAAAACCAGACAAAATTTTTATTTAAAAAGTTAAAACAAAAAAACCTTTCGGTTTCATTTGGTGTCCTCGACAGGAATCGAACCTGTATCTAGACGTTAGGAGTGTCTTGTTCTATCCGTTGAACTACGAGGACAAAATATTCCACGTGGAACATTTAAAAACAAACTAAAAGAATATCTAATTATCAAACAAAATAAAACAAAAAGATTGCGTCGCAAAATTTAAAACAAAAAAATAACAGGTGAAAGCCACCTATTATCTATAACGACAATTAATCTTTTTTCCTGCTTTTTTTCGATGTTTTTTGTTAGCAACAATCTTTGTTTTGTTCATATTTTCTCTGATTAAACTATATTTAAAAACTTAATTTTATGGTGTCCCCGGTAGGAATCGAACCTACGTATCCAGCTTAGAAGGCTGGTGTTCTATCCGTTGAACTACGGGGACAATGATTACAGAGAAATACTAACAAAATCAGAACTTTTTGTCAATTTATTATAAATATGACTGAATTGAATTTTTTGATTTTGTTCCCATAATTTTTAAAAACTCCTTATCACCAAGACCATCTTTTAATCTTTTTCTGGCAAAATAAGCACGAAAAGAGCCTGGAGTTATTTTTTTTTCACAACCAATAAGATTTTTATATTTTTCAACAACCCGCTCAACAGTTCTAGCCGTTAAAGCCTTTACTTCTAACCTTTTTTCTCCAAATTTAGCCCTGTCATGAGAAAGAAATAAAAATGGGGAACGATCATCTCTTTTCTCTAAATATTTATTCAACCAAAAAGCTGTTTGGTTATGTAAAGGAATTTCTCTTTTTATTTTTCCTTTAACTTTAATTACTTTTAAATCTTTTTTCCACAAAAAATCCGTGATTTGTAAATTTACGATTTCTGAAACCTTTATTCCCGTAGAAAATAAAACCTCCAAAATCGCCCGATCTCTCAACCCTAAAATTTCTGTTTTTGAAAATTTTTGAGGAGCTTCCAATAGTTGATCAACATTAAAACTTCCATTTTGTTTGTTTTTTGAACTGTCTTTTTTGCCCAATTTTAGACTATTTACTGCAATTTTTATAATCTTTTTCTTGTTTAAAAACCGTAAAAACTCCCGCAAAGCAATTAAATGATAGTTTTTGGTGCTTTCTTGTAATGTTCTTTTACTAAATCGATCTTGCAAGAAATTTAAGCTCTTTTTGTACTCCAAAAGATCTGTTATTAAAAGATCCTCCAGTTTAATATCTTTCCTTTCTCTCCAAGAATCAAATCTTGTCAAATATAAATGATAGTTGCGCACAGTTTTTGTGGAACGACCCTTCTTTTTTTCTAAATATAATAAAAATTCTGTAATTCGCTTGTCTGTCATATTATTTAAAATTGTACGACACAAAAACAAAAAAAGCAATTAACCTGGCCCTTTTTCAGCTTTTATTCTTGTTTTACCAAAAGATATTGACATCTCTCTTTTTTTTTGTTAAAGTTATCAGTTCCTTTAACAACTTATTTTCACTTTTAGAAAAGGAGAGATCATGAAGTCAGAGAAATTTTTTGATCGTTTCTTGTTTTTTTTGCAAACCTCCCCCATTGGATTTGGGTTTTTTGCTGCTGCGTGTTTTTCGATTTCCTTCTTTCTATTCTTACTGTACGCAATAAATACAACAATCCCTGCTTTCCTAGAAGTTATTTTCGTGATGATAACCACGGTTATTCTTTATTTTGCGATTAGCTACCCTTTGAAGAAAATAAGTAGAAAGAGGCTATTTTTTCTACAAAAAGAGGCGCAAAACCCAAACACCGTTCTAATACAATCCTCCAACAATAGAGAAATTACTATCAAAGACAGTTATGACTTCTTTCGAAAAAGATCCGATCATAAATATGGAATAGTTGATCTTGCTTGGCCCAAAATTGTTTTTCATGAAAGAGTTCTATTGAGAAACTTACCGATAGAAATTTCCTTTGGCATTGTTTGTCCTTCTTCATTTACTCCATCAGAGATATTAATTGCTAAACTTTTCCATGAAGGAATGTCGCTTTCCGAATATCTGAAAAAAGAAACCGCCCGAAACATGGAAAATATTTCTTTTTCTCTAAAAGAACTCCTTGAAGATTTTTTGGAGGGAAGAATCCCCACAGAAATGGCACTCAGATACCGGATAAACTTACTTTTCTCAGAGCTTAATCATATCCCTCATGTTGGAATAATTACCGACCTTCATTTTGGAGAAAAATGGCTAAAACTCATTTATTAACATTTACAACAGGTGCCTTGCACCTGTTTTTTTTATTTTTCCCAAACCCCAAATCCCTCTTTACAAAATAATTTTTTCATGCTAAAATTTGATTATTAAGAAATTAAACGATTCTGTGGCTTTGGAGCCGTTTATTCATAGAATATGACTCCTTGCTGTGGAACACGATTTTTATGTTAGATGCCAAGAAAAAACAACAGATCATCAACAAGTTCAAAACGCATGCCAATGATACCGGTTCTACCGAAGTTCAAATTGCTATTTTGACAGAAGAGATCAAAGAATTAACAAAACATTTACAAACGCACAAAAAAGATCACTCTTCTCGCCGAGGATTACTCAAAAAAGTGGGAGAACGCCGTCGTTTGATGCGCTATTTGGAAGCTGAAAACAATGAAAGTTACCAAAAAATTATTACTTCTTTGAAATTAAAACCAACCAACAGAATGAAAAGAGAAGAAGAAGTTAAAAAGATTTTAGACGCGGAGATTGACGGAGAAGAAGATTCTTTACCAAATATAGAAGAAGAAACTGTTTAATACTTGAATAAATCCGCTTTGTAAAAAAGGCGGATTTATTTTGTCTTTTAATAATTAATTTAAATAACTTTTAATGGATCGTCAGATAGGTAGCTTTCTTTTGAGAATTATCTCAAAAAAAGAAATCTAAAATTTGACGATCAGAAATTTATGGAAAAACTTAATAAATTTGAAATGGAGTTTGCTGGAAAACCGCTTATTGTAAAAACTGGACAACTAGCAAATCAAGCCAATGGTTCTTGTTTGGTTCAATACGGAGAAACAGTTGTTTTGGCAACGGCCGTTATGAGCAGTGAGGAAAGAGATGGCATTGATTTTTTCCCCTTAATGGTTGAATATGCGGAAAAAATGTATGCGGCTGGAAAAATAAAAGGCTCCCGTTTTATAAAAAGAGAAAACCGACCCAGTGATGAAGCAGTTTTAACAGGAAGAATGATTGATCGTGGACTTCGTCCTTTATTTGATCAATCGCTACGCCGAGATGTTCAAGTTATTTTAACCGTCCTTGCTCATGATGGCGAAAACGATCCAGACATTCCAGCCATGATTGGAGCTTCTATTGCTTTGGATATTTCCAATATTCCTTTTAATGGCCCACTTGCAGGAATCAGAATTGGCAGAATAAATGAAGAATGGGTAATTAATCCAACCATGACAGCCAGAACAAAATCTGATCTTAATTTGGTTTTTTCAGCCACAAAAGATAAAGTTTTAATGATTGATGCTGATGCTAATGATATTAACGAAACAGTTATTTACGAAGCTTTTGAATTTGGTATGAAACATAGTAGAAAAATTGTTGAGTTTATCGAAAAGATAAAAGAAGAAATTGGTGTTCCTAAAATTAATCTTGCAGAAAAAACTACTTATGAAGATGTTTTGGATGAAAATCAAAAAGAAAGCTCAGAAGAAATAAAAAAATTGCAAAATGAATTAAAAGATATTTTGATTGAAAAATTGGATCAATTTTTATTTAATATTCCTCGCGGATCAAAAAACGAAAGAAAACAAATACTCGGCCAATTAAAAACACTGGCTGAAAATATTTTATTAGAAAAGCAAATTGGCAAAGACAAAAGAAAAAAAGTATTGGAATTTTTTGGGGCATTTATTGATGAACAAATTACTTTGGGAATTTTACGAAACCAAAAAAGAGTTGACGGCCGAAAATTAAATGAAATTAGAACTTTATCTGGTGCAGTCGGAATTCTTCCTCGCGTTCACGGCAGTGGACTCTTTAATCGCGGAGAAACACAAGTTTTATCAATCGTCACCTTGGGAGCCCCTGGTGATGAACAGACCGTTGAAACAATGGACCCAGAGTACAAGAAAAGATACATGCACCATTACAACTTCCCTCCATTCTCTACTGGTGAAGCCTATCCAATTAGAGGGACAGGCCGAAGAGAAATTGGACATGGAGCCTTGGCAGAAAAAGCTTTATTGCCAGTCTTACCAGACAAAGAAAGTTTTCCTTATACTATCCGAGTTGTTAGTGAAGTTTTGGGTTCCAATGGATCTAGTTCTATGGGATCTACTTGTGGTTCAACCTTAGCCTTAATGGAGGCCGGAGTTCCAATAAAAAAACCTGTTGGAGGAATTGCCATAGGCTTAGCCTCTCTGGACAATGGTGACTATGCAATTTTAACTGATTTACAAGATCTAGAAGACGGAGATGGCGGAATGGATTTCAAAATAACCGGGACAAAACAAGGCCTTACTGCTATCCAAATGGATACAAAAACAAAAGGATTAACCTTAGAAATTATCAATAAAACCCTAAAACAAGGACGAGAAGCTCTCAACGAAGTTATTGATAAAATAGTTGAAATAATTCCCGAACCAAGAAAAGAACTTTCACCACTTGCACCAAGAATAAATACTATTAAGATTCATCCTGATAAAATTAGAGAAGTTATTGGTCCCGGCGGAAAAGTTATTAATAAAATCATTGATGAGTGTGGCGTTAATATTGATATTGAGGATGACGGCACGGTTTTTGTTACCAGCAACAACGAAACGGGGATGAAAAAAGCCTTAGAGATGATTGAAAGTATTGTCAAAGAAGCCGAATTAGGACAAACTTATTTAGGAAAGGTAATAAAACTTTTTGAATTTGGAGCAGTAGTAGAAATTTTTCGAGGAACAGAAGGGTTGGTTCATATTAGCGAAATCACCGACAAAGAAAGAGTTCTGGATATAAAAAAATATTTAAAAGAAGGTCAAGAAGTAAAAGTAAAGGTGATAAAAATTGACCCGGAAACAAAAAAGATTGGACTGTCCATCAAGAAAGCCTAACCAAACAAAAAACAACGGAAATTTCCGTTGTTTTTTGTTTGTATAAATAACTTTATTTTAATAGTTGCACTATTAACAAAATTCCTCTAAAATAATAAAGAAACTAAGTTGTAAACTATGAAAATATCTTCAGAAATTCAACCGCATAAAAAAACATCTTTAATTTTACTAATAGGAATAACAGTTTCTTTTATTTCAATTTTTTTTATAACCATTTTTCTCTTTGCCAATCCTTTTGACCCCTTTATTAAACATATTCCAGAAAAAACTTCCTTCTATTTATTTTTAAAATCAAAAAAATTAGAACTTAATACTGAGCAAAAAACATTTTTCCTTGATTTTTTGTCTCAAAGAACATCTTTACCTGTCGAAACCATTTCCTCCTTAATAGAAAAAATGTCCCCGCTTGGATTTTTTTGCTATGAAGAAAAAATTTTTTTTGTTACCAAAAAAAATTATCATAATCAAAAAACTTTTAACAATTTAAGCCTTTTTCCAAAAGAAGAAGACAACCTCCTCTTTTTTCCCTACAAACCAGAAAACAATACTAAACAATACTTTCAAACACAAAATTCATTTAACAATGATTTTATTCTTTATTTAAACAATAAAGAACTTCTAACTGAATTTTTTCCTTTTTTCCCTCAATCAACTATTAAAAACATTGTCGAACCAACCTATTTGAAAGGTAAAGTTTCCACTACAAAACAAATTATTTTGACAACCAAAGTAAAAAACCTTCTATCCTTTCAAAAAAAATCTCAATTCCAACTAAATCCGACAGCAGAAACCGTTTTCTTTGAAAATGGCTTGGATTTTAGCCTTTTACCGGAAGTTAGCTATAACAAAGAAAATTTTTATCCTTTAATTCTAAAAAAACTATCAGAACCTCACCAGTCTTACAAAACACCAGATTCTTTTGTTATTCAAACTACCGAAGATATTTTGGAAGTAAAAAATAAAATCACTGCCCTATTGGGATACCTATATCCAACAATAAAAGTTAAAACTTTACCCGATGGAACAAAAGCGCAACACCTCTATGCCGAAAACCTGTATCTACCAACAATAGAAACTGA
>CAZSER010000014.1:0-15866 GCA_964605975.1 uncultured Gammaproteobacteria bacterium
TACTCTTTTCTTGACAGGAGCTGTTTTTATTACTCTATTAATTGTATTTTTTAAAAACAGTTTTGAATCCCGAGACTCCATGATTATTTCTATCTCCTTGACAGTTCTATTCTGTTTCATTTTTGGTTATTTTATGAAAAAATTTACTCCCAAAGGAAAAGATTTGCTTTGGGAACTAAAAGGGTTTCGTTTATATATGGAAACGGCCGAAAAACATAGAGCGCAATTCAATGAGAAAGAAAACATCTTTGAATTACTACTTCCCTATGCTATGCTTTTTGGAATAACCACTATTTGGATAAAAAAAATGAAATCAATTTTGGGCGAAGATTATCTAAAAAATCATCCTCCTGGTTGGTTATTAGGAAATGAAAATCTCTTAAATAATTATTCCGATCTAGAAAAAACAATTTCTACTATCTCTTCCCAAATAAACTCCCTACAAACTTCCAGTAGCGGATCGAATGGATCAGGATTTTCTGGAGGAGGCGGCGGTGGTGGCGGAGGCGGTGGTTGGTAATGACTATAAAACAAAAAACGCTGATTATTTAATCAGTCGTTTTTATTTCCAAATTTTTAGGATCTTAAATTTTTCATACCCAGGTAAATTCCTTAATTCGTCTTGACAATCAATCACTATTCTACGGATCATTTCAGTGGTAGCTCGAACAAAAAACATTTTGGGAGTTTCTGCCACTTCTAGGTGGAAATAAATTGATGTGTTATATTCAGCAACCAAAAAAATCTTTACCTTATCTTTCAAAAACCTTCTCAATAACTGTTTTATCATTTCCAATGGATATCTTTTTTCAAAAAGATCCTTGCCGTTACAATATGTTAAACAATAAAGACCATCGCTAAAATCTATAGTATCAAAATCCATTATTTCCTCCTTAAAAAAGAACTTTAAATTATACCGCAAAGACGAAGCTTTGTCAATAACTAAAAGGTTTGTTTTTGCCTTTTTGAAATTAAAAAGTTCATTCTTAAATAAAACAAGAAAAATTTACAAAAAATCATTTTTATTTTTTCTCGGCTAATTTATCCGCTTCTTTCATATCCAAAGACAATGTCTTGGAAACTCCGTCATCTCCCATTGCCACGCCATATAAAACATCCGCTACATGCATTGTGATGCGATTGTGAGTAATAATAACAAACTGCGACTTATAAGAAAGTTCTTGTAAAATTGAACTGAATTTTTGCGAATTAGCCTCATCAAGAGCAGCCTCAACTTCATCCATAACGATAAAAGGAGAAGGATTACTATCAATAATCGCACAAATCAACGCTAACGAAGTCATCGTTCTTTCACCTCCAGATAAAACGGCAATGTTATTGATTTTTTTGTTTGGAGGTGCCACCAAAATATCAATACCGGTATTTGCTAAAGTTGCTTTATTTTCCACCAACTGACCAGAAAAATCTTTTATTGCCTCTTTCCCCTGAAGACCATCTGCCAAAACTTCTTCCGTTTCCTCAACAATAGATTTCTCTCTTAAAACTAACTCTAACTTGGCTTTGCCTCCATTAAAAATCTTCTTGAAATATTTTTCAAACGATTCATTTATTTTTTTAAAAGAAGAGTTAAACTGTTTATTAATCACTTGATCCAATTCAATAACAATCTTTTCTAAATCCAACAGTCCTTTTTCTAAATCTTGAACCTGCAATGTCAAAAAATCGTACCGTTTACTAACCTCTTTGTGTTCATCAATAATTTCAGGATCAATTCCACCAATTTGCTCCAAGCTGTTTTTTAATTTACCAATCTCAAACCAAAGACTATCAATGTTAATAACATTAGCAGTGTCAACTTCTAATAATTTTTCAAGATCGTTTTTTTCAACAACACCAAATTCTGCAACAATATCTTTTTCTAAGTTTTCTCTCTTGGTTTCAATTTTAGCCAAAGAGATCTGCAAGTCGTTGAACTCGCTAGAAAAACCGTTGACTTTCATCTGACAGTTCTGCATTTCATCTTGCAAACGAAAAACTTCTATTTTTTTCTTTTCTTCTTGTAAATTAAAATCATCCAGTTTTTTTCTAACTTCGGATAAAACAACATCTTTGCTTTGCAAATTTAAATCCAAAACTTCTTTTTGCTTTTTCAACTCAACCAAAAAGTCATCAAATTCTGACGGATCAGAATTATTTTCTTTAATTTCTAACAACATCTTTTGCTGTTCTTTCTCCAAAAAATCATGATCATTTAATAATGCCTTTTGCTTTGTTTCCTCTACCTGTAAATCAACCCTTAGGTTATTTAAGTTATCAAAAATTCTTTCTCTATCTATTTCTAAACTTTCCAGGCGAGATTTGAGAACAGTAATCTCTTTAATTTTTTCTTCATAAGTAGCAGAACTGGTCTCCTTCAAAGTAATCCATGTTCCATTTTGTCTTTGAAATCCACCTCTAATTACTCCCGTTTTTTCAAAAACATCTCCTTCTAATGTGACCATTCTTTCTTTTCCAATTCCTAAATTTTTAGCATTTTCTGCCGTATCCATAATAATTGTACGCCCAAAAACATATTCAAAAATATTTTTATACTTGGGATCGAACTCTAATAATTCAATGGCATAGCCAATCGCTCCATTTTCCGCCAAAACTTCTCTGGGAAAAAAATTATTACCTTTAATTTTATTTAATGGCAAAAAAGTGACTGTTCCTAGCTTCTTTTCCTTTAAAAAATTAATACACCTTACAGCAACCACCTCATTTTCGACTACCACTGATAATATTTTATTCCCCGCTGAAACCCCCAATGCTAACTGATATAGTTGCGGAACTTGTGCCAACTCTGAAACTGTCCCGATAATTCCTGACATTTGAGAACGCAATCGTAAAACTGCCTTCACCGCTTCATGCGCATAATTTTCCTTTCCACCTGATTTTAATCGAATTAAATCATCTTCGGCAGACCGCAAGTTGTTTTGCAGAACAGTCCGTTCTGACAATAAAGATGTTAGCTTATTTTCGTCCTCAATCTTTTGTTCTCTTTTTTGTTTTAGTTTTAAATTTAAATTATTTAAACTTTCTGTTATTTCCGCTAATCTTTTCTCTGTTTCTTCTTTCTTATCTAACAACCAGGACAAGTTTTGCTTACCTGCCTTTAAATACTCTACACTCATTTTTCCTTTTATTGTCGCTAAATCTTTGAGTATTTCATTTTTTTGAGACAAAAAATCATTATACTCTTTTTGTAAAGAATTAAAAACATCTTTGCGTGACTCTTCTTGTGCCAACTTCCCTAGTTCAGACTGAATTTCATTTAGTTTCCCTCGCCATTCGTCTAGTAATGCTTGTTTTGTCGCCAAAAGTTGACTTTTTTCGGAGCGGTCTTTTTCTAAATTTTTTAAATTATAAGAGAAATACTTTTTCTGTTCCTCTCTAAGTGCTTTTTCTATTTCTTGTCGTTGTTCCAGTTTTTTTATTTGTCTAGTTAATAATCTCAGTCGTGGTTCTATCTCGGCAATAATTTTATTACTTTCTAATAAATTTTCTCTGGTTTTTTTTAATCGATTAACGGCTTGATCTCTTTTAATTTGATACTGTTTTACGCCCGTAGCTTCATCAAAAAAATCTTTTCTTTCAAAAGGAGAGATGTTGATAATCTGATCCACCATACCCTGTCCAACAATGCTATAACTCCTTTGTCCAAAATTCGCCTTGGCCAAAAGCATCAAAATATCAAACAGTCGAACCTTGTTTTGGTTAATTAAATATTCCGTCTCTCCATTACGATAAACACGACGAGTTAGGGCGACTTCATGATACTCAATCGGCAAAATACCATCTTCATTATTCATCGTCAAAACAACCTCGGCAAACCCTTGTCGTGCTTTTTTCTCTGATCCACTAAAAATAACATCATCCGATTTTTTACAACGAATCAATTTTAAACTTTGCTCACCCAAAACCCAACGGATAGCGTCGGCCACATTAGATTTTCCCGAACCATTAGGACCAACAATTGCCGTAATACTATTAGCTTTCAAGTCATGATTTGAGTTAGGTGGGAAATCAAAAACAGTCCTCTTGGCAAAAGACTTGAAGCCTTGAATTTCCAGACGCTGAAGATACATATAAAAATTGGATGATAAATATTAGATAGTAAAATTAAAAACTGCCCAAAAATAACATGAAAATCCTTATTATTATACCATGACAAACTACAAAAAACAAAACCTTGTACTGTTGACAAATTTATCTAAATTTGCTAATTTGTTTATTCCTTTAACAATTTATTGGAGGTGCAAATGAAAACAAAAGTCATCACGATGTCGGAACATCGGAAAATTTGTGAAACCTGCAAAAAAGAAAAAAAGACCACCTGCCCAACAAAACACCAAACCAGCCGAGAGTTCAATGTCACTTTGCGAATTAATCGCCAACCTCTCGATTTCAATGTTAATTTCGTAACTTTTACAGAGTTGGAACACGAACTACAATCTGCCGAATTAACGCTTGATCTTCTCTGCGGTCAATTAGCAAAATTGAAGAAACAGAAGCAGGGAAAAGAACTTTCTGATACTGATAAAACTATTGACCTAATCAATCTTGCAAGGGAAGAAGTTCAGAAATACGAACAACTAAAAAAAGAGTCTCAATCCAGCGATGTAATCTTTCATGTTGAATCTCTAAGTGCAGATTATCACAGTGTTCATTTTTACATGACGGATATCAACCAAAAAAATCGCAGAAAAGTTTTGCTCGATTATTTGCAAAAAAACAACTTCTTGCCTCTAAATAGCAAAATCAAACTTTATTGGCAATAAAGCAAAAAACCGTAACGCAAGAGTTACGGCTTTTTTAATTAAAAAAAATTTTACCTAATCAACGATATCAATGGAAAGACGCGAACTTTCAAATTTATAATTATTCTGATCAATAATTTCGACAAAAAAACTATGACCACCATTTGAGCTTTGCTGATCAAAAGAAACGGAAATGGTGTTTCCACTTGGCGCAATAACGGTGCCAATTAGAGTTATAGTATTGTTATTTTTCTGATGAACAAAAAAATTAACCTTTTTAATTGTCGCTAAATCACTAATTGTTCCAGTTAAAGTTATTGGTAATTCCTTTTTATTAACAACGGCTCCATTACTAGGAAAAAGCCAACTAAACCCAGGCATTGGCAAATCAATACTGATATTTAAATCAATTGAAACTTCCGTTGAATTTTCAACATCATCATAAGCAATGGCTCTTAATTTATGAATTCCCTTGTTAAAATAACTTTTAAATGAATAACTTAAATCCAAGTTAGGAGCATAAACTGTATTTAGCAAAACATTATCTAAGTAATACTCTACTTTAACAACTCCTCTTTTGGCAAAAGCAGTTACCGAGGCATTTATTTGCATATCAGAAATTGTTGTTCCATTTGAAGGGAAAATAAAGTTTACTTGCGGTTTGTTTTCTGGAAGATGTAAATCATCAAACTCCGTTGGTGGAGCTTCACTTGAAAGTTCAATCCCCTCTTTTTGGTTTTTACGAGTAATCCAACTTTGTACTGCTCCCTCCCAAGAAACGTAGGCTAAATCTGAAGTTGTAGGATTTTCAGGAATACTCCCCCTTGGATCATCTTTGTACAGATAATGCAAAATACAATGCGCATCGGGAAAAACTTTTTCAATAATCGCCGACTCAGGAGTAAATTCCGTTGCTAACTTTCCACTATATTTATCTATTTTCAAAATCTTTTCACCAGAGATTGTTCCATCCAAAACCGGTTTTCCTGTCAACTCTAACTCATAGCCAGTAAATCCTTCTACCGGCATTTTTTCTAATGATCTTCTCATATATTCATTCCAAATTGGAGCGGCAATAATTGATCCATCCGCCCCCTTTTTCATTTCTGCCCCACTATTATTTCCAACCCAAACAACAGAAACCAACGAAGGAGTAAATCCAACGGTCCAAGCATCTTTAAAACTATTTGTGGTGCCTGTTTTAGCCGCCACTTGCCGACCTGGTAAAGTCAAAAGTCCGTTAGGACCAAAGACATAACTTCTGGCAGAATCATCGGCCATAACAGAAGTAATCATATCCGCATATTTTTTATCAATAACTCTTCTGCTTTTTTCTTTGTACTCCCATAAAACATTCCCTTTACTATCTTCAACTTTTAAAATACCTACCGGAGGATTATAAACTCCGCCATTAGCAATTGCTCCATAGGCAGCCGAATGTTCAATAGGACGAACTTCTCCACCACCTAAAACAAGAGATAGACCAAAACGACTTCTGTCTCCAAAAGAAGTATACCCAAACAGCTCTAAATTATCTATCATGTTTTTTATTCCCACCAAATATAAAGTTTTTACGGCGGGAATATTTAAAGAGCCCGCCAACGACTTGCGCATCGTAACCGGACCATGTTCACTCATGTCATAGTTATAAGGTTGATAATCCCCAGAATCAGTTTTAAAAATGGTATTAACATCATACAAGACTGTATCTGGAGTATAACCCTTTTTAAACGCCATTAAATAAACCATAGGCTTAATAGAAGATCCAGGCTGTCTTAAAGCCGTTGTCACATTAAAATTTCCTTGATTTTCAAGGTCAAAATAGTCCTTCGAGCCAACCATTGCCAAAATCTGTCCCGTTTTTGGATCCAAAGAGATTAAAGAGGCATTATTAAAATTAAAATCCTTTCCTCTTTTTTCTACACCGGAAATAACGGCTTCTTCGGCAATCTTTTGTTTTTCTAAATCAAGAGTTGTTGTCACTTTTAGCCCAGCTGTTTCAACAAACTCTTCTCCAAACTCTTTACTCAAAAACTCCTTAACATACATAACAAAATGAGGTGCAATAATCGCTTTTCGCTTGATTGCAAAAGTCACTTCTTCCGTTAACGCTTCTTCCATTTGTTCTTTGGTAATATATCCATTTTCTACCATTTGATTCAAAACATACTTCTGTCTTTGAAAAAGCTTGTCAACATTATTTCCATAAGGAGAATAATAAGTTGGAGCCTGAGGAATCCCGGCCAAAACTGAAGCCTCAGCTAAACTTAATTCACTAACATTCTTACCAAAAAAAGTTTGACTAGCCGATTGCACACCATAAGAAACCGATCCGTAAGGTATTTCGTTTAAATACATCTGCAAAATTTCATCTTTGGAAAAAATCTTTTCGATCTTATAAGACAAAATAAATTCTTTAATCTTTCTGGAAATTTTTCTTTCGTTAGTTAGAATTGAATTTTTAACAAACTGTTGCGTCAAAGTTGAACCGCCCCTAGCCCGTCGTCCCAATAAAGGATCAATAACTGTTCCTTTAACCATCGCCAACAAATTAAACCCTTTATGCTCATAGAAAGTTTTATCCTCCGCGGAAATTGTTGCCCACTTTACATAATCTGGAATATCCGAAAGTTTTACCAAAGTTCTTTGCTCATTACCATAAACATCATATAATACCGTTTTTGCTTCTCGGTCATATATCTTGGTACTTTGGGCAATATTCCTCTCCAAAATTTTATTTGGATCTGGTAGATCTCGAGAATACCAAGCAAAAGCACCAATAAGATAAACAATGGCAAAACAAAACAAATAGAATCCCAAAACTATAGTTTTCTTTATAATCTTTTTCCAGTTAATTTTTTTGTCTTCTTTGCGAGGCTGACGTGAAAAATTTTTATTTTTTGGCAAATCATCCCCTGAACCATGAGAAACGATTTTTAGGTTTGGTATAGGCATAAATTATTTTAGCTAATCAACCAACTCCGGAAACAACATCTTCATAATTGACCTGGCTGGATATCTTTTTTGTCCAATATGGGGAAAATGATGCGACATCATTTGCGGTCTGGTATTTATCTCGATTATTTTATATTTTTCACTAGTAATATCTTCCGTCAAAATATCGATCCCGACCGTCCCCGCTCTTAATATTTTAGTCAAAAAAATTAGTTCTTTGATAACTTTTTTGTTTATTTTTTCCGTTTGATCAATACCAATCCCCCCTGTTGAAATGTTTGCGTTTTTTCTTAATCTAATAAACTGTTCCTTGTTTGGTATTGTATCATAAAAAAACCCTTGTTCGAAAATTTCTTGTTCCGTTACTTCATCTATTAATAACTTGTTTTTTTCTTCTCGTTGGCGATTTTCTTTTTCTATCAATTCCTTAATTGACCTTTTACCATCGCCAACTACACCAGCGGGAACTCTTTGGGCAACAAAATAATCCTTTCCATTGATAATTGTTATTCGAAAATCCTTTCCTTTTATAAACTCCTCAACTATTACTTCTCCCGATTTACTAAATCTTTGTGCCAAAACAAAAGCCTTTTTCAGTTCTTTTTCTTTCTTTATTCCAATAGTAATACCATTACCCAAAGAACCATCAATTGGTTTGATAACAATATTTTTTCTTTTTTGTAAAAAAATTTTTGCTCCCCTTAAATCTTTGACTACTTTACTATGGGGAACAGCAAAACCCAACTCACCTAAAACCTTGACTGTCAAAAGTTTATTTTGTGCAATTTTTCTTAAAATCGCCGAGTTCTTCTCCGTCGCCGATAAGTTAAAACGAAAACTTTTCTGCCCGTTAGAAACCTCATAAATAACACCATCAGGAGTCACTCTCTTTAAAATTAATCCATAATATCTAACTGCCTCCTTTAAAACAGCAAAGTAGCGACTTTTTTCTTGCGGGATATGTTGTTCTATCATATTAATTTTCTTTTTATTAACAAAGAAACCATTTCGTTGGCTATTAAATCTCTTGTCTTGTTTGGTAAAAGTGAAAAAGGAACATAGGCCGAACTGTTAGAGATAAAAACCTTTCCAGCAACAATAACATAATAAAAAACAACCACCGGTGAGCGAAAAATTTTTGATGCTTCAATAAAAAAGTCTCTACTTCCTTTGTTTTCATCTTTTTTATCGCCAAAATAAACCTTTTTAAAATCACAAACAACAACAACCCGCAAATCGCTACTAGATTCATCAGTCAAAAAACAACCAGTTGGCAACCTGTCTTGTCCGTCCCACGCTAAGTTGTAATCATTAAAAAAATTTTTGATTGTTTTTTTTAGAACTTTTTGTTCTGAAATAGTTGCCGTTATTTTATTTCTTTCATTTAAACGAACTCTGGAGATTTTTATTTTTTTGTGTTTACTCAAAAAATCACTAACCTCTCCCAATTTATTTGTTTTCAAAAAATCCACCGTTGGTATCCCTTTCTCTTGCAATAATTGTAAAGCATAAAATCTCGTTTCCAACAAACGAAAAGCAATCGTGTCCGTTAATTCGGTAAGCGTTCCAATGGAAAATGTTTTTTTATTTTTTCTTTGCCATAAACGCAAAGAAAAGTCGGTTGATAACGAATTAACTTTAATCCCTTTTCCATGACAAACTTTTAATATCCATTGAAAATCTTTAATCATAACAAAATCTATTTATCATTTAAACAAAATTTTCTCTTCTCTGCTCTTTTTGCTTTTAAAACGGCATATTTAATAATTGAACCACCAATATCCCGACCTGTTGCTTGCGTAATTCCCTCTAAACCGGGGTTAGCGTTCACTTCCAAAACTTTTGGTCCAGTTTTGGTTCGCAAAATATCCACTCCTGCGAAATCTAAACCACAAGCCTTTACTGCCTGAATAGCCAAACTCTTTTCCTCTTCCGATAAATCGGCTAACCGAACTCTTCCTCCTAAGTGAAAATTACTCCTAAACTCACCTCTTTTTTTGGCAATTCTTTCCATCGCTCCAACAATTTTTTTGCCAACAACAAAAACTCTTAGATCTTGCCCCTTGGACTCTTTGACATATTCCTGAATTATTAACGGTTCCGGATCTTGCTCTTTGACGATCATCTCGATTACAGAACGCAAACCTCTTTTACTTTCAATAATCGACACTCCCTTACCTTGAGAACCGGAAACGGCCTTTAAAATTACAGGAAATGATCCGATCTCACTGATAATTTCATCGACATTTCCACTTCCTGTCACAATAAAACTGCGTGGGACTGGAACATCTTTTTTGGTCAAAACTTGTAAGGTTTTTAGTTTGTTTTTGGCTCGCATAACTCCCAATTCTTTATTTACTACTGGAATTTTCATCAGTTCGAACTGTCTAATTAAAGTACTACGAAACATCATATTCGAACCGGAAGGATTAGCTCTCACCAATAAAACCTTAATGTCCTTTATCTGATGATTTTTTAACACCAAACCAGCATGATTACCAAACTTCATGTAGCATTCATTTTCAAAAATAACAGACAACTCATGTCCTTGTTTTTTGGCAGAACTCTCCAAAGAATTCAAACTCTTTTTTAACCCTTCTCCAATTTTTTGACTGTTGGCAAAAACCAATAAGTGAATCAACATATTTAAAACAATTAAATTATTTAAACAGTCCGTTTCTTTAATTTAGAAAATCCAAATAACTTTTTTGTAAAACATTATTAACTATTTCTACTGCCCTAGCCCTTCCTGCTTCGGTAATTCTTAAATCCTGATTAACTTCTAACTGCAAAGCCCAATCATCTCTTCCACCATTTTTATGAAATTGAATGGCAACACGACGACTCCAAGCAGGAAAAACACCAACACCAATTACCTTGCTCTGACCAAAATCAGCAATTTCCTCAATAAATAAATTTTTAATCTTTTTCAAAAAACTTAATGGTAAAGTTGGGACACCAGAAGATGAAAAGTTCAAAAAAGCAGTTCCTCTAAATTTATTTTGGTGATCACCTTTGGCGCGTAAACCTACCCCCAAGTCAAACAGATACTTATCACTAACCATGCCATGAATATAGATAATCAGCGGTTTTTTTTCTGGAAACTTCTTTTTTATTTCCTCTGAAAAATTTACTATATCATCAAAGAAAAGTTTCATTGCCGGTTTTTTCTTTTTCCATAAATATCGGCCATAACTTTTTCCCCAACTTAATCTATTAAAGTCCTCTACTCTTTCCGGATAAAACTCCGCCCTTTTATTTCTTGGTTTAAAAAAAGTATTATTAACCACTCCATAGGCCTTCATTTTTTGAGTTATTTTCTTGACCAAACTACCCGTAAAAAGATCATCTCCACCAGCATGAGGAGCAACAAAAACTACGGGTATTTCTCCCTTTATTTTATACCCGTATGCTGTTTTTTCTTTTTCTGGATTCATAATCTTTTTTCTGACAAATTTTTTTTAACTTATAACTACCCACCGCACAGATAGCCACCGCCAGCGCATCCGCAGCATCATCCGGTTGAGGAAGTTCTGGCAACTTTAAAAAAGTTTTAACCATTTTTTGAATCTGTTTTTTTTCTGCTTTACCATAACAAGTGACGGCCTGTTTAACCTGCAAAGGAGTAAACTCCATAATTTCGCAACCGGATTCAATTGCCGACAAAATAACTACCCCTCGCGCCTGTGCGACATTGATCGCCGTAGTTATATTTTTACAAAAAAACAACTCTTCAAAAGCAACAACCTCGGGCGAATATTTTTTAATGATTTTTTTGATATCGGTTGATAAGAAAAGCAACCTGGTGAAAAAATCTGCCTTCGCCTCCGTTTCTATTACTCCGTAGTCTAAACATTCCATCCGAGAATCTACCATCTGGATAATACCATAACCTGTCCGACCATAACCTGGATCAATTCCCAAAAAAACATTTTCTTTTTTTTTCATATTGGGGGGAATTATTTCTCGACAATGTTGGTAAAAACATTGTTAATATCATCATGTCCTTGTAAGTTTTCTATTAATTTATCTACGGATTGACGAGCCTCTTCTGATATTTTTATTTTGTCTTTGGCAATCCATTCTAATTCAGAAAAAACTGAATTGATATTTTTGCTTTCCAAAAATTTCTTTAACTTTTCAAAAGACTCAAACGAGGAAAAAACGGTCAAGCCATCATCTTCTTCAATGATATCCTCTGCGCCATTATCCAATAATTCCAAAGTTAAACTATCCTTATCTTTTAGATTATCATTTTCGATCCGAAAAACACCTCGATGCTCAAACATCCATTGCACAGAATTTTGCGTACCAAGCGAGCCACCAAACTTAGTCAAAATCGCTTTTACTTCTGGAGTTGTTCTTGCTTTTTTATCCGTCACTCCATCAATAAGCAAGGCTACTCCATTGGGCGCATAGCCCTCATAAAAAACATTTTCCAACACCAATCCCGAAATTTCACCCGTTCCACGCTTGATGGCTTTTTCGATATTATCCTTTGGCATGTTGGCCTCTTTGGCTTTTTCTATTGCCAAACGCAAACTAAAATTGGTTTCCGGGTCTCCACCTTTTTTGGAAGCTAGACTTATATTTTTGCTCAACTTGGTAAAAAGATTTCCTCTTTTGGCATCAGTCGCCTCTTTTTGTTTATGGGTCGTTGCCCACTTACTATGTCCACTCATAAAAAAAGACTTTAATCTCCTTTTTAAATTCATAGCAAATATAACAAAAAAAAAGGATTTTTTCAAGCCCAAAATATATTTATAAAAAACAATTATTAAATCAATTTTTTTTGTTTTGTAAATAAGTAAAAAGATGTGCATAACTTCTTTGCATATTTAAATTGCATTTGCTAAGTTAAAGTTAAGCTAATAGAAAAAACTTTCTCTTTATGCCAAAGAAAAGTAACAATTTTGACTCGCAAAACATCTTGCCAATTATCCAAAAAATGCCAGAACATTTTTTGCAAGGTTTTTTTGACAACCCAAATTCTGATTCTATTAAATTTAAATTTCGCAAACTATTTTTTGGTGGGATGGGAGGTTCTGCTTTACCAGTTAATCTTTTGCAACTTCTATTAAAAAAAATTCCGAACAATACTGATTTTTCACTTTCTCTTACTCGTGATTACTGCTGGGAAAAAGTTCCTGATAATAAAAGTTCCGTAATTTTAATTTCTTACTCCGGAGAAACAGAGGAAACATTATCTTTACTCAAACAAGTCCAAAAAACGACAGGGCAAATCATAATTTTGGCAAAAACTGGCACACTTTTACGATTAGCCAAGAAAAACGGATGGCAACATGTCGAAATTCCTGACTTTGTTCAACCCCGTTTTGCCTGTAGTTTTATCTTGGGATCTTTATTAAAGATTTTTTATAACAGTAAATTAATTAAACTCTCCCCAGAAAAAGTCCGAGCATCTATCCAAGAACTATCTGCAGAAATGACCTCCATAGAAGCCGTCAGCTTGGAAATAGCCAAAACATTAAAAACCAGATATCCACTAATTTATACCGATAAAAGCTGGAGATATTTAGCCGAAGCCTGGAAAATAAATTTTAATGAAAATGCCAAAATACCCGCTTTTTACAATATTATTCCCGAAATGTGCCATAATGAGTTGGTTGGCTTTAGTGCCAAGAAACAGAAAATAAAAATTATTTTACTGGTTGATCCACAACAAAATGCTCGTAACAAAAAACGGTTTCAAGTAATTAAAGAACTGCTTTCTCCCTTTTTCCCAGTTTTAATAATAGAAATTCCTACGAAAGATCCTGTCGCAACCTTAATCTCGCTACTTCGAATGGGAACTTTAATTTCCTATCATCTAGCCATAATTAGAAAAACTGATCCGGCGCCAGTTAATCTAGTCGAGAAATTCAAAAAACTACTTGCTTAATTCCGCCTTGCGGTTTTAATAAAAAAACTCCCCTGGTCCATGCTTGAAGGGGAGTTTTTGAATCTGTTTTTTTACTTACCTGTTCCTGTAATATTGGCAATGTTAGTGACGGCAAAATCAGCAATAGCATAAGCGGCAAAAATAAGCGCCAAGCCAACAATGGCACTAACTAATAACTTCTTGGCCTTGTCAACCTTCTCTGAATTTCCTCCAGAAGTCATCCACAGCACTCCGGCATAAATAACAATAATCATCATCACCATTCCCAACAACGCCAAAATAAACTTCACAATATTAGCTATCATTGTTTTTAAATCGGCGGTATTATTACCGATCGTTTGACCTGCAAAGTTGCCTAACTCTTTCTGAACCTGAGCTGTCCCAGTTTTTAACTCTATTTCTTGCGCCTGGACAGACTGCACCCAAGCAATCCCCAAGGAACCCAACATCACCACGATTAATAAAATGTTTAGTGCTTTTCTCATAGTTTTTTTATAATAATTATTTTTATAAAAGTTTATAACATTGCTTAAATTAAAAACTCTCTTCCTCTATTGTTTGGGACTAGTAGATCCACCACTCTTAATAATATTATCCAAATTGATAACAACAAATTGAGAAATCGCATAAGCGGCCAAAATTAGAGCTAAACCAATTATTGAACTGGTCAATAATTTCTTGGCCTTACCTATTTTTTCAGGATTACCACCAGAACTCATCCACATGATTCCAGCATAAATAACCATAATTAATAAAACTATTCCTAACAACGCCAAGATAAACTTAATTACATTTTCCACAATATTTCTAAGATTGTTGGGCGTTGGACCATAAGTATTATTCCCCAGCTCTACAAGCCCAACTGTTGGAGTTGCCTGAAAGTTAATCTCATGCTCAGTAAGAGATCCTTGTTGGTTCGCATTAGCAGGAGAAATTCCCCCCACAAACAATCCCCCCAGAATGAAGCTGGTCATCATCAAAAATCCAAATATAGTTTTACTCTTATTCATAATATTTAAAATATTTTTATTTTTATCTATGGTGTTGGTGAAATAATTTTTGAAATGTTAACCACAACAAAAGCACTAATTGAATAAGCCCCCAAAATAATTGCTAATCCTACAGCCGAACTGGTCAATAACTTTTTGGCTTTACCAATTTTTTCAGGATTTCCAGATGAAGTCATCCACATAATTCCGGCATAAATAACCAATACCAGTAAAATCATCCCCGAAATCGCCAATACAAATTTAACCACATTAGCAATAATTTGCGGAATCGAATTTGTTCCCGAAATATTAGCGCCATTTGCCCCAGATATATCATTTAAATTTTTACTAACACCTTGTACTGACCCGTCACTAATATCAATTTTCTGAGGAAGATTAGCTGAAACTGTGCCAACAAACATAAACAACCCCACTAAAACAGCCCCTAATAAAAAATTTTTGTATTTCATATTTGTAATTTTAAGTTATCAATTGAGTAATATTTTGAACAACAAAGTCGGTAATTGAATATGCTCCCAAAATAATTGCCAAGCCAACAGCCGAGCTGGTTAATAACTTCTTAGACTTGCCTATCTTCTCCGGATTTCCACTAGATGTCATCCATAATATCCCTGCATAAACAACGATTAGCAACAAAACAATTCCCGAAATAGCCAAGGCAAACTTAATAACATTGGAAATAACCTGTGGAACTGAAGTAGAGGAAAACTCCACTGATTCTTTTAGCTTTTGGGGACCAGAACTAAGCAGATCACTCGTCTTTTTTTTGGAACCAATATCAATAACATTAGCTGAAACATTATTAGCAAGACCAGCTCCCACGAAAAATAAGCTCCCCAAAAATATTAAACCCAAAAATTTTTTTATTTTCATAAAATTTTATCCCCCTAGAATATTTTTCAAATTTGCCAAAACAAAATCGGTCAAAGAATAAGACAACAACATTATCGACAAACCAATGGCCGAATTAATAAGCCATTTCTTGGCCTTGCCAATCTTCTCTGGATCACCTCCGGAAGTTAACCACGAAAAGCCAGCATAAACTGAAATTATTAACATTATTGTTCCACTAATAGCAAAAATGAATTTGATTACATTCGCCACAAAAGAATAAACAGAGGTATCCTTTCCAGTAAAACTAACCTCTTTTTCTATTTTTTTTAGATTGCCCTGAATATCACCAACAGAAGCCAATGTTTGAGTAGCAAAAGAAAAAGATAGAAAAACGCTGATTATCGC
>CAZSER010000015.1:0-15443 GCA_964605975.1 uncultured Gammaproteobacteria bacterium
CATCCCCTTGTGTTGCACGGCAAGTGGGTTCGGGCCTCCATGTAGCTTTCGCTACACTTCACCCTGGCCATAATTAGATCACCCGGTTTCGGGTCTTATATCTACTGCTAAACGGGCTATTAACCCTCGCTTTCACTATGCCTCCGTCCTTCGCGGACTTAGACTTGCAATAAACATAAACTCGTTGGCTCATTCTTCAATAGGAACGCTGTAAGCCGATAAACGGCCCACAACATCTTGTAAGCATATGGTTTCAGAAACTATTTCATCCCCCTAACAGGGGTGCTTTTCACCTTTCCCTCACGGTACTTGTTCACTATCGATCACTAAAAGTATTTAGCCTTACCGGATA
Organism: uncultured Gammaproteobacteria bacterium; assembly: GCA_964605975.1. Taxonomy (GTDB): domain Bacteria; phylum Patescibacteriota; class Patescibacteriia; order UBA11705; family JABHMO01; genus JBAYHA01. Next base: position 353 of record CAZSER010000015.1, read on the forward strand.
GTCCCGGCAGATTCGCACAAGATTTCACGAGTCCTGCACTACTTGAGAAAAGCTGAACACGATGAAAAATATTTTCACTTACGGGACTTTCACCCTCTGTGGTTAGGCTTTCCAGCCTATTCAATTAATATTTTTCAAAAATGTTCGGAATTTATCGGCTTCCGATACAGCTCTCTCACAACCCTCACAAAACATATGGACCGACATCCTTAATCCGTCAGACCTTCCCACATTCGAAAACGCGGAAATTACTTAACGAAATAGTCTTGTAAGTTTAGGCTGATCCCGTTTCGCTCGCCACTACTTCGGGAATCATTATTATTCTCTTTTCCTTCGGGTACTGAGATGTTTCACTTCCCCGAGTATTCTTCCTCCATCCTATGTATTCAGATGGCGATTTTACGGTTTATCACCGTAAAAGGTTTCCCCATTCGGAAATCCCTGGATCAAAGGTTGCTTGCCACCTCCCCAAGGCTTATCGCAGGCTGCGACGTCCTTCATCGTCTTTTAGTGTCTAGGCATCCACCATACGCCCTTTCGCAGTATAACCACTATAGTATTAACATTCAAAATGCTAATAAAATAAAAAAATTTTAATGTTGGTTAAACATTGTTTGGCGAAATTACATTATAAAATTCGCATGGAATTTTTTAATGTTAATTTACTAAATTAACAACTTACTAATTGTTAAAGTCCGATTCATAAACTACCGGTGTTTATTTCTAAAAAAGAAACAAACATCGAAAGCCTAGGATTAAAGCAACAAAAAAATATTTCTAGTCGATCTTGTCATCCCGTGAAAATCGATTAGAAATATCTTCTTGTGGGAAATTTTTAAGGTAATTGGTGATTACTATTATAGACGAAAATAAAACTATGTCAAGACCCCAACCAAAAGATCATCCACAACAACTATTATTAGCTAAATTTAGAATATTAAATTTATTAAAAAAGTTATAAATAAAATCCGCTGATTTCGCCTTTTTATTACGGAATTTCAGAAAATAAAAAAACTCCTTCATTTGATGAGAGAGTTCTTAAAAATTATAGTTGCGGAACTGGGGCAATGATCGTCTGCTCGCTTTCGGGGAAAGGATCAGCAATTTTGTCAGTCAGATCTTCAAGCCTGGACTGACAATACTCAATTTTGGATTCATAATCTTTGCGCATTGCCTCGGCGTCCTTTGATCGGCCTAGTCGCGACTTGTCTTTTAGTGTCGCTACAAATTCTTGATAAATTTCGATCTGTTTTTGTAACGATTCTCTATAGCTAGATCTTTTTTCTTCCTCTACCAACTTTTCGATGCCGGCTTTATTCTCTTCCAAATCCAAGTAATTGGGCAGTCTCATCATCAATTCTCTGAAGAGATAATTGATGTCAAGATTGCTTCGAACGACTTTGCCAAAACGTTCAACGGCCGTCAGAAACTTTACTACATCACTAAAATTCCACAACACCATAACTTTTTGGTCATCAAAATAGATTGTGAACCAATTGAGCATCTGATCCCACTCAACGGAATTTTTTTTATCACCCCATGAAAAGAAAAAATCGGAATTTTCTCGGGTAGCTCTATCAATTCGAAGTTTAAAATAAGGCAGACCTATCATTGGTACCCCCTGCAAATATTCCGGTGAGAAAATCAAATTACCCTTATCGGTATTGCAATAGAAATAAACATAACTGGCCTGAGAGATTTGCGAATGAAAATATTCTCTAATAGAATAGAGGAAGATAGCCATAAAACAGAGACAAGAAAAAACTACAGATGTTAGAAATAAAGAATTTGACCCCCCAAAAGAAAAGAAACAACCCATAATTCCCAACAAAAGTAAAACAATGTTAAATACTAGCCAGAACTTACTTTTTCTTAACTTAGCCTCTTTCGGCCTAAGAATTTTCGCTTTTACTTTTGGAAAGACGTAAGCCCTAAAATCCTGACTTGAATAATCGTTCGAACCATAATGAATACGAATCTTTGAATCATCCAACATTAAAAAATTGATCATCGCCAAACCTCCATTGTTTGTCGGGAAAGAACAATTTCCTCCGGACAAGGCCAAGCGGATAAGCCCAATGTCCTATCAGCTTACCGAAAACAACAAATTTCAAAGAACTAAGTTATTTTACAGTAAATTTAATTTTTGTCAAGTGATGGAAAACAAAAAAAACTTCTAGATTTAGAAGTTTTAATTTTTTATTTTTGACCAGAACACAGATGTTTAATCAGTCTTTTGATATTTTCAACTACCGTCACCTCATACCTTTCCCGAAAAGCAAAAACTCTGAGTATCGGTTGATGATTTAAAAAATGCGTCAAGATCTCCGTTTTTCGAAATAAATACAACTCCTTGATACAAAAAGCGGAATATTCATCATAGTACCGTTGATCATCTTGCAAAATTTGGGAGAACTCTTTGAGATAAACTGAAAATTCCAAGTCGTGCATAATCTCTTCATCACCAACAAGAACTTTTTCCGATTTAGGATCAGTTGCCATAATTAAAAGACAAACATCCTCCAGTAATCCGTCTGGAATTAAGTGTGACATTTTTGTTTTCAAAAAACAACAAGTCTGTTCCTCTGAATTACCCTGTTGAGGAACATGGCCCAATTCATGCAAAATAATAGCGGACAAAAGAGCACGCCTTTTTTGAATGTTTACCAGCGATAAATTACTGTTAAAAAAAGCCAATAACTCCCCAACATGAGACAAATTATGAAAACTCAACTCGGGACGAGAATACATTTTTTCGATAAGAATCCAACCTTCTTCCGCCCTTTTGGACTGTTTCCCTTGCCACACTTCATCCAGCCAAATTTCCTTAACTTTCTGAGAACTATAACCACACATAAATCCTCCCCTGATAAAAAGTAAAGAACAACCATAAAAATTATCAAAATGTTTTATTATTGTCAATTTTTAGGTTTTGAAACAAAACAAAAAACTCTCAGAAGAGAGCGCTCCTTGTTGGTGGGCGGGAGAGGACTTGAACCTCCATACCTTGCGGTACTTGCTCCTAAGGCAAGCGTGTCTGCCAATTTCACCACCCGCCCACAAACTAAATATAATAAATTGTCCATTTAATTGTAGCGGTTAATGAAGAAAAAGTCAATCTATTCCTTTGACCTTTATTTAGGATTTTTCTACAATTTAATTTCCATTGTGATAAGGAGGTTCTTAAATGAAAATTTTACTTTTTGCACCAAAAATTCCCAACCAGTGGACAAAAAAATTGATAACGGTCAATAATCGTTATCGAGCCGATCGTCGTTTGTCGTTAGAAATTATTTCACAAGCAAATCATTTGGAAAATATTTTTCTTAACGAATCGCCAACTGTTGCCGTTTTGGAAAAACCAGAACCAGTTCTTTTGAAAAGACTTCTTGCGCGAGTAAAAGAAAACCCCGATTCTTATCTTCTTTTTATCAACGGAAAAACTTCTTCATCCAGTAATCAAATCCAAGAAATTATGGGACATTGGTCAGAAAAAATCATAGAACATTTACGATTTTTAAATCGGAAAAGAAAATAAATTGGCGCGCCGGCTCAACGAGCCGGTTTTTTTTGTAAAAAAAAAAAGCGCGGAACTTTGTTCCGCGCGCGCCAATTTATTTTTCACCTTTCCCCTTTTTAAAACTACCATAATCTGGAAGTTCCGCCAAAGGAGTTTCCAAATTCAAAGTTGCAAAATCAACATTGATTACTTGACTGGTTTGGCAATAAAAACATTCGAAACAAGCCAAATAACCATAATCATCAAAATGCATTTTGTACAGATCACTCTGCTTCAAAGAGCTCTCTTTTTGACAAGAACGACAAACTAACTTGATAATAACTGCCATTTACGAACCTCCTTGTTATACCAAAAATAAATGAACAGTTAATTGTAATAAATTTTGCCAAAAAGTCAATAGCTATCATTTTTTATCAAAAATGCTAAAATGTAAACACTTGATAAATAACTTTTTACTTATATGTTTATCTTTCAAACTGTTTTACTAATTGCCGTTTTGTTTTTATTGTTATATTTCTTCCTTTTTAAAAAAGAGCAGAAGAAAGAAGATCAATCTATGATCATGATGCAAGAACAGTTAAAAGAGATTCGCCAATCACTCTCTTTTCAACAAAGCGACATGCAAAAACAGATGCAAACACAGTTCTCTTCCACTTCACAAATCATCCGAGATGTTACCGAAAAGTTAACTAAACTTGATGATACCAATAAACAAGTTATGGGCTTCGCAGAACAGTTGCAAAGTTTGGAAAATATTTTAAAAAACCCCAAACAACGAGGTGTCCTTGGTGAATACTTTCTTGATACTTTGCTAAAAAATGTTTTTGCTCCCAGCCAATATCAAATGCAATACAAATTTAAAGATGGTGAAATTGTTGATGCCGTAGTTTTTGTCAAAGATAAAGTTATTCCTATTGATTCTAAATTTTCTCTCGAAAATTACAATCGCATTTTGGAAGAAAAAGATCCAATCAAACATGAACAACTGGAAAAACAGTTCAAACAAGATTTAAAAAATCGCATTGACGAAACAAGTAAATATATTAGGCCAACGGAAAACACCACCGATTTTGCTTTTATGTTTATTCCATCAGAAGGAATTTATTATGATTTATTGGTCAATCAAGTCGGGGCGGTAAAAGTAAATACTCGTGATCTTATTGAATATGCTTTTCGCGAAAAAAAAGTGATAATTGTTTCTCCAACCTCTTTTTATGCCTATTTACAAACGGTTATTCAAGGTTTGAGATATTTGCAAATTGAAGAACAAACCCAAGCGATTAGAAAAAATGTTGAAACACTTGGAAAACATTTATTGTCCTATGAAGATTTAATGAAAAGGCTTGGAAACAACTTAGGAACAACCGTTAATATGTATAACAATGCCTATACCGAACTGAAAAAAATCGACAAAGACATTGTAAAAATCTCCGAGGTTGGAGGAAACATGGAACCACTAAAAATAGAAAAACCGCTAAACGAGTAGTTGAAATTATTATTGTCATAGTGAGTCTCTCAAACCTCACCAGGACAAAATTAATTTATTCCAACTATTTGATAAAAACAAAAAAACGCCCTCATTGAGGTGCGTTTTATTTTTTACTTATTTATTCTTTGCAAGAACTTTATTACTTGCAAATGATAATTCCAATCTTCCGCCATCTTTCTAGCAATCTCTTCATTATCACAAACAAGAAAAGAAAGATCTTGCGCCGAATACTTCTCTAGCCAGAGTTCGCAATGTAATTTATTTTCTTTCCTCTGTATTTCCTCTTGAGAAAAAAACATTCCCATAACAGAAATTACCAAGAAAACAAAAAAAATTCCCATAAAAAGCCCCCAAAAAGATCTTTTTTGACCATCAAATCCCCAAAATAATCTAGAAATAAACACCCCAATTGCAGATAAAATTCCAAGAGACATCCAAAAGTAAAAAACTATTACCAACCAGTCCATTTTATCCTCCACTATTTTGTCTTCTATTTTTCAAAGCAACAGTTTCCTAACGATGATCGAAGAAAAGATTCGATTATTTTTCATTCGACAAATAAATTCCGAGAATTCACATTCATCCACTTTTTTTTCGGAACATACACAGTCAGGCTCATGATATCTATCCATTCAAGCATGTTGAGACTGTCTTTTTTCTTTTTTTCCACAAAATCGATTTCAACTTTTGTAATTATTTTTGGCCATGCAAAAATCAACATATTGGTGACAATCAATTCTGCCAAAACAATTATTCTTGGTAAAAGTTCATGCTCTCCTTGCTTGACGCAAAAAGTTCTTCCATCAATCGTTTTTATCGCAAGGTATTCCATCTATTCCTCCGTTATTTGGTTTCGACATCAAGTAGCTCTAATAATTTTTTTCTATCTTCTCCATTTAAAATTAAAGCCCGAAAACTGGCATTATCACAAACGGAATTGTTGGTAATTTTATCACCAAACTCTTTTTGTAAAATTTCTTGACACTCTTTTTTCTGATAATCACTCTGAAAAACAGCCACCCAAACAATCGACCAAATTACAAGTATTATTAAAAGCACAATAAAAGTTGTCTGAAAAACAGATCCTTTTATTATATCCATGAAATACAAGACTAATGATAAAACAACACACATTGCAACTAAAACTCCAATAATTTTCAAAAGTTCCATGATTAAAACTCCTCCCTAAATTGTTAAATAACTTGAAAAATAAATATTACCAAAAATAAACAAAATGATCAAGCTCTTGACTTTTCGCAATAATTTCCCTATTATAAACACAGTTCTCGACTAATTTAATTATAATTTACAAAAGTTAGCCACAACTTTTAACTATAAATATGCCACAAACAAGACAAGCAAAAAAAGATTTGCGCAAAAGCATTAAAAAGGCGGCCAAAAATCTTGCGATCAAAGCCGACTTAAAAACTTTGACCAAAAAAACTAGACGAGCTATCGAAGAAAAAGATGTCAAAAGCTCAGAAATGGTCAAAGAGGTAATAAAGAAAATTGATAAAGCGGCACAAAAAGGAATTATCAAAAAAACAACTGCTTCCAGAAAGAAATCTCGATTGATGATCAAGTTAAATAAATCCGTCAAATAATTTTTTTCTAAAACAAAAAAGAACATAAAAATGTTCTTTTTTGTTTTTTAAATTTCCAAAATTATTGACTCAATAGCTAAGCGAAAATTTGTTTTTTGTGACTTCATCTTTCTATCCAATTCCAAAAGTTTTTGATAAATTTTTTTTATTTGCACTATTTCAAAACCAGAAATAGCCGTTAATATCTTTTTGGCAACAAAGGGATGAACGGCCATTTCTTTGGCTAACAATTCGGAACTTCTTATCCCCTTGGAATAAAATTCCTTCGCTTGCCACAGCAAACGAAATTGCCGAACAAACATAGACAACATGTAAAATTCATCCGCACCACTATTCATTTCGGCTGAAAATAATATTAGCGCTTTCTTCTTTTCCTTGGAACTAATTGCATCCATCAAGGAAAAAATATCCTCATTAAACTTCCCAACCACCATCTCTTTCACATCCACAATCTCAATATTTTCTCCTTTTTTGTAATGAGCCAATTTTGCTAACTCCGCATCTATTGCCCACAAATCATTTCCCAGTTGCAATAATAAAAATTTCTTTGCTTCCACAGTCAAAACGGCTCCATGTTTCTTGGCACGGGAATTAAGCCATTTATCCATTTCAAAAATTTTTGGACGAGATATTTCCAAAATTTCCGCTAAATCTTTTTCGGCCAGTTTTTTTATTTTTTTAAAAACCACAGAACTTTTAAGTGGTTGTCCAACTTGACAAAAAATCAAGAAAAAACCATCCGCTAATCCATTTAAAGAATCCCCCACAAAACTATTAACCTCTTTGGAAATCTTTTTTTGTTCTGAAAAATAGTTTTTTAAAACAATTAATTTATTATTACCAAAAAGAGAGTTTGCCGTTAATCCGTTTTTGAGTGTTAAATAAACCTTATCTTTGTTTTCACCTAAAGAAAAATCCACCTCCACAATATTAAAATCCCCATGCTTTTGCGCAAAAGCATTTTTCCAGTTGGCGACTTTTTCCATAATTTCCAAGTCATTATCACCGTACCAAAGAAAAACTTGTTTAGGTTTTTCACTCATATCTTGCTTATTTTAACACAACAGATAACTCTTTTCAATTATCAATAATTTTAGAAAATATTATCTTAAATTAACGCCTTTTGACTTTTAAAAACAAAAATCGGCAAAAGTTTTACCCCCTGCCGATTACCTTTAATATAATAACTTCATCTCCTGCCAATTTTCCCCAACATCAGTATCAACCACAATCGGAACTGCCAATTTATGAACTTTTTCCATTTTTTCATCGATAATTTTGGCAATTTCTTTTATCTCAGTCTTTGGACATTCAAAAATCAATTCATCATGAACTTGTAATAATATTTTGGTCTTTGATTTTCTCTTTTTTAATTCGTTATAAACTTCAATCATGGCGATTTTCATGAGATCAGCAGCCGCTCCCTGAATCGGCATATTGATTGCCATCCTCTCTGCCGAAGCTTTTATTTGAGGAACACCAGAAGAAATTTCCGGTAAATATCTTTTTCTCCCGAACATTGTTTCTACATAACCGTTTTTTATTGCAAACTCTTTTAACCCCTCTAAATATTTCTTGATTTCATGAAAAGTTTCAAAATATTTATTGATAAACTGTTTGGCTTTCTCTCGACTTATTTTTTTTCGACTGGCTAATCCATAAGCACCCATTCCATACAAAACACCAAAATTAACTTCTTTGGCCGCCGAGCGCATTTCTTTGTCAACTTTCTCAATCGGCACTTCAAAAATTTTCGCAGCTGTTGCGGTATGAATATCTTCTCCGCGAGAAAAAATATCCATCATATTTTGATCTTTTGCCAAACAAGCAATTACTCGCAACTCAACTTGTGAATAATCGGCGGAAATTAAAACATTGTTTTGTTCCGCAACAAAAGAACGACGAATTTCTTTGCCCAACTTCGAACGAATAGGAATATTTTGCAAATTAGGATTAGATGAAGAAAGTCTGCCAGTAGCCGTAACAGTTTGATTATATTCGGTATGAACTCGGTTATTTTTGTCTGCCAAATTCGGCAATGCTTCAATATAAGTTGATAACAACTTGGAAAGCTCCCTAAACTCTTCAATATACTCAATTGAAGGATGAAGATCTCGCAATTTTTCCAGTTCATCAGAAGCCGTTGACAATCCCGTTTTTGTTTTATGAATTCCGGTTGTTGAAAGTTTTAATTTATCAAATAAAATTTCTTTCAACTGTCTTGGTGAAGCGATATTAAATTCAGATCCCGTTAATTCATATATTTTTTCGGTGATTTTTTTTATTCGCTTTTCCGTTTTATTTTTTAATTCAGTCAAATATTCAATATCTATCTTTATCCCATTAAGTTCCATTTCCGCCAAAACATTTACTAATGGCATTTCTATTTCTTCAAACAGTTTTTGCAAATCATTTTCCTTTAATTGTTCACTTAAATTTTTGTAAAGTTGAAAAATAATTGCCACTTGATTTGCCTTTTCGACAAAATCTTCATTTTGAAAAAGTAATAATTTCTGACCTTTTTTCTTTTCATCACCCTGAATTTCTATTCCCAATTCACGAAAAGCCGTCTCCGGTAATTCATGTGATCGATTCCCCGGATTTAATAAATAGGACGCAATCATAACATCAAAACCCCATTTAATTTCTCGCAACCCATTCAAACGCAAAAACTTTTCCGTTTGCTTGATATCATGACCTATTTTAAAAATATCTTTGTTCGCAAATAATGGATAAAAATCCCTAATCAACTTTTTATTTTCAAGCAAAAAAACTTCTTTCCCATCAACGCAAACCGCCAAAGCGTTAACCTCTGCCTGAAAAACATTTTTATCCGATAAAAACAAAATAAAAGAAAATATTTTTTCTTTTTCAATTTTATTTTTTAATTTTTTAAAATCAGTTTCGTTAGCAACGGTTAGCATTGAGTATTTAGTGGAGAGTTCCAATTGTTCTTTGTTCATTGTTCCTTGTCCATTATTCAGTTGGTCAGTTGGTCGAATGATCGGTTGCTCTGTTGATCCAAACTCCGGAAGTCTTTCCAGCAAGCTACCAAATTCCAGTTCTTTAAAAATATTTACCACCGTATCTCTGTCATATTTTTTTAATTGACATTGTTGCAATGAAAATTCAAAATCAACATCACGAATAATTGTCGCTAATTTTTTACTTTCAAAAGCCTCTTTTTTATGGGCCAAAATGTTTTGATAAAGTTTTTCGGAAATTTTTATATTTTGAAACTGCCCAACTTTTATCTCCTCATACATTTTTTCAATCGAACCAAACTCTTTTAACAACCCAATCGCCGTTTTTTCGCCAACTCCGGGAATTCCTGAAATATTATCAGAAGGATCTCCTCGCAATCCTTTATAATCAATCATCTGGCTAGGCAAAAGTCCTTCAAATTTTTCCTTGACTGCTTGAATATCATAAATAATCGTATCACTAATTCCTTTGCGCATAGTAAAAACCTGTGTATTATCATCAACTAACTGCAAAGTATCTTGATCTCCGGTAACGATAATTGAAAGCACATCTTTGCGATTAACTTGTCGAGAATCGCACAAAGTTCCAATTATATCATCCGCTTCAAATCCTGCTTTTTCAAAAAGTTGAATATTCATTGCTGATAAAACTTCTTTAATAATCGGAATTTGCGCATAAAGCTCATCTGGCTGTTTTGTTCTAGTTGCTTTGTAAGTTTCCGTTATTTCATGTCGAAAAGTTTTTTCTTTACGATCAAAAGTAACAGCCACAAAATCTGGCTGAAACTGTTTTAAAGATTTAAAAAAAGTAGTCAAAAATCCATAAACCGCATTCACCGTCCGACCATCCTTTGTTATCATCGGTGGCAAAGCATGCCAAGACCGATGCAAAATCGCATTACCATCAAAAATTAAGAATTTTTTCTTTTTTTCGGACATAAACAAAAACTAAAAATTTATAAGATCATTATAACAAAAATTTACATAATTTGCATTTCTGTATAAAGAAAAAAGGTTTTTCGCATTGCGAAAAACCTTTAAATTTACTAAGGATTCAATTTTTCAACATTAACCACTTTCACTGCGGAGAATGCGGATGGCGCTCCACAGCTGAATCTCTCGAAACTCTCATGATCGCCAACTTGAAAGTTGATTCTATTTAGTAGCCAGTAATGAGATTTCACGACGAAGCTCAACACGAATCCCCAACTACGACGCCAGTACTCTATAAACAATTCATCACCAACACAATCAATCTTTAGGTCAAAAATACTTTTCATCCTGTCAGGATGTGTCAACAACATTATACCAATATGGAAGACACCCAGCCCAGCTTCTCCCTGTTCATTTCCATTAAAAAGTCTTCGTGCCTGACACGCAGACATTGATCTACGAGCAATACCAAACTGAGCAGGCACAAGCAAAATATCAGGATTTCCTTGTTCATAAATCAGCTCAGCAAAAAAATCTTTGGTTTCGGCCCTTTGACGAAAATTCTCCTCGTTAAGCTCTCCATCAAGATGATTAAAAAATCCATCACCTCGAGACTTTTTGAGCAAGTCCATCACCTTTTGCACCGCCGAAGCATATGTTTTGCCAAATATTTCAGGATGCTTCTTCCAATTCGGAATAGCAAACAAACCTTCGGCAAGTTCCGGCAACCTAATTTCCCCTCTTGCACTCTTTGCCAAATATTCCTGATCTACTACTCCGCCAAGTCGGGGAATCAATCCCTGCAAAATATCGATTTGAACAGAAATAGGCTTTGGATACTTGTACCCGGAATCATAATCAACAAACGAGACCTCTGTATTTCTCCCATGATCGTATGATTTTGAAAGTTCTCGTATTAACACAGTTATGCGTACGCGTCGTTGAAATTCTACTCCATTAGCAATGAGTTGTTGCAAAAATTGTTTACTCATTTTTTTAATTTTCAGAACAAATTTATCTATTGCATCATTAAAAAACCCACGAAACTTCTTAACTTGCCCCACAATAACTTGTTTAGTGATCGATTTTGACATTATCATCCCCCATGCTTGGAATCTGAATCATTCCGACCAACGACCGTCTTTAATAAGACGAACGAACCGAATATTTTAAAAAATATCCGCTTTGTTCGCCTCATCTTTGGCTTGAAGTTAAAGAACCTTAATAACATAAAATTATAATAATCTTACTTGCTTTTGTCAAGAAGGCAAGAAAAAAACTAGATTTAAAAGAAACCGTATCAAAAGTTTATAAGAACTTGAAAAGAACATTCTTTTTTGCTATCATTCAATTATCCTATTTTTGGCCTGATAGCCAAGTGGTAAGGCAGCGGTTTGCAAAACCGTTATTCGTGGGTTCGAATCCCTCTCAGGCCTCCAATTATGAAAATTTTTTAAAATTTTCATAAAAAGGATAAGTTAAGTTAGAAATTCCCAAGAGAAACAAAAAACTCCCATTATGGGAGTTTTTTGTTTCTCTCTTTTTTTAATCCAAAACTTCAATAGTCACCGTTCTTTTTCCAAATTGAATTGCCCGATCTTTGGACATTTTCCACAAATCAATTCGATAATCATAACGAGGATTCATTCTGTCAACAACCGTAAAAACTTGATCACCATACAAATCAGGAATTTTCACTCTTGTTCCAAATTTCAAAAAATTAGTCGCAATTATATCCTCTCTATTGTTTTTACAAACATCCAAACCATTAGCAGTAATACATGGAGTTGAATCAGTTTCCTCAACGGTAGAAGAGTATGCCGTCGCCGTCACTTGATAAGTTTTTTTGTTTAAATTAGAGCTTTTTTTAAACTCAAATTTAGTAAAGGCTGGAAGATTAATAGATTCAGACTTAATAATCTCTTTATTAGAATCTCGAAAAAGATTTAACAAAATCTCACCATCTTGATATCCACCAATTTTAAAAATAGCCTCTTTTTTGGCCTCTGCCACTAATTTCTCCCGCTCCTGCGCAATAAGTAAATTTGGTAAAAAAGAAAGCGCCAACAGAAATAAAACGCTAAATTTAAACAAAATACGAGTTAAAAACTGCTCTTTTCTCTTTGAAAATAAATTCATATATAGTCAGTCTATATTGAACTAAGGGTCATCAACTGATAATCCAAAATTCAATTCAAAAGACCTACAATAATATCATAAAAAAACAAATTTGTCAACAGACACCCCAAGAAAAAAATTTTTAACATAAAAAAAATTTACTTGCAAATTAAAACCTTTTTCTCTTGACTTAAAACAAAAAATAAGCTATCCTAAAAAAGACTGTCAAGTCTCTCAGTTTGTTTATTTCAAACAAACAAAAATTTTTTTCTAAATTTAAACAAATTAAAGAATTTATGATTTCCATCAGATTGTCACGAATCGGCAAAAAAAATGCCCCTATTTTTCGTCTAATTGCCGTTGATAAACAAAAAGATCCTTGGGGTAAGTCTTTAGAAATTTTGGGAACTTATAATCCAAAAAGTAAAGAAATTAATCTAAAAACCGAAAGAATCCAATTTTGGATCGGTAAAGGAGCACAACCAACAGAAACGGTTCATAACTTATTAATTTCTAATAAAGTTATTGAAGCCAAGAAAAAAACAGTTTCCCATTTAAGCAAAAAAAGAATCGAGAAACTGGCGAACAAGAAAAAATAATCTTAATTTAGACAAATTGCTAATTTTATCATTGACAATTTTTATTTTGTTTGATACAATTAACTTATCGTTAAAGTTAATTTTTATGGGTCCAAACCATAGAAGAATTTAGCGAGGATTAATAATTTAATAAATCGTAAAAGAAAAAAGAACTTATGGCAAATGAATTTGACAAGGAATTCCTAGAATTCTTGATTAAGGCTATCGTCGCTCACCCAGAAGATGTAAAGGTCTTTCGTGGAATCGATGAAAGAGGTGTCCTATTAACTCTTGATGTTAACCCTGCTGATATGGGTTATGTCATTGGTAAAATGGGTCAAACCGCAAAAGCTGTCCGAACTTTGTTGAAAATTGTCGGAGCCAAAAACAATGCTCGTGTTAACTTAAAAATCAACGAACCAGAAGGATCTACTCGCGCTTCTCGCGATAACAACATGATTGATACTGATGTCGTTGACGATTTGAAAATTTAATTTTAGTCGTTAGATAAAAAAAGATACTCAGTTGAGTATCTTTTTTATTGACAAAAATCAATAATTTGCTATGTTTAAATATTCTTTTTAGACTTTTCTTTCAAAAAGTCTAACTACTTGATATGATAAAAAAGAACCAAATTATATGAAATTCAAAATTCTAACCATTTTCCCTGATATTTTTGACTCTTATTTAAATAAAGGAATGATGCGTATCGCCAAAGAAAAAAAAATCGTCCAAATTGAAGCCGTTAATCTGCGTGATTTTGCCGTTGACAATCATGGGACTGTTGATGAAAAACCTTATGGCGGTGGACCTGGCCAAATTTTGATGATTGAACCAGTTTACAACGCACTAAAAAAAATAACCAAAAAAAATAAAGTTGCTCGCAAAATAGTCCTTCTTTCAGCCAAGGGAAAAGATTGGAATCAACAATTAGCCCAAAAATATTCACAAATTGATGAACTTATTCTGATTTGTCCTCGCTATGAAGGTCATGATGAAAGAATAAAAAGTTTGGTTGACGATGAAATTTCTATTGGTAATTTTATTCTAACTGGCGGTGAACTTGGTGCGTTGACAATTATTGATTCTATTACTCGCCTACTTCCTGGCGTATTGGGAAAACCAGAATCTCTAACCAGAGAATCTCATAATGAACCTGGCTATTTGGAACATCCACAATATACCCGACCAGAAATTTTTGAATTAAAAAAAAATAACAAGACAAAAAAATTAAAAGTTCCCAAAGTTTTACTTTCTGGACACCATGCCAAAATTGAAGAATGGAGACAAAAAAAACAAAAATTTAAAAAAGTTTAATTTTATCAGCAAAATTACAACTTTTTTAAAGAGCAAGAGGGAAAAAAGGCTCTATCATTTTTTTCTTTAATTTTAGGATATTTTTATTAATATTTTTCTTTTTTAAATTAATCCACCAACAGGATTTGACATTATTTTTTTTTTCCTTTATACTGGCAATCACGAGAACATTAACAATAACATGTAAACGCAATTGCGAAATACCCAAAGTTTTTAACATTAATTAAGTGATAGGAAACTTTCAACAAAATTTTTACAGGCAATCCAGACTTTGCTGAGCAATCACAAAGGCCTTTTAACTGGATTTTTATTGAGAGTTTGATCCTGGCTCAGGGTGAACGCTGGCGGCGTGTCTAAGGCATGCAAGTCGAACGCTCTGATAGTTTTCGTAAGATGACTATCGGGGAGTGGCAAACGGGTGAGTAACACATTGGTAACCTACCTCAAAGACGAGAATAACCTGGGGAAACTCGGGCTAATACTCGATATGTTCCGTCAACAAATGTTGATTGAATAAAGTTCCGACGCTTTGAGAGGGGCCTATGCTT
>CAZSER010000016.1:0-13363 GCA_964605975.1 uncultured Gammaproteobacteria bacterium
GACTATTTATATTTAGTAATGCCAATAAAGCAATAAATAAACAAAAAATCCGGATTGCCGGATTTTTTGTTTATGCTCTTGACAGTTTTACCTCTTTTGCTATAATAATTTTGCTTGAAAATTTGCGGGAGTAGCTTAGTTGGTAGAGCGCAACCTTGCCAAGGTTGAGGTCGCGGGTTCGAGCCCCGTCTCCCGCTCCAGCATATGCCAAATCTATCTAATAAAAAATTAGATTTCGACTTTTATCGAAGGTTTTGCGAAGGCTGTTATTTTTTAAAGAAAAGAAAAATTTTTGCCTTGGTGGCGGAACTGGTAGACGCGCTGGACTTAAAATCCAGTGGTTTAATCACCGTGCCGGTTCGATTCCGGCCCGAGGCACCATAAAAACAACTGTTTTAAATAACAAAAAAAGCCATTTTGGCTTTTTTTGTTTGTTTTGAACTATTCAAATAGAAATAAAAACTGGTCAATCCGTGAAAAATAGGATAAAATAAAGATATTAAAAATAATTTTAAAAAGTATGATAGAAAAATTAAAAATGGACAATAATGTTCCGGCTGAAAGTATTGTTTCATTATCAGCAGGATCAAGAATAAGAAGGAATAATTATCCAATTAAAAAAGAAGATATTACTCCTATCGAAGAGATAAAAAATAATATTATAAAAATATTTGATCCTAATAAGTTTATAGTTGGAAAAGAATGGGACAGTATGCGTGTTTATTTGGGAGAAGAGCACCAGGTAAAAGAAGTTGGTATTTTTAATGTGGTTGGAAAAGATGCTGGAACCGAAGAGAAGAAAACAAGTTGTTATATTTCTATAATAACAAGTCGGGTTTCTTCCGAAATTATTCAACAGGATTTTGTTAAAATTTGTCCAGGCAAAGAATACGAAGATTTAACTGCATACGAATTTGCCGACAAAGTTAAAGAAATTTTGGCAACGAAGATAAAAGAGTTTCGTGAATAATTTTCAAAGATTATTTTTTTGAATTTATAAAATTATGAAACTTGAGAAAACTCCTGGTGTTGAAGATATTGAAATTAGTGAAATAAAAAAAGAAGTAACTAGAAATAGCAGGGCTATTAGGGTTGGAGAAACATTACAAGAATACAGGTCAAAAGAAGCTGAAAAAAATATTGTCGATAGTAAAAACTTACAAAGGATAAGAAATTTTTTGAATATTTCTGTTTACAAGGACGGTCCACCAATAAAATATTTAGAGGTAGTTATTGATGATAAATATATGAGAGAAAATATGGTTGCCGGTGGTGGATTAAGAATGAAAGGTGGCCAGGCAGAGTGGGATGGCACTGTCACTTTGATTAAATATAAAATAGCCGAAGGAATTTCTGACGCTTACCGTCAGGTTGCTTTGGAAAAAGTTGAGAAATATCAAGCCGGGCAAGAAAAAACATATAATCATGAAGCTCAGCATATTAGAAATAGAGAAAATGGATTAGCCCCTCATGTTATTGCAGAAAATTTGAGAGAATATTTAACATTTCGTGTTTTGGATGAGATGTCCGCTTTTGTTGCTGGAGAGTTATTTAATAGTGAATTATCTATGGAAAATATAATAAAAGCTCTTTCTGTTGCGGAGAAAAATATTACAGATTACTATTTTGCGCATTCCTTTAAGTCTGAAGCTAGTTGGTATATGTCTCAATTTGGAAATAAAAAGGATGTTCTTTCTCGAAAAATTGATAAAGAAAAGTATAATAGAGTAATTAGACAATATTTTAGGATAAAAGAACAAGATCTGGTTTTGATTTTTCAACAGGGAGATAATATGTTAACTTTTTCAGAAATAACTAATCGATTGATAATTAAATTAAATGATCTTTTAGATTCTTTTAATAGTTCTACAAACAAATAAAACAAATAATTTTCAAAGGGTATTTTTACCAAGAAAGTATGAAAGATAATGAAAATCAAAGAATAATATCTTCTAATTTAAGACAAGGTGATAATAATCTTGAACTTTCTTTGCGTCCACGAGAACTAAAAAATTTTATAGGACAAAATAAAATAAAAGAAAATCTGGATATTTTTATGTCTGCCGCCAAAAAGAGAGGAGAACCTTTAGAGCATGTTTTATTATATGGTTCTCCTGGTTTGGGGAAAACTACCTTGGCTCATATTATTGCTAATGAAATGGGCGCTAATGTCAAAGTGACAACTGGTCCGGCCATTGAAAAAAGTGGAGATTTGGCTGCTATTTTAACTAACTTGGAAGAGGGAGATGTTTTGTTTATTGATGAAATTCATCGACTAAATAGAACCATAGAAGAAATTTTATATAGCGCCATGGAAGATTTTGTGTTGGATATTGTTATTGGAAAAGGACCTTCGGCAAAAACATTAAGATTAGATTTACCCAAGTTTACTTTAATTGGTGCAACAACAAAAATTTCCAAACTTTCTTCTCCTTTGAGAGATCGTTTTGGTAATATTTTTCATTTGGAATTTTATTCTGGATCGGATATTGAACAAATTATCAAGAGATCGGCTGAGATTTTGGGGGTTGTTTTCTCTGACGGTTGTAGTTATGATATTGCGATTAGAGCCAGACAAACACCACGAGTTGCAAATAGACTACTTAAAAGAGTTAGAGACCTGGCAGAGGTCAAAAATGAGGGCGTGGTGACATTGGAAATAGTGAGTCAAACCTTGAAAATGTTAAATATTGATGAACTGGGATTAGATGAACATGATCGTTTTATTCTCAAAACAATAGAAGAAAAATTTTCTGGTGGTCCTGTTGGTTTAAATACTTTGTCCGCTTCTACGGGAGAAGAAATGGATGCTATTGAAGATGTTTATGAACCTTATCTATTACAGCTTGGTTTGTTGAATAGAACTGTTCGTGGTAGAATTATTACGGATAAAGCCAGAGAACATTTAAAAGGTTTTAATTAGAAAATAGTAAGGTATTAATTGTTAATAATTTTATTATGTCATTTGAACTTTCAGTTTTTTTGTTGGTTTATTTTGTTTTCTTGGTTGTTTTTTTCTTTTTTACTTTTTTTAATTTATACCATATTTATCGTTATGGTTTTGTTGGTTTTTGGCCGTATTTTATTACGGTTTTGTATATTATTTGTACCGTCTTGGTTGTTTTTATTTCTTATTTTTATATTGCCAGGATTGATTGGTCATTGCCGGTGACTATTTTGGGTGGAGATGGTCTTAATAACTATTTAATTTTAGATTAAAATATGTATAGTCGTCATCATTTTCCCAATCAAAAACCGGGTGAATATGTTTTAATGTTTTTGCGTCGGCATTGGATTACTCCAGTAAGAATTATTTTCACTTCAACTCTTTTTTCTTTTATTCCTTTTTCTTTGTATGTTGCCGTTATTAATTATACAAATTTTTTGGATTCCGAAATTTTTAGAGGTTTATTTACACTTTTTTTAAGTGCCTACGCTCTTTTTGTCGTTATGTATTCTTTTGGGATGTTTATTGATTATTATTTAGATGTTTGGATTGTGACCAATAAAAGAATTATAAATATAGAACAGAAAGCTTTATTTGCTAGAATTATATCCGAAAAAGAGTTAGGCAGGATGCAAGATATTACTAGTGAAGTAAAGGGTTTTTGGGCGACAGTTTTGCATTATGGAGATGTTCATATTCAAACCGCCGGAGAAACGGAAAGATTTATTTTTCGCAAAGTACCTTATGCTGAGGAAGTAAGTAGAAAAATAAGTAATCTGGTTAGCGAATATGGTAAAATGAACAGAAATATTCCAAATGAATAGTCAGATAAAAAACAAAAAAAATGATTTATCTAAAATCATTTTTTTTGTTTGCCCTGAACTATTGAGTGAGGAATGTTCAGGGCTGTGGATTTTTTGATGCAAAGAACATTTTAAATTTTTTTATTTCAAAATCTCTTTTGAAATTTAAGTAATCGTCTTTTTTGACGAAGTTTTTATATTTGATTTAATTGTTTAATAAATTTTTTCTAAATAGATATCTTTGTAGTAGTGTCGAAGTATTCTATCATATGACCAACCTTCTTTTTCGGCTCTGTTTTTGGCATCAAAAGCATCAATTCCCCAACCATGACCATTTTTACTTAGGTTTGCCGTATACGGAGTTGATACTGATCTTAAATAAGGAATATTTTTGGTGACGGTTTGTCCTCCACTTCTGGCACTGTAATACGCAATAATTACTTCATTGTTAAAAGTCACAATAACACCAGAAGTTTCATCTACAATGTTTGCCTGTTGGGGCATTATTAATTCAGCAACATATCCTTTATAAACTTGAGACCTTTCATCGTTATACATATCAAAAAAACTTTTTTCCACTTGGTATTTATTGATATGATAAAGGGCATATGTTCTGGCCGCAATAGTCATTGCTTTTTGATATTCGGCTGGATCAGGGTTTGATGTTTCCTTTATTCCTTTTAAATAATCTTCCAGTGGTAAGGTGTTAATCATCCAGAGCCTAGAATTTTTATCATAAAGAGAAAGTTCCAGATCCCCTCTAAATTGATTGTAGTTGATAGTTTTGTTCCACAAAGCTAAATCTTGAAAACTGGAAATAGTAAATATTCCGGAATTAAAATTTTTGAATTTTAAATTAGTTCCATCAACTCTAATTGTTCGATCAATAAAGTCAAAGGCAAACTGTTTTTTGTCACTGTTATAAAAAACTCGAATTTCTTGATTAGCTGGGATTGAAGCGACAAAATTATTATTTCCATCTAATACCTGCCAAGCTTGATCATTATACAAAGAAACGGCTTGATCTGTATAGAAAAGTCCAACACTGATATCTGGCCCTTTTTCTGGAAGATTAAGAGCTTCAACGCAACTTAAATTATCCAAAGATTCATTTATTCCTGCAACTGTAAAGTTCAATTTTAAATTACAAGAGTTTAATTTTGGAAGAAAATTTACATTATTATTTACTGTTGGTGACGGATTAAAACTATTATTATTTGGATTTTCAGTCGAAACTATTTTGATAGAAATATCTTGGGGAATAATGGCAATATTGTTTTGGGTTAAAATAAATTCTCCGGAATATTCACCACTATTTTTCGGTGCTTTAATTTTTAACTCAAAACTGGCCGTTTGTCCCGGCAAAACAGAATCTTCTTTCATTTGTGTTGGTAAATAAAGATCATTCCAACTATTATCATAAAATTTAAAAGCAGTAGTAAGAGCTTTTAGATTAACGGTTGTTTTTGTCCAAGTTTCAGTGCTTTTGTTGGCAAACTTTAATTTTAAATCGTAAGTAGTTCCCGGTTTTAGTTGCCAAATTTTGGCTGATTGTTCTGATAATTCTCCTCCCCAAACTTTTTCTGAAGCTAGGGCTACCTTGGATGAGAGAGGATTTAGATTAGCTTTCTCTAAATTTATTTCCAAAAATCGGAGAGAAAAGGCAACTCCTACAATTAAAATAAAAGCAAAAACTAAATGTCCAATTAAATGAACGGAACTGTTTTCGTCTTGTGCTTTTTGAAACAGTTTATTGTTGCTTACTTTTTCTTGAACTTTTTCATTCCAAAAGTAAGAAAGATATTTAGGGTTAGAGCTAATCATATTTAAAGTTATTTTATATTAGAAAATGTTTTTCGATCGTTAAACTCCTCTTTTTTGCCATTATTCCAGCGATGAACAGGACTTAAATAGCCAACGATACGAGAATAGATCTCACATTTTTGACGACTGGTTTTTTTGTTAGTAGTCATATTTTTTTACTAAAAGTTCAGTTCTTGAAAAAAAATGAATTTTCAATAAAAAAACGGAATACCAAAGGTAATGGCACTCCGCTTTTCCACTTCTGAATGTATTATAGCAAAGATAAATAAAAAAGTCAAGTTGAAGTTTTAAAGTTTTTAAAAGAAAACAAACCAGCAAAGATTTTTAAAAAAATAAAAAATGCCGATAAAGACATTTTTAAAAAACAGGATAGAAAGTTGGTCGTGGCTTGGATTTTTTTTATGGTGGGGCGTGCAGGATTCGAACCTGCGACCGTTTGCTTAAGAGGCAACTGCTCTACCGACTGAGCTAACACCCCAAGAAAATAAGGCAAACTGATTATAACCAAAATTTAAAAAAAAGTAAAGATTTTATAGCGCAGGCTTCTTTTTTAAGAAAAAAGAAAAACTAGCAAAAGAGTTGACAAAAAGGTTTTTAAGTGATATGGTTATTTTTTGGAAGGTTCTTTAACAAAGGAGGTCTTTAATGGATCTGTTAGTATTTTTTTTCTCGGGACTTATTTCTTCTTTGATTGTTTTTATTTTTTTAAACATTAGGGAAAAAAAGAAATCTGGACAAGAGGCGATTATTCGCGAAGTTTTTTGGCAATTTTATACTGATTTAAAAGAGGAACGGTTGTTTTTGCCATATTATCAATTTAAAAATGTATTACTGGAACGATTACAAAATAGGGGGGTAATATTAGATAAAGGAAATTTTGATTTTACAAAGTTAATAAGAAAATCAAACATAGATATGGATAATTTTCATCTAGTTATGAACAGCTCAATGGATGGGGACTTTATAAAAAATGTTTTAGCAAAAAAAGAACAAACTGAGTATGAGTTACGAGACCTTTTTTATGTCTTGAATAAAAACCCAACTTCTTTTCAGGCGATTAGGCCAACAGAAGAAAAAATAAGAGAACTGAAAATTCTATATGCTCAAAAGAAGTTAGAAAGAAGGAACAATGAGTTTGAGAATATAATGATATATCACATAAGAATATATCAGCAAAAGATAAAAGAGATAGAAGATTTTTTTGTTGAAAACGGAATCGGAGAAAAACTCCCAGAAATTCCAGAAAATTTAAAAAGACTGGTGGATCTTTTTCCGCCAGACAAATAGTTCATTTAACGGAGCAATAGTTGCTCTGTTTTTTTTGTAATAAAAATAAATTTAATGCAGTTGTGTCGCTCCGTCCGCACAAAAAAAACAAACTTCATGGTGCAGCCGGAGGGACTCGAACCCCCAACCCTTTGGTCCGAAGCCAAATGCTCTATCCATTGAGCTACGACTGCAAAATAATGAAGTTTATTTTTGTTAAGTAAATTTGTTATTAAATTTACTTAACAATGACAATTATAGGCTTTTTTTATTTTTTGTCAAAAAAACAAAAGCTTTAAATAAAAAAGCTTTTGTTTATATTTAGTTAAAATTATTACCAACCTTGTTTTTCTAAGGCATCTTTGGCCGCCTCTTCTTGGGCTTCTTGTTTACTCATTCCCTTGCCAACTCCAGCTTGTTTTTCTCCCAAGAAAACAGCGATTTCAAATGTTTTGGCATGATCAGGTCCAGTTTCTTGTAAAACTTTATAAGTTGGGGTAACTCCGATAATTTCTTGAGATTTTTCTTGCAAACTGCTTTTGGGATCAAGATAAAGTTTTTTTTCCAAAATTTCTTCTAAATGAACTAGAATATTGTTGTCGATAAATTCTTTGGATTTTTCCCAGCCGGAATCAAGATAAATAGCTCCAATAACGGCTTCAATAGTATTGGCCAAAATATACTGTCTGGCTTTGCCGGTGTCTTTTTGTTCTCCGTGACTGAGATATAAATAGTTTTCCATTCCCAAATTCTTGGCTATCCCTGCCAATATTTTTGCATTGACAAGTGCCGCTCGCCAATTAGTTAATTCTCCTTCTGGGTTGGGGAAATTTTTATAAAGATGTTCCGTTACTACCAGTTCCAATACGGCATCACCGAGAAATTCAAGTCTTTCGTTTTGGGACAGTTCAAAACTGGGATGTTCGTTTAAATAAGAACGATGAACAAAGGCTTGACGAAAAAGATTGTGATCTTTGAATTTTAGAGAAAGTTCTTTTTCATAAGATAAAAATTTTTTTTCCATAAACAAATACAAAAAACAGCAAGTAGCAAGTTTTTTGCTAGTTTCTGTTTTTCGTCTTTAATATTTATAAGTTGCAAATAAAATTAACCTTGTTTTATTCGGAATTTTCTTGTGTCGTTAGGCGGATTTTTTCTTGCTCGAACTCTTTGTCTTCCGCTTTTTCTAATGGGCCAATTTTTTTGTAAATAGAACCCAAAACTCCATTAACAAATTTACCGCTTGATTCTCCTCCAAAAGTTTTGGCCATTTCGATAGATTCGTTAATGGCAACTTTGGCGGGAATATTTAAGTCGAAAACAAGCTCAAAAATACCAATTCGCAAAATATTACGATCGACGGTGGTAATTTGATCAATTGGCCACTCAGGAGCAAACTCCTTGATGTATTGGTCAATTTCCAGTAAATTATCAAGAACTCCACGAATAATTCTTTCGGTAAAAGAGTGATCTTCGAACTCGGGAGCAAAAGTTCGAAAATTATAATTAATAATTTCATTTATTTGAGAGATGTCTCGTTCACGAAAATCCCATTCAAATAAAGTTTGCAGAGCTAATGTTCTGCCAAGGTGTCTGTTTGACATAAATTAAAAGATCAATAAAAGATCAAAAGCCAAGTAAATCTCAGCTTTTTTATAGTACCTTATTTTTGAGTAAATGGCAAATAAAGAAAAAAATAATCTTTGACTATTTTTGATAAATTTGCTATTTTAAATAGGTTGATATGAGTTATTTTATAAGGGGATTAGCTAAACTTTTACGAATATTTTTTAAGCTTTTTTCTTGGCTTTTATATCCTCTTAAATATCTTAAAAAGCCGATTTATTACTTAGCCGAACTTTTTTTTCGTTTGGTTGTTTTTCCTTTATATAAATGGTATTTTAATTTTAAATATCGGATATTGAATATTTATGCTCCCGCAAAAAGCAAGATTTTTTATATTTTAAGTAAAAATTATTTAATTCATATTTTATTAGTTTTGGTCGGATTTGGTGTTATTATTAATAATTTTTCAGCCAAATCTCTAAGAGATGATAATTATGGAGAAACAACTATTATTTATAGTCTTGTTTCTGCTAATGAATTTGAGAGATTAACCAAAGAAACACAAGTTTATGTGCCAAATCAAATATTAAGTTATTTGGATAAGACCTTTAATCTTTCTGATGGGGATAAAAAAGAGGTAATTAATTTTGATGAATTAGCAACGGAATATTATTCTTTGGTTGAGGGGGGGACGGCGATTATTAAGCCTAATATGATAAAACCGATTGATTTGCCGGTAAATAATAATTCTGGAATTTTAGTTCCTCGACAAGGAGTTGTTGAATATGTGGTTAATGTTGGAGAAACAATTTCTTCTATTGCGCGTAAATTTGGCGTTTCAGTAGAAACTGTTTTATGGCAAAATGGACTAAATTCGAGATCAATAATTAAAAAAGGAGATGTCTTGGAAATTTTGCCAGTTTCTGGTGTCACTCATAAAGTTAAAAGTGGTGAAACTGTTAGTGCTATTTCTCGTAAATATGGTATTTCGGAAGATCAAATTGTTAGTGCCAATAATCTATTGGATATTAAAGATATTAAGATTGGTCAAAAATTAATAATTCCCGGCGGTCGATTAGTAGTTCCTACCTCTACAGTTGCAGTGAAAAAAATAACAACTCCACAAGTTGCTCCAATTACCAAACTTTTTCAGCAACCGGAAAATATTGATTCTGGAACAGGATATGTTTGGCCGGCTGGAGTTAGAAGAATCTCTCAATATTATAGTTGGAAACATACCGGTTTGGATATCGCTGGGCCAACGGGAACAAATATTTATGCCATGGATGCTGGTGTTGTCACTTTTTCAGGAGTAAGTACAGGTTACGGATATAATATTTTAATTGATCATGGTAATGGGATGAAAACTCGTTATGCGCATGCTTCTAAATTGTATGTTGAAAAAGGAGAAACTATTTCAAAAGGACAAGTAATTATGGCTATGGGGTCAACTGGTTGGTCTACTGGGCCACATTTACATTTTGAGGTTATTGTTAATGGAGTAAAAAAGAATCCTTTGAGTTATATTAAGTAAAAAGATAACCGTTTTAAAGATTACCCCACGATTTGTTGTTTGGGGTAGTTTTTTTTACAATAAAAATAAAAAATATGTTAAGCAAAATTTATACTGTAGCAACAATAGGATTAAAAGGTGTTTTAGTAGAAATAGAGGCTGATATTTGCAAAACGGAAACAACTAATTTTGTGGTTGTTGGATTGGGAGATACTGCCGTTCAAGAAGCGAGGGAAAGATTAAGATTGGCAATCAAAAATAGTGGCTATCCTTTTCCAAGATTTAGAACAATTGTAAATTTAGCTCCCGCCAATGTTCGCAAAGAAGGACCAAGTTTTGACTTGGGGATGGCTTTGGCTGTTTTATCGGCACAAAAAATTATAAAGGTAGAAGGTAAGGAGTCAGTTTTTATTGGAGAACTATCTCTTGATGGTCATATTCGTCCGGTAAGTGGAATTTTGCCCGCTACAATTTTTGCCAAAGAAGCAGGTTTTAAAAAAATATTTTTAAGTGAAAAAAACGCCGTAGAGGCGGGATTAATAGAAGGAATCGAAGTTTTTGGTGCCAAAACGCTCAAAGATGTTTGTTTACATCTACAAGGAGAAAAATTTTTGAACTCATTTGTTCGACCGGAGTTAAGGTTCAAAGAAAAAGAAACTCATTTGGACATGAAAAATATTATTGGGCAAGAACAAGGCAAGAGAGCTTTGGAAATTGCGGCTTCGGGGTATCACAATATTTTATTAAGTGGGCCTCCCGGATCTGGGAAGACTTTATTAGCACGAACTTTATCATCAATTTTGCCACCATTACAAAAAAGTGAGATTGAAGAAGTTTCTAAAATCTATTCGGTGGCGGGACTTTTGGGAGAAGAAAATCCATTAATTATTAATCGTCCTTTTCGTAGTCCGCATCATACTAGTTCGGGAGTCTCTTTGGTTGGAGGAGGGAAATATCCTCGGCCGGGAGAGATAAGCTTGGCTCATCGCGGAGTTTTATTTTTGGATGAATTTCCAGAATTTCCGCGTACGGTGATTGAAAATTTGAGGCAACCATTAGAAGATGGGACTATTTCAATCTCCCGTGCTTTAACGACGGTTAACTATCCGGCTAGATTTATTTTGGTTGCCAGTCAAAATCCGTGTCCTTGTGGTTTTAGCTCTGATCCCGAAAGAGAATGTTCTTGTTCTCCCTGGCAGATTCAAAAATACCAAAAAAAAATATCCGGTCCAATTTTGGACAGGATTGATATGCAGATAGAGATCCCCAGGCTATCTTTTCAGAAAATAAATAAAGAAAGCTGTGCTGAAAGTTCCAGTTTTATTCGTAAAAGAGTACAAAAATGTCATTTAATTCAGCAAGAAAGATTCAAAAATAATAACAAAAAAATTAATTATAATTCGGAAATGGAATCAGAAGAAATAAAAAAATTTTGTACATTAAATTCAGAAAGCAAAAAAATTTTAGAAGAAGCTACAACTAAATTAAAATTAACGGCTCGTTCTTATTTCAGAATTTTAAAATTGAGTAGAACTATTGCTGATTTATCCAATAGTAAAGATATTCAAGTAAATCATTTGGCCGAAGCTTTACAATATCGTTTTAAGTAGTGGTTAGCGTTCTTTTTTTAAGAAGTAAAAAGTCATTATTATTCCAACAACAACTGAGATAAAGATACCTAAAATAATAAAATTACTTTTTGTGTTGTTTGTTTTTGGAATATTTTTAAGTTCTGGATTTTTTTCAAAAAAATTAGTGACGATATCTTTAGGATTTTGGCAGGTTGTTACAGGTAGTTGACATTTTTCAATTGCTGATTCAATTTGGAATTCGTTATATCCATTGATCGCTTTGTCTCCAATATAAATCATCGGAACTCCTTCGGGGGTGATATTATAAGCAACACCAAAAGAAAGAAAGTCATTATAATAATGTGGATCTTTTCTTAAATCGTAAATAGTAATATCGATGTTCTTATTTTCTTTCTGTAAATTCTCCAAAAAAGAAATTGCCCTGGCACAATGAGGACAGCCAGTTTGGGAAAATATGTGAACAAAAATTGTTTTTTCTTTTGCCGTGGCGGAGGATAGAGCTAGTAATATAAAAAAAACAGAAAATATAAATATTTTTTTCATAATGTTTTTTTATTTTTATAGAGTAAAAGTAAAACTGTAGTTCCTGTCACAATGGCAATGTCAGCAAAATTAAAGACAGGAAAAGTAAAGTAATTAGTAGCTATTTTGATAAAATCTTGCACCCCGTTTTTTAAAAGTCGATCAAAGATGTTTCCAATTGCTCCACCCATAATTATAGCCCAAAAAACAAGTTCCAACAATGGCTTTTTTGAATTAAAGGTTAAAAAAATTAAAGTTATTAAAGATCCCAAAAGAAATAACCAAACAAATAATTTTTGTGAAGATAAAAAACCGAAAGATATTCCGGAATTAAAAAAATTTTCAAAAGACAAGGATATTCCGGAAAAATTAAAAATAAAAATCCCGGTATCAGGGATTTTTGTCGCAAAGAGTTTTGTTGTTTGATCAAGAATGAAAACAACGATTACTATAATAAAATAAAATAAAAACATGTTAAAGATTTTTCAACTTTGTTTTACAAGAAACACAGGCACTACTGGATGGTCGAGCTTTTAATCTCTTGATATCAATAGGCTGATGACAGTATTTGCAAGTTCCATAACTAGGAGTGTCGATGTTTTTTAGGGTTTTCTCGATATCTCTTAAAGATTTTTCTAGTGTTTCTTGTAGTGTTATATTTAGCGTGTATTGGTCTACTTCACTGGAAGTTTCAGTCTCTTCATTCCCGATATCTTCAAATTTAGCTTCATAGATATTTGGATTGTCAGGGTTTTTGATTGCCACTTTGGCAAGTTCTTTTTCCAGATGATTTTTTTCTTCTAATAGGAGCTTCTTTATTTCTGATAGATCTTTTTCTGATATTTTTGTCATATGATTAGGTTTTAAAAAACAGTAAAGATAAAGACTTAAAACTGTTTTTTTACAATATTTAAAATAAAAACTTTAATGACATTATCCTTTAATTTTTACCAAAAGTCAAGATAAAAAAAGAACTCCCTTTTGGAGAGTTCTTTTTTTATAGATTAGTTTGCCATAGTCCATGAATATTGCAATATTCCCTAACTGCAATAGCATCAGCTATTTTACAAAAGGAAATAATTGGTTCGTCTCCTGGTTTTAGATATTTTCTAATAACTTTTTCTTTTCCAACAAGTTCCACCCACTCAATAAAATGATCTTCTTGCATAGGATGCAAAACTGAACCAACTTTAACAATAATTTCGTTTTCTAATAACTCAACAACAGGAAGATGTTTCTCTTGACTTGCTTCTACGGTGTTTTCTTTTATTTTTAACATTTCTTTGCCACAACAAACTAGCGTCCCTCCGCCGGCATGGACCGCTTCCAC
>CAZSER010000017.1:0-6377 GCA_964605975.1 uncultured Gammaproteobacteria bacterium
GTATCTTCTGGAACATCGTGGAGTAACCCAGCAATAATTATAGAAGTTGGCATCTGCATTTTTGCCAGGGTTTTGGCCGTATCCAAGCAGTGTAAAATATAATCTTCTCCACTGGCTCTTTTTTGTCCAGCATGTGCTTTTTTAGCAAAATCATAAGCTAATTCGATTAACTCTAAATCGACATCGCGCTTTTGATTTTTTAGAATAGTTATAAGTTCAGCACATCCCATATTTAATAAAATTACTCAATTTTTATTATAACAGAAAAATAGTATTATTTAAAATTATTTATTTTTAGCAAGGAATAAAGCAATGGTTCTCTGGGCTTGTGAAGTTTTTACAAACTGTAACCATTTTTGTTGTGGTCCGATTTGATTTCTGTCTGTAACTATCTTAACAACATCATTGGTGGATAGTTGATGATCAAGGGAAACATGAATATCGTTAACAACTGCTCCGACACATTTATGTCCAAGTTCAGAGTGAATTTGATAAGCAAAATCAACTGGCGTTGAGCCTAAAGGAAGAGCAATGATGTCTCCTTTGGGCGTGTAGACATAAATTCTTTGTTCCAAAAGCTGACTGGAAAAGTTTGCTAAAAACTCTTCATTATTCTCATATTTTTCTTGTTTGTGGATAAGATCTTGAATCCACGGAGCAATTTCTTTCTTGGAATTTTTGTAATACCAATGAGCGCTAATTCCATAATTGGCTTCTTCGTCCATTTCTTTGGTGCGAATCTGGAATTCAGTGGCTCGACCATTTAGACCAAAAACGGTTGTGTGCAAACTACGATAATTATTATTTTTGGGACAAGCAATATAATCTTTAAAACGACGGATTTTGGGTTTCCAAAGTCGATGAATGATCCCGATTAAACGATAACATTCGTCAACGGTATTAACTACAATTCGTAAGGCAAAAACATCGCAGATGTCATCAAAGTTTTTATTGCGATCTTTCATTTTTCGATAAATACTATAGAAATGTTTAAAGCGACCCTCTAATTGACATTGGATTCCTGATTCATTGGCAACTTTCTCAACCATTTTTTTTGTTTTGATGATATATTTATCACGATTTTTTCTTTCATCGATATTAAATTTGCGGGCAATTTTTTCATATTCATCGGGCTCAAGTATTTTGAAGGAGTAGTCTTCTAGTTGCCAACGAAGTTGCCAAATGCCCAGTAAATTAGCAATTGGGGCTAAAATTTCACGGGATTCTAATGCAACATTTTTCTTTTTTTCCTCGGAAAGTAGGTGAGAATTTTTTAAACGATCGATATTAGAACACATTTTGATAATGATAACGCGTAAATCTTTGGCCATGGCTACCAGCATTTCTCGTAAATGTTGTACATATTTATCATTTTCAATTACTTTGATAGCGCGTATTTTTTGAAATGTTTCAACTAATTTGGCAGTTTCATCCCCGAATTCTTCTTCAATTTCTTTAATTGATGTTTCAGTATGATGGACAACTTCATGGAGCATCGCCCCGCAAATTGCCGGTAATCCAATTTTAACACCAGCCAACTTCAAAGAAGTTTGATAAGAGTGCTCCATTAAATCCTCTTTGTCCGGTAAAAGTTTTTTTCTAGTATAAAGGTAACATTTTAAAAGAATAAAAACTTGATTATTGATTTCTTTTTTAATTTCATTGAGATAAGATAAATTTTTTTCACAAATAAAACTTAATAGAGAAGCACAAACAAATTCAATTCGAGCATTTTCGTTAATTGCAGTAAGAGTTCTTTCTAGCGATGTTTGGTTGATTTCTCTTCTTTCATAAAAAGAGAAATGGGTGGTTTTATTTTTTAGGAACATAAAAGAATCAACAATCATTGTTGTTTCGGTTAACGGTTGTTTCTCTTGAAATAAGTGGATAACTGTTTTTAGTTCCATATAAATATATTTAAGCATAGAAAGCAGGTTTAGTAAAGTAAAATTACTGAATTTAACAAATAAAAAAGAAGTCCGTTAACGGACTTCTTTTTTATTTTGGGGACAGTCTTTATTGCTACAAATCGTTTGTTCATTTTTTTGTATTAGTAATGATTGACATTCTGAACATTTTTCTCCCGTTGGTTTATCTGATAAAATAAAGCGACATTTTGGATAGGCATTGCATCCGTAAAAAATTGCTCCTCGTCTATTTTTTCTTCCGATAATTTGACCTTTTTGACATTGTGGACAGGTTATTCCCGTTTCGATTTTTTCTTTTTTGATAAATTTACAATCAGGATATTTAGAACAACCGAGAAAGGGACCAAATCTTCCTCTTCGATAAGCAAGAGGTGCCCCACATTCAGGACAAATTTCCTCGGACAGTTTTAGTTCTTCTTGTGCTTTTTGTTCTTCTCCTGGTAATGGATGAGTGTGTTTACATTTAGGATAATTAGAACAAGCGACAAATTTTCCGTAGCGACCGGTTTTGATAACCATCTTTTCTCCGCATTTTTCACAAACCTCATCCGTCTCTTGCGTCATTTTTTCTTTGGTCAGTTCTTTTTCTTTGGTTTTAAGATTTTTGCTAAAAGGTTCATAAAAATCTTTAATTACCGGTTGCCAATCTTTTTTTCCTTCGGCAATTTTATCCAAATTTTTTTCCATCTCGGCTGTAAATTTATAGTCTATAATTTGGCTAAAATGTTCAACTAATAAATCATTAACAATTTTACCGATTTCAGTTGGTTTTAGTTTTTTTTCTTCTTTTTCGATATATTTTCTGTCAATAACAGTTGCAATTGTTGGCGCGTAGGTGGAAGGTCGTCCAATTCCATAATCTTCCATTACTTTGATAAGGGAAGCTTCTGTATAGCGGGCAGGGGGTTCCGTTTCATGTTTTTTTTCCGTTAGTGACTTTAAATTTAATTGGTCATTTTTTTCAAAATTGGGCAAAAGGTTTTCTTTGGTTGCGTTGGGATAAACCTGCAAAAATCCGTCAAATTTAATTATTTGTCCGTTGGCACGAAAAACAAACTCATTTTTTTCAGATTCAATATCGATACTGGTTGTTGCCAAAATAGCTTCATTCATTTGACCGGCAACAGTTCTTCTCCAAATAAGATCATAAAGTTTGAACTGTTCTGGTGTGAGGTACTGTTTAATTGATTCTGGTGAATATTCAACATGAGTTGGACGGATAGCTTCATGTGCTTCTTGGGCACCTTTACTTTTGGTTTTGAAACTCTTGAATGATTTTGGTGAATATTTTTCTCCAAAGGTTTCTTTGATATATTGATGGCAAGAGGATAAGAACTGTTCGGACAAATTTAAAGAATCGGTTCTCATGTAAGTAATCAGTCCGATGTTTCCTTTTGATCCGATTTTAATTCCTTCGTAAAGTTCTTGGGCAAATTTCATTGTTTGTTTGGCGGAGAAATTTAATCGATTATTGGAGGCTTGTTGTAAAGTAGAAGTTCGGAAAGGTTCCGGTGCTTTTTTCTTGACTTCTTTGCTTTCGATTTTGGCGATTTTAAAGTTTTGTTTTTTTATTTCTTCCGCCAATTTTTTGGCTTCGGTTTCATTTTTAATGGCCAACTTTTTTAATACTTTACCGTTTTGGGAAAAAAATTTAGCTTCAGTTGTTCCTTTATCATTTTCAAAAACTGCTTCGATTGTCCAGTATTCTTTTTTGTCAAAATTTTCTCGTTCTCGTTCTCTTTCGACAACTAAACGAACAGCAACTGATTGTACTCGACCGGCAGATAAGCCTTTGGCTACTTTTCTCCAGAGAAAAGGGGAAAGTTGATAGCCAACTAAACGATCCAGAACTCGACGAGCTTGTTGCGCGTCAACCATTTTTAGATCAATATCCCGTGGATGTTTTAGTGAAGCCTCAATTGCTTTGGGCGTGATTTCGTGAAAAGTTATTCGTTCGTATTTTTGCGGATTTAGAATTGTCCGTAAATGCCAAGCAATGGCTTCTCCTTCGCGATCTTCATCGGTAGCAAATAGAATTTCAGAGGCATTTTTGGCAAGGTTTTTTAATTTTAGAACTTGTTTTTTGGCGCGTTCGCCAATTACATATTTAGGTTCAAAATTATTTTTGACATCAACTCCCAGCTCTCGTTCTGGCAAATCACGAACATGCCCGAATGAGGATTCGACAATGTAATCTTTGGATAAGAACTTATTAATAGTTCGTGCTTTTGTCGGTGATTCGACAATGACCAATTTTTTCATAATGAAATCGTTATTTCGGTTGAAATATGACAAATAAAACGGTCGTTGTCAAGGTTTTAAATTTAAGCAGTTTTCTTCGGGGTTGTTATTTTTTATTATTTTTTCTTAATTTTAGCATTTTTTGGCAGGAGTGGGTATTTAGTAAGATAAGACTGTTATATTGACTTTTGTTTAAATTTAATTAAGATTAAAGAGGGTATAGTTCTTTTTTTCGGGGAGGAAACAATGACAAAAGAATATTGGCGATATTTTTTCCAAGGTAAAAACATAACAGACCGAGAAGCTCAAAAATTTGGAGGGCTTTGGTTATTGGAAAATAACTGTTTTTCTTTGGTTGGGGTTAATTATTTAACTATTCGTGGAGTTGGAATTAGTTTTGATGAGGATGGTTTTCGTAATGGAGAAGTAATTCTTGATTATTGGTTTGGTTCTGTTTTTAAGGCAACAAGTAGTAGATATTTTGGACAAAAGGTTTTGCGATTAGTTTGTTTGAGAGGGAATAGTGATGTTAATCTACGAGTTAGGAGAGAAATGGAGATCTATGAATTTCAAGTATTGCCAACGAATAGTCCTTTTTGGGCCAATGGTATAGGGTGGTCACTAAGAAAAGAAAAAGCTTTTCTTACTGCCGTTTCGCCAGTAATTATTGGCAAAAAGGAGACAAATAAAATTAATTGGTTAGCCGATATTTTTGATCAAAAAGATGATATTCTTCTTCCTGATGACAAAGGTTATTTAGGACTTTCTTTTAATGGAAAAGCAGTGATGGAAACTGAGATAATGGATTATCTGAAAGCGGGAGATAATTGGCTTACTTGTTGTGCGGAGAAAATTTTACAGGAACAGGATATTGGTTGACATTTTTTTTGTTTTTCGGTAAAATAAAAAGTTCTTTTTTAATGGAGGTAAAATGAAAGGAACAGCACTAAATAGGGTGGTTGAGCAACTTTTTTCAATTCAAGCGAGAATTGATGAAGAAAGCAGAGATCTCTCAGCGTATGCGCTGGCAGTTAAGAGAGCTGAGCATCGACTTTGGTTATTGAATAAAAAGTTGGTCAAAAGGAGAAAGGAGTTAGAAGCCAAGTTTTTGCAACAAAATTCTTTGTCCATTTCTCTGCGAACTGCTAAACGGACAGTTTTGGTGGAATTTAAATTACCAACTGGTGAATTGATCAGGAAAAGACTGGTTTTATTGCCGGAAGATCAATTTGTTTTTGTCTGGATGCAACCGTATGTTGATGAAATCAGCAGTTTGTTTTGGACTGATTTTCTCTCTAATCTAAAACTTCCAGAAAAGCAGAAAATAGTTTTGGAGGATATTTCCCGGATCAAAATTTCCGTCAAAACAAGGAGATCTGCGGAAATCTATTTTTGGGAGAAAAAAGCCCAAAGATTTTTTCAAATTTATAATTTTAGTTGTTAAGAATGAAGCCTTTTTCCAAAGAGAAAAAGGCTTTTTTATTGACTAGCTATTTTTTTACGAGTAAGATAAAAACAGTTCTTTTGAGGAGGTGTTATTATGAGTAAAAAGGTTAAAAGTTCCATGCAAATTTTGAGTGAACTTTTTTCTGCCAAAAGAGAAGAAGAAAATGCTCAACAGAAATTACAAATTGCGCTTGAAGAGTTAAAAAGACAGCAACTGTTGGTAAGAAACGGAGTAGCTTTTTTGGAAAAGATTAAAAAATCTATCAGAGAGATGGAACTATTTTTGATAAATGAGGGAGTTGAGGTTCCAAATGTTGCTTTTTTCATGATTAAGAATGGGGAAAAATACAAGATCAAATTTCCGACAGAAGAAGTTACTCTGCGAAAAAATGAACAAGATAGTGTAAAAGATCTTTTATTTAAAATAAGTAGAGATGTTTTTAGCGGAAGAATTGGGCAAGATTTACCTACTATTTTGATCGGGAACTCTTATCTCCCTTCTGATGCGAAACTTTTTTCGACAACAAAACATCTTTCTTCTGGTGAAAAAGAAAAATCTTTTTATTTAAAAACCAGTAATGGGGCATGGATATGGGTTCTTTCTATTAAGGAAAAATAAATTTAACGCCGTAAAGATCCGGCGTTTTTTAGTTGAAAAATAATTTTTAATTAAATAATTTAAAGAATTAAATTATTTCTCTTTTTTAGTTGTTCGATATTGTTTTTCCACCAGTTGCGGAGTTCTGAAACCAAGAAAAAAGA
>CAZSER010000017.1:6387-13022 GCA_964605975.1 uncultured Gammaproteobacteria bacterium
TTCTAGCGCTTTTTTTAGGGCGGTATTGGGATCCAAAAAGGATTGACCAGATATTTTTTTTAAAGATTGTAAGTTTTGAAGTAGGGTTTTGGGATCTTGGAATTTCCTTTCTGAAATTAAACCTCTAGTGGCGTAAATTTTATCAACATGTGGAAGAAGTGTGGAGAAAACTTCTTGGGCTTCTCGATTATCAGTTAGAGCACAGATTAAATGGATTTTTCTGATGGAGTTTTCTTTTTTAAAATTTAAAAGTTTTTGAGTTAAAAAGGAAATTTTGTCTGGATTATGCGCTCCGTCAAGAATTACGGTTGGTTTATTTTGCATGATTTCAAAACGACCGGGCAACTGTTTGTTTTTCTTTAAACCTTGAGAAATATTTTTTTCTGATATTTTTAAAAATAGGCAGACGGCTTTTGATAGAAGGATATTGGGATTTTCTCCCTTTTGGGGATTTATTATTGTCAGTTTGGCATTTTTTTTCTGGGCTTCATCTTTGATAACTTGCAAAGCGTCCGATCTTTCGATTGCAGTAAATACGGGACTTCCGTTTCTGATAATACCGGCTTTTTCAAAAGCTATTTTGGGAATAGTATCGCCTAAGATGTGCATATGGTCTAAACCGATATTGGTGATAACTGAAACGATAGTTTTTTTGACGGCATTGGTGGCATCATAACGACCACCACAACCAACTTCCAAAACAACATAGTCACATTTTTTTTCAGCAAAGTAAATAAGTGCCATCAAAATCCAAAGTTCAAAGTAGCTGGGTGTGTCAAAAAGGTTGTGACATTTTTCGATAATGGGTTTAATTTTTTCGACCAAAGAAATAAATTCATCAATAGAGATAAAGTGATTATTAATTTGAATTTTTTCGGTGGAAACGGAAACAAAAGGGGAGAAATGACCACCAACACGATAGCCGGCTTTTTGTAAGATTTGATAAATATGGTTGGAAGTAGATCCTTTTCCGCTTGTTCCGGCAACATGGATAATTTTTAATTTTTTGTCAGGATTTCCGGCCAGTTTTAAAAGTTTTTGGGCGCGGGCGAAATGGTGTTCTGGATTGGAGGTGCCATTAAAGAAATTAACGGAACTTAAATTACCAATAGATTCCAGATATTGTTCCGCTTTTTTAAACTCTAAATATTTTTGTAACTGCATAAACTATTTTTTTATATAGATGTTATTTCCTAAGTTTAAAACAACATTTTTGAGTTCCAAAATAACCAACTTGGCCGTTAACTCGGCAATAGGAATTTCGGAAATTTGAGATAATTCATTGAGGTGTCGTTCTCTCGTTAAGTTATTAATTATGATAGCCTCAATTTCATCACTTGGCAAGTAGGGAATCGTTTTCTGATGGAGGGAGGTTGTTTTTTTGAAAGGATAAATAGATTCGATAATATCTGAGGATTCGGTTATTGGTTGGGCGCCTTTTTTGATTAAATTATTATTTCCTTCTACTAATGGATTAAAAATTGAACCGGGAACAACGAAAAGTTCGCGATTCTGTTCTACTGCGCAAGTGGCGGTAATCAGGGCTCCTGATTTATTAGGCGCTTCTACAACTAATGTTCCCAATGAGAGACCGCTAATGACTCTATTCCTCATCGGAAAGTGAAATTTTTGGATTGCCGTTCCTGGGGCGTTTTCAGAAATTATTAATCCGGAAGATTGTAAGATTTTTTGGGCTAAGTTATTATTCCCACGAGGATAGATTTGATCAATTGGCGAACCCAAAACGGCAAGACATTGTCCTTTTTCTTGTAAAGTTATTTGATGAGTATAAGCATCAACTCCATAAGCTAGGCCACTAACAATTACCAATTCATTAGCGACTAATTCCGGTAAAAGACGAGAGATTACTTGTTTACCATAATCAGAGATTCTTCTCGTCCCTACAATAGCCAGAGAGTGTTTGTTTAAAAGTTCGGTATTTCCTCGACAAAAAATAAAAAATGGGGGATCAGGAATTTCTTTTAGTAAGGTCGGATAGTTAAATGATGACAGATTAAGAGCAATAATCTCTTTTTTGTGGAGTTCTGCTAGATATTTCGGGGGAGAAAAAGTTTGTTTGTTATCAAAAAATTTATGAGAACTTTCTTGTGATATTTTTGCTTCTTGCCATTGTTTGGGAGTGGCGTGATAGGCAGAATAGAAGTTGCCGAAATATTTTTTTAATAGAAACATCTGTTTGGCACTTAATGCGCAAAGTCGATAAATGGCCAGAGAATAAATTAGTTCTTTTTCGTTAGACATGGTTTTTTTATAACAGATATTTTTTTTATTCTCTAATCGTGGGGTTGTTTCTATAATTTAAAAATAGCTAAAAATAAAAGAAAAACGGTAAAGATATTGACATTTTTTGCTGGGCGTGTTATTATAAAATGGTTTGGGTATTAATTTCTTGACAATCAATAGGATATACTCTAAGATTTATTTCACAAGTGGATGGTCATTTTTGCCATGCATATCAGTCGAAAAAAACAGTGTCCCCTCCTAACTGTGAAGTATCTTAAATTGAAATTGAGCGTTTTTTCGTTTAGTTTCAAGCTGATGTGCAATGCCAAAATGATCATTTTTTTTAATTTCAAATGGGAAAAGAAAAATTTGTTTTTCTATTTGAACTTTAAAAAAGGAGGAAGAGATGAAAAATCTTGTGATTTTTCTGGTGCTTTTTTTCGGTAGTGGTTGTACCGTGACTTTTTTCCCGGTAGAGGGTGAGGATGTTGTAGAAGTCCGAACTTACCGGAGGTATGACAGTGGGGTTTGGCGAGTGGTGCCGAGTCCTCGGTACCACTATCGGTGGCGAAGGCCACCGCCACCACCGCGGGAGGTGGTCGCCAAACCACCCCATCATACCAAAAGGTCGGCGATAGAAGCCAAGAAAAAAACGCCGACCAAAAAAGTTGCTCCGCCGAAAAAAAAGAGTTCAAAAAGAACTCCTCGGCGAAGGTAATTAATTTTTTCCCTTTGTTCGGCAAAGTCTTAATGACTTTGCCGATTTTTTTTAGAACCAAAAAAGAACGACTGTCGTTCTTTTTTGGTTTGTCTAAAAACTGAGAAATTTATTTATTTCAGCTCCTACTTCTTGTCGTACTGCTCGTAGTTTAAACTTTTCGGACAAGGTGAATTTTTTGAGAACAAAGTTAGCAGTATCTCCTTGTTTTTGTCGATCTTCTTTGCCTACTCCGATGCGAATTCTCAAAAAATCTTGGGTTTTCAAACAGTCAATAATTGATTTAATGCCATTATGTCCAGCGCTACCACGATTACTTTGAATTTTGAATGTGCCTATTTTTAGATCAACATCATCATGGATAACAATAATTTCGGGAACGGCCATTTTCCAAAAGTTTAATGCTTTTTGGACTGCCTTCCCTGAAGAGTTCATGAAAGTAAGCGGTTTTAATAGAATCACCTTTTGTTGCAGAAATTTTTTTTCAAAAATTTCTGCCGGCCATGATTTTTTTTCAACCCAAGGGTCACCCGGTGCTTTGAGTATCTCGTTTTTTAGATATTCCAAAAAATCAAAACCGATATTATGTCGGGTGTTATCATAATCTTTCCCTGGGTTTCCAAGTCCAATAATAAGCATATGTTTTAAAATTATTCTTTCTCGGTAAAAGTTAATTTAATGCCACATCCCTCTAACTGAAAATATTCACGCAAAGTTTTTTGCATAAAGCGCATGTAGGGGAAAACGATATTTAAAGAATCTCTGGCAATTACTTCAAAAACGATGGGCGCTTTTTTGATTTGGACAATTTCATAAATATATGGAGGTCGAGTGCCAATTTCTTTTGGTGGCGCTTTCTTTTTCATCATGTGAAGCAAAAACTCTTGCAACTCTTTCTTGGTAAACTCTCGTTGACTGTTTTCGTAAATTTCTAATGTTTTTGCCAGTAGTTTGTCAATTTTTGCTCCGTTTTTGGCACTAATAAAGAGAACTGGTGCCCATTTAAGAAAAGGTAAAAAGCGGTGTAAATATCCCAAATAGTTTTTGTCGCTATATGTTGTTTTTTCTTCAACCAAATCCCATTTGTTAATTAAAATAATTACCGATTTATTTTCTTCGATAACTGTTTGTGCCAAACTTTGATCTTGGACGGTAATAGGTTGAGAAGCGTCAATCAATAAAAAAGCTAGGTCAGCTTTACTTAGCGATTCATGACTTTGTTCGATACTTATTTTTTGGAGGTAGTTAGCGATTTTTCGTCTTTTGATTATTCCAGCCGTATCTACAAAGGTAAGATTATATTTTTTTGGTTTCTGTTCTGTTGTTGTGTACTCAACTGTAAAATCTTGACTATCTCTGGTTGTGTGGGGGACAGGAGACACGATGGCTTTTTCTTCTCCGACAATAGCATTGATAAGTGAAGATTTACCAGTATTAGGTTTGCCAATAAGAGCAATCTTTATTTCATTTTTCAGTTTTGGTTTTGGTCCAACTTTTTTTTTGCGGATTTTTAAAATTTTAACCACCTCATCTAATAGATCACCAGTTCCTGCTCCGGTTTTGGAGCTTACTGCAAAAAGTTTATCAAATCCTAAATTATAAAATTCATAAATATCATTCATCATTCGATTAGAGTCTACTTTATTAACCACCAAAATTGTTGGCTTTCCCATTTTTTTGATAGCGGAAGCGAACTCTTTGTCCTGAGGGAGAATACCATCTTTAACATCAACAACAAAGAGAATTAAGTCTGCTTGTTGGGCTTCTTTTACGGCATGTTTAATCGCTTTGCGATCGATATCTTCGGTGCTTTTAACATCTAATCCAGCAGTATCAAGAAAAATCATCTGTCTTTGATTCCAACTGCTAATTCCTTGACGAACATCTCTGGTAGTACCCGCAATATTGGAAACCAAAGCATCTCTCTCGTCAGAGAGTTTATTGAATAGTGTTGATTTGCCAACATTAGTTCTTCCCAGTAGGGCAATTTTTTTCATTTTTAAATTTTTCAACATAGAGGTTTGGTTACAAACAAGGGATTAAGAGTTGAACTTATCAGCTTCATCTTGACCGAGAATAATCAGATAATCTATTTCTGGTCCAGATTCTAAATAAATCCATTCAGGGATATTTTTAATTTTTATCGATGTGCCATATTTTTTTTCTAACAATTTTTCTTCTTCGGGGAATTCGTCATCAGTAATTTTAAAAATTAAGCTTTTAGTATAATTTTGTTCTGGGGCGTTGCCAATTTTTAAAACACGAAAATTAAGTTGTTTTAATTCTTCCTGATTTCTGGATGCCAAACCGCTTTTTTCTGTCCCATTTCGTAGTTCAATATTAATTGTTCGGTTTTTTGGGGGAGCGGTTTGTTGTTCAAATAAGGTAGTAGTTAAATTTCTAATCGCTGTCCAATCATTTCCTTTGGGCATGAGCACATAAGCGCCATTGATATTACCGGCCGTTAAATAACCATTAGGAGAATCATCAATTACTTGATTGATTATTTTGTCCAGGTTAATATTTTTGGTTAATTCTGCAAATTTGATAATTTCCCAAAGTTCAAAATCTGTCCGTAAGTGATTAGAAAGTTCCTTCATAAATCCGGAGATTTTTCGTGGGCTAAGAAAAAAACTATAAGAAAACACTCTTTTTTTGACGGCGGAAATAATTTTTTGTTGTCTTTTACTTCGGGCAAAATCGGAACCTTCTCCATTATTACCGTGTCGGGATCGGGCAAATTTTAAGGCTGTTTCTCCGTCCATAGTTTGCCACCCTTTTTGAAAACTGATAACTTGATATTTGTAATCATCGGTTGGATATTGATAATCAATAAAGCTATTTTCTACTTCTACTTTTACACCATCAAGCTCATCAATTAATTTTTCAAAACCGGCGAAATCTATTCGGACATAATAATGAATAGGAAGATTCAAATTCCTTTGGACAGTTTCTTTTACTAATAATCCACCATTTCCGGGTGACTGTTTTTCTCCAAAATGATTGGCATTGTTAATTTTCCAAAAGCCATTTCCGGGAATATCAACATAAAGATCTCTGGGGATGGAAAGCATGGCGACTTGCGCTGTTGAAGGTTTAAAACTTAATAAAATTAAAGTGTCTGTTAAGTAAGGTCCTTCATGGCCCACTCCACCCATACCAAGAAGTAAAATGTTAATACGATCTTCTTTTTGTCCGCGTAGATCGTCATTTGAACCAGCCAATGTTTTTAGCTGTTTAAAAATATTAAAATCTCCTCCAAAGATTTGACCGACACTATTATCGGTAAAAATTACTTGGTAAGAAAAAACTATGAAAGCCAAGAAAATAACTAAACCTAAATAAAAAATGAATTTACTGGTCCGGAAAACTTTTCGTTGTTTTGAAGATGATTCTTCATGCAATAAATTTATTCTTTGGTCAAAATTATTTTCTTTTTGGTTATCTAAATTTAGCATAAATAAAAAAATAGTGAACAGTTTCCTTTTGCTGACCTTATTATAGGAGACTTTGCTGATTTTGGCAATACTTGGTGATTTTTTCCCTTTGTTTTTTTATTTTAATAATCAGAAATTTTTGTTGACAAAAGTAAAAAAAAATATCTTTGACAAAAGTTGTTTTTTGTTTCTTTGTTTTAAATTACGGTTTCTAATAGTAAAAAAGGGAATGGGCA
>CAZSER010000018.1:0-12703 GCA_964605975.1 uncultured Gammaproteobacteria bacterium
CATGAGAAGAGATTTTGCCGTTTTCGTATTTTTGTTTGTTTTAGGGAATCCATTTTTTGTTTCTTCTTCAACTATGGAAGATGAGGCTATTCATTTTTTTATTCAGTCGTCAGCCAAAAATCAATCCTTGGATTTTGTTATTGAAAATTTACCTA
The DNA here is from genome assembly GCA_964605975.1 of uncultured Gammaproteobacteria bacterium. Classification (GTDB taxonomy): domain Bacteria; phylum Patescibacteriota; class Patescibacteriia; order UBA11705; family JABHMO01; genus JBAYHA01. Next base: position 156 of record CAZSER010000018.1, read on the forward strand.
AATATAATCCTAATGATTTGAATTTTGATATTGTTGTCTTTTTCCCCGATAAGGTTGCTGAGGTGGTAGTAACTTTTAACAACAAAGATAAAAGCACGGTTGAAACTTTGGTTGAGCTCAAATTTTTTTGGAATAATTTGAGCAAGGATGAATTACAGGGAAATAAACCGATTAAACTTATTTTGCGCAAAGCGGAAATTTTTCAGTAAAAATTTTTTAATGGCGTAAATTCGGGGGTAATAATGAAAGACCAATCGACTAATCAAGATTTTTTGGAAATTGAGGTAATAATCGACTATTATTTCGAATTTATCTTTTTCCAGCCATTGAAAAGAGTTTTGGTGAAAAGAAAAGTTGGAGAATGTGAAGAGATTTTTGAATTTACTGGTAAAACTGCCAAAAGGTTAGTAATCTTGGCGCGAATTCATGATTACCCAGACTTGCTTTATCCTGAGGCTGGACATCTTGACCTTTATCTCCATCAAAAGCGAGTTCGTCGTTTATTGGATTTTTTGGAGTTGCTTGGTGTTTTGAAAAAAGAAGACAGTTCAGTCGTCTATGGTTTTACTATTTATGACAAAATTGCTGGTAAGTGGGATTCTTGGAATGGTTATTAAATCCTGAAACCTGGTTTTCGGGATTTTTTGTTTGACAAAAATTACATTTGTAGTAAAATGGAACTAATCGATGATTGGGCGTTCTACCAAAACGCCAAAAACGCAAGTTTTTCCTGTTGGCTAAATCGAGATAAATTAAGTGCTTTGATTTATTTCAAAGAATTTGGGTGGAACCATCCCGTCATTTGATAGGATCCCAAGGTATGATGCCTTGGTTTTTTTTATAAATTTTAGATAAAGTTATATTTTTAATAAACCTTTTTAAACAAAAAAAATATGGAAAATGAAAAATTAGAAACAATGCGTCATTCGTTGGCGCATATTATGGCGCAAGCTGTTTTGAAACTTTTTCCCGATGCTAAATTAACAATTGGTCCGGCCGTGGCGAATGGGTTTTATTACGATTTTGATTTGTTGGACAAATCCTTTGCGCCTGAAGATTTAAAAAAGATTCAAAAGGAAATGGAAAGAATTGTGCGTGAAGATCAGAAGTTTGAACAGTATTTTTTGCCAATTTCCGAAGCCAAAGAAAAATTTAAAAACAATCCTTACAAATTGGAGTTGATTGCTGAGTTAGAAAAGGAAGGAGAGTCCCAAATAAGTTTTTATCGAAACCTTAACCAGAAAGGAGAGGTTGTTTTTGAAGATATGTGTAGTGGCCCGCACTTAAATTCGACAAAGGAAGCCGGGGCTTTCAAAATTCAAAAGGTGGCGGGAGCTTATTGGCGAGGAAATGAAAAGAACAAAATGTTGCAAAGAGTTTATGCTTTGGCTTTTGCCTTAGAGCAAGAACTTGTTGATTATCAAAACATGTTAATCGAGGCCGAGAAAAGAGATCATCGAGTTATTGGTAAAGATCTTTTCTTGATAAATGCGGAAGTTGGTTTGGGTTTGGGAATGTGGAAGCCAAAAGGTGCAATGTTATGGAGAATTGTCGAAGATTTTTGGTATCGAAAACATTTGGAAAATGGTTATGAATTGGTAAGAACTCCACATATTGGTTCGCGAAAACTTTGGGAAATGTCCGGTCATTGGAATTTTTATAATGATTCAATGTATCCTCCGATTGAAGTAAGCAAGTCGCTCAAAGAATCACAAGATGGAGTTGTAGTTGATAAAAATAAAGAAGAGTACTTATTAAAACCAATGAACTGTCCTTTTCATGTGGAAATTTATAATGCCGAAAAATGGTCTTATCGTGATTTTCCTTTGCGTTATGCTGAATGTGGAACTGTTTACCGTTATGAAAAATCGGGAGAACTTTCCGGTTTGACCAGGGTTCGTGGATTTACACAAGATGATGCTCATATTATTTGTCGACGAGATCAAGTGGAAGAAGAATTAAAAAAAGTTGCTAATTTTGCTAAGTATATCTTTGATTCTTTTGGTTTTCAAAATTATAAAATTTATTTGTCACTTCGCGATCCGCAAAATAAAGAAAGTTATGTTGGTGATGATGCTGGTTGGGAACTAGCGGAATCAGTTTTAGAAAAAGTAGCGGAAGATTTGGGAATTGAATGTGTTCGTGAAACGGGAGAAGCGGCTTTTTATGGACCAAAATTAGATTATAAAGTCAAAGATGCTATTGGTCGAGAATGGCAATGTTCTACAATTCAATTTGATTTTAATTTGCCGGAAAGGTTTGATATGACTTTTACCAATTCGGAAGGAAAAGAAGAACGACCATTTATGATTCATCGGGCATTGTTTGGTTCTTTTGAAAGATTTTTGGGGTTATTAATTGAGCATTATGCTGGAGCATTTCCTTTGTGGCTTTCTCCCGAACAAATTAGAGTTTTACCCGTTTCGGAAAAATTTATTGATTACGCAGAAGAAATTAAAAATGAGTTAAAAAAATCAGGATATAGAGTGACAGTTGATAATAATTCGGAATCATTACCAAAAAGAATTCGTACGGCTGAAAAAGAAAAATTACCCTACATTTTAGTTTTGGGAGAAAAAGAGGTTGAGGCTAAAACGGTTGCGATAAGAAAAAGAAAAGAAGGTGATTTGGGCGTCAAGAGTTTAAAGGAGTTCAAAGAGATGTTAGAGGAAGAAATTAAAAATATTTAGCAAAAGAAAAAAGAACCTTTCAGTGGAAAGGTTCTTTTATTTTTTTCTTTTTTCATATTCTTTGCGGAAAAACCGCAGAGAAAAATAATAATGTTGACGAACTTTTTGTAAATTGGAGAAAGTTCGTTCTTCTAAGGAAACTTCTTCGTTGCGGTATTTTTTGAGATAGATTGGTTCCTCAATCTCAAAAATTTTTTCTTTTTCCTTCCAGTCAAATCCTGGAATGGGTGCTTCAGTGGAGGAAAGAGAACTATTTATCCAATACCAGTACTCATCATCTGCTAGATGATAAGAGTAGGTGTTTTTATCTTTACTCATTTCGCGATTTATTTCTTCGATAGTTTCTTCGGAAACTTCAATTAGAAAAAATAGTGGCCAAAGAGCCTGGCAAATAAGTTGTCTTTCTTCGTCGGAAATTATCTCTTCTTCTTGCATACTGTTTAGGTAGTCAAGAACTTCATGTTCGGGCAAAAAAAGAGTTCGATCTATTTTTCGACGAGTTATTTTTGGAAAAAAAATTAAGTTAGTATTGGTTTTCATTGCCGACCTCCAAGTGAAAAGAACATTTCATTTTGTCATATTAAAAATATTTTGTCAAGTTTTTTGGAAAAAGTCAAAATTTTTGCTATAATTTAACTGAAATTATTTTTAAATAAATCAGTTAAATATGAATAAAAATAAAGTTATTTTTATTATAGTTTTAGTTTTTAATTTGGTCATTGTCTCTTCTGCTCAGGCTTTTGATCCACTTTTTTCCAAACAGTGGTATTTACAGAAGATCAGAGCAACGGAAGCTTGGTCAATTACTACTGGAAAAGCAGAAATCGTTGTGGCGGTAATTGATTCTGGAGTGGATATTAAGCATCCCGATTTGGAACGAAATATTTGGGTTAATCCAAATGAAAAGTTAGATGGTATTGATAATGATAATAATGGTTACATTGATGATATTAATGGTTGGGATTTTGTTCGAGATATTCCAGATCCTCGTCCCAAAATGAAAACCGGAGCCTCTATTATGGCGATGAATCATGGTTCTTTTGTCGCTGGGGTAATTTCTGCTATTCATGATAATAATCAAGGAATAAAGGGTGTCACGGCTAATGTCAAGATAATGCCATTATTGGTATTGGATTCTACCGGTTATGGTAATTCTGTGGCTGTTTCTAGAGCAATTGATTACGCGGTAAAAAATGGCGCACATGTTATAAATTTAAGTTTTGGAGGCCAAGATCGTAGCGAAATGTTAAAAAATAGTATTATAAACGCTTACGAAAAGGGAGTTTTGGTTGTGGCTGCCTCCGGAAATGCTCTTGATGGGGTTGAGTTTGGTTCTGATATGACTAATATACCGCAATATCCAATCTGTTATGATCAGGAATATAGTGAAAATAGAATTTTGGGTGTAGCTTCTGTTGATGAAAAAAATAAAATTGCCAATTTTACTAACTATGGTAAGGGTTGTGTTGACTTGGTTGCTCCTGGAACTAATATGGTGAGTACCGTTTTTCGAGATGGGACACCTTCTTTCATGGAATATTATGGAGAAGGATGGCAAGGAAGTTCCTTTTCTTCGGCATTAGTTTCCGGTTCTGCAACCTTGTTAAAATCAGTTGATCCAACTTTAACACCAAAACAGTTGATAGAAATTTTAAAAAATGAAAGCGGTTTGTTAATTGTTTCCGAAGATAAATATCGCCAAAAGGTTGGCGATGGTGTTTTGGATATCAAAAAGGCATTAGATTATGTTTTGAAAAACAAAAAGACAAATAATGTTGTTATTCCAGAAAAAAAAGAGATCAATAAACCGGTAGTTATTACTAATAATCCGAAGGCTCCAGTTAAACAAATAGATAAACTATATTTTTCTGCTATGAGTGACGGGAATGGAAAGTTACGAGTTTTTGATAAGTCCTTAAAGTTGATTAATGAGGTTGTTGTTTTTGATAAAAATGTTAAGGGATTTGATTTTGTGGTGGAGGATTTAGATGGAGATGGCGTTGTGGAAATTATTGCCGGAGGAGGAAATGGTTATCAAGGACTTTTAAAAATAATAGATTTCTCTGGTAAAAGTATTAATGCTTGGTTACCGTTTGGTGCCAGTTTTAAAGGTGGATTATCAATTGCGGTTGGTGATTTAGATAATGATGGCAAAAAAGAAATAGTTGTTTCGCCCAAGGGAGATAGTCGGCCACTAGTAAAAATTTATAGTTTTAATGGGAGGTTGCAAAAAGAGTTTTTGGCTTATAACAATGATTTTTCTGGTGGTGTTAATGTGGCTGTTGGTGATGTTAATGGTGACAAAATGTCAGAAATTGTCACTGCTCCCAGTTCTAAATTGATGCCGAAAATTAAAGTTTTCAATAAAGAAGGAAAAGAACTTACTAATTTTTTGGCTTATGCCACTAAATTTACTGGTGGAGTAAATATCTCCGTTGCTGATTTGGATAATGATGGGGTTTTGGATATTCTTTGTGGAGCTGGTAAAACTGGAGCTCCCCATGTTGTCGGTTATCGTTTTGATGGGACAAGATTATTAAGTTTTTTTGCTTATGACGCTAGGTTTACAGGGGGCGTAAATGTTTTTGCCGGTGATTGGGATGGTGATGGGCGAACGGATATTTTGACTATTGCTTCCAAGGGGGGTGGTCCGCATTTGCGTATTTTTAATTTTTCAGGTAAATTTATGAAAGATAGCTTTCTTTTTGATAAAAGCTTTCGAGGTGGAGGGGTTATTAAGTAAAAATTAAGTAAATTTTTATGATTGAAGGAGTAAAAATAAAACAGGTCAAAAAGTTTAATGATGATCGAGGATTTTTTTGTGAGGTGATCAAGGATGGTGAAGAAACTTTTCATCAGGTAAAACAAACCAGCTACACGGAAACTTTTCCTGGTGTTATTAAGGCTTTTCATTGGCACAAAAAACAGTGGGATGTATGGTTTGTTGTTATGGGAATGGCACAAGTTGTTTTATATGACATGAGATATGATTCCGCTACCAGAGGAGAAACGCAAGTTATTTATGCGGGGAGAGAAAATCCGGTTGTTATTTCTATTCCACCGGGAGTGGCTCATGGTTATCGTGTTTTGGGTGATGAAAAAGTTGGACTTTTTTATCATACTAGCGAAGCTTATAACCCATCAGAGCCGGATGAGGAAAGAATTCCTTGGAATGATCCAATAATTAATTTTGATTGGACAACCAAAAATCGTTAACTGAAATTGAAAAAATAAAAACAAAAAAATATGAAAGATCAAGCGGTTTTTTCGCCGTACGATCGGGTTTTGCGGTATTTATTGCCGATAATACCTCGAGCCTTAAAACCTAATCATGTCACTTTTTTCAGACTGATTTTTTCTCCAGTGCTGATCATTTTGTTATTGGGAGAACAGTATTTGATCTCGTTGTTTGTTTTTATTTTTCTTGCTTTTACTGATATGTTGGATGGTGCTATGGCCAGATTGAGAGGTGAAATTACTGAATGGGGAAAAATTTGGGATCCGATAGCGGACAAAATTCTTGTTGGGGAAGTGATTTTATTTTTACTTTTTAAAACAAATCCGTGGTTAGCTTCAATTATTATTGCGCTGGAACTATCTTTTATTTTGGGTGGTTTTTGGATTAAGTATAAAAATCCTAAATTAGAGATAAGTGCCAATACTTATGGCAAGATAAAGATGAATTTGCAATGTTTCGGTGCTGGATTTTTATTTTTGGGTTATATCAAAGAGTCTGAAACTTTTTTGCTAGGGGGACAAATTTTATTAGGAATCGCGATAATTTTTGCGGTTATCAGTTTAATTAAAAAAGGAATATAAAAAATATGGATTGTGTTTTTTGTAAAATTATTCGAGGTGAGATTCCTGCAGAAAAAATTTTTGAAAATGAAAAGATTTTAGTTTTTTTGGATATTAGACCAAGTAATCCGGGACATTTTTTGCTTATTCCCAAAAAACATTGTGAAAATTTGCTTGATGCCGAAGATGATTGTTTAAATGAAATTACCAAGGCGATAAAAAAAATAACCCCAGTTGTTTTGCAACAAGTTGGCGCTTCTGGTTTTAATTTAATTGTTAATAATGGTGCTGTTGCTGGTCAAGCCGTTTTTCATTTGCATTGGCATATTATTCCTCGTTTTCCTGAGGATGGTCATAAACTTTTTGCGGACTTTCCAATAGAGAAAGAGTTATTAAAGGATTTAGCTGATAAAATAAAACAAAATTTATTATAATAATATGTTTCAATTTTGGGGTAAAATCTTTATTGATAAAATTGGGGGAAGGAATAAAAATTTTGTACAGCTTGAACAAAAAATGTTCTGTTCTTTGTTTTCTTTTATCAAAAAAAACAAAAAGAAGAATAAATTTTTAGATGAAATGATTATTGAAAGAATGAAAGATGGAGAAAGGATAGATAATTCGGAAGAGTTGAACAAATTTTTTGAACTATTTGCTTTGAAAAACAGGTTAAGAAGAAGTGAGTATTTAAAGTTAAAAAATAAATATTTTAGAACGGTTGTTGTTGAAGCTCCAACTAGCGTTAATAATTATGGTTTTTCTTTTATTAGCCTTAATGAAAAAGAAACGATGGTTTATAATAAGGTGATAGAAAAAATTTTGAAGCGTGAAGATCTTCGGCCTGTTCATGTTTGTGGGGGGCATCAGGATTTTGGGATTAATTTTCCAGGTAAGCATGTTTGGGAAGTTTGGCCAAAGAAAGAACAAAAAGAAAAAATAAACATTAATTACCTTTTTGATTTGGCTTCAGAAATAGAGGCGTTAGTGATAAAAGAGTTATAATTTTTATATTTAAACTTTTAAATTTAAAAAAACGGGCAAATGCCCGTTTTTTTATTAATGATATTTTTTTTCGTAATATTTCTGATATTCACCGGATTCAATGTTTTTGGACCATTCAATATTTTCTACATACCAACGGATAGTTTGAGATAGTCCTGTTTCAAAGTCAGTTTTTGGACTCCAACCCAACTCGGCTTTAATTTTGTGTGTTCTGACGGCATAACGGCGATCATGTCCTTTGCGATCCGTCACCAACTCAATCATTTCTTCTCCGGCACCAAGTTGTTTTAATATCGAGAGAGTTAATTCTTTGTTTGTTTTTTCACAATTACCACCAATAGTGTAGGTTTCTCCAATTTTACCTTGATGAATAATAAGATCAATTGCTTCGCAATGATCATTGACAAAAAGCCAGTCTCGGATATTTGAGCCATCGCCATAAAGAGGTACTTTTTTGCCTGAGAGTAAGTTGTTGATAAAAAGTGGGATAACTTTTTCTGGGAATTGATATGGGCCATAGTTATTGGAACAGTTGGAGATCGTTATTGGGAGTCCATAAGTATGAAAATAAGCACGAACTAAATGATCAGAAGCGGCTTTGGAGGAAGAATAAGGGCTACGAGGGTCATAGTTAGACTCTTCATGAAAAAAACGATTTTTTTCTTCGGGATGAAGAGAACCAAAAACTTCATCGGTAGAAATATGATGAAATCTTAAATTGTATTTTTGGGCAACTTCCAAAAGGGATTGAGTTCCCAAAACATTTGTTTTGATAAAAGAAAAGGGATCTAGAATTGATCTATCAACATGTGATTCGGCAGCAAAATGAACAATAATATCACAGTCCTTGGCTAAATGTTCTATTAATTCAGTATTTAAAATATCACCACGGACAAATTCATAGTTTGAACGATCTTCAACATCGCGCAAGTTTTCCAAATTACCGGCATAAGTCAGTTTGTCGTAATTAATAACTGTATAATTAGGGTATTTGTTCAGCATATAGCGAACAAAATTACTGCCGATAAATCCGGCACCTCCGGTGATGAAAAGTTTCATATTTGTTTTTTATGAAAAATGAAGATATTTCTTAAATAACTTTAATTCTTTTAGATTAAAATTGCAAGAAATTTTTACAAAAAAAAGTTTTTATGGTAAAGAAAAGGCATAATAAAAAATAATTTTTAAAATTGTCAAATTTGATGTTGACTTTTTTTTTAAATTTTGTTAAGGAACAAATAGTTCTTTGATATTTTGGCAATTATGCTAATAATTGGAGGTTTTGCTATGTCTAACAAGTTTATTGCGGAAATTATGAGCGATTCCTCTTTCGCTAGAGAGAGACATCAAGAATTGATGACCAGTTTTTCTGTTGACCTTTTGAAAAAGGTTCGGCCTTTGAATAACAATCAGGAAGCCTTGCAAGAAGGTTTCAAGGTTGTTAATCAGATCTTGGCTAATATGGAAAAGTTGGGAATATCTTTGATGAATATGGATCCCGGTCATGGGCCTGGACATTTGGCGAAGGATTGTTTAAATGGGTTGGCTTTGTTTGATGAATTGACGGCCGAACCGGCAGAAATTTTTATTGGTTTTGTTGGAGGATCTTTGCATGATTTGGGAACGGCATTGATTGATAGGTATGCGGAAGCGCATCGGGTTATTCGCCATGCGGAAGCTGGTGGTTTGCTGGTTGATTATTGTTTGACTTCTGATTTGGTCAACGAGGCGGAAAGGTTGTTGATTGTTTATGTTATTTCTGCCCATACCCACTATTTAAGGACAATTGAGATCAAAAATGAACAGGGAGAGATAATCAACAAGATTGAACCTTATATCGAGCTTTATCCTGACGGAAAGCCGTTTTGGCCAGTTTGGTTCACTCGTTGGGTTGATCGTTTGGACTGTAGTGGTCCGTGTTTTGTGGGTAGGCATTATTTGACTACTGTTTCAGAACACAAAGATTTTGACGGAAGTAATTTTTACGATGTTAGCTTTGCTAAGCACATGAGACCGTTGTTGAGAGATCAACAAACAGACGGAAAGACGATGGCGGAACATCTCCGGATGTTTGCGAACTCGCAGAATAACGAATCTCCTTACGGGAAATTTGACTTTGGCAATATGGTCAAGGTTAGAGATGAATACAAAGAGATGCTTCTTTCGGTGGTTGAACTGTTTAACAGCGAGATGACCGAGGATGAAATCAAGGCTTTTCTTTTTTCGCAGGACGAAATTTTGCTTGATTGGAATGAGTTCTTATTGACCAAAATTGAGTTTTCTGAAAAAGCGCCAAAAACGGTTGAGAATCTCGACAAGATGTTTCGCGCTTTGCCAGAGGAAACAAGGGCGTATTGGTTGAGAGCCTTTGCGCATTGTGTTAAGATTTACGAAGAAAAATGGGTTCCTTTGATGCGTTCTCGGTTGGGAAACCATCGGGACTTATTGGTTTTGCCCATTTTGGGAGATCTGGAAAAAAGAATTTAAAACTTTAAAACGGCTATTATTAATAGCCGTTTTTTTGACTTTTACAACTGTTTGTTTTGTTGTATTTTTAAAATAAAAAAGTCTTTACTTTGGGGTTTTGTTTTGGTAAAATTTTGACAAGGATAAAGAACAAATGAAAAACCGAATATTGTCATTTTGACTATGGCCAGTCTGCCCAGAGGGAACAAAGTGAGTTGAATGGGAGAAATCTCAAATTGGAAAAACTGTAAAATACAATCATGAGATCTCTCCATGCACTTCGTTTAGTCGAGATGACAAAAAGAGGGGAAGGTCGAGATGACAAAGTAAAAAAAGCGGAGAAATATCAAATTAGAAAAAGGTAAAAACATAAATTAGAAAAAGGTAAAAACATAAAAACCTTTAAATATAAAAATTTTCAATTTTTAAAAAATAAAATTATGCGCATTTTAATTATTGGTGCCAAAGGGATGTTGGGTCAAGCATTAGCAAAAGTTTTTACTTCTGCCGAAAATGAATTATACCTTTGGGACAAGGAGGAGTTAGATATCACTGTTTATGAGGAAGTTGATCGTAAAATTAAATTTTTGCAACCAGAATTAATAATTAACTCTTCAGCTTATAATGCCGTTGATGATGCGGAAAATAGTTTTGAATTAGCCAAGTCGATTAATGCCGATGGGCCAGTAAATATTGCCAAAGTTGCGCAACAGGTGGGTGCTGTTTTTGTTCATTATAGTACCGATTATGTCTTTGATGGTCAAAAACAAGAAGGTTATCGAGAATATGATTTACCTTGTCCAATTTCTAAGTACGGAGAAAGTAAATTTTTGGGAGAGGAAATTTCAGAACATAATGACGCCTCTTATTTAATAAGAACTTCTCGGTTGTTTGGTTTAGCGGGGACAGGAGAAGGTGCAAAGAAAAGTTTTGTTGAAGTCATGTTGAAGTTGGCCAAAGAAAAAGAAAGTTTGGATATTGTTCAAGATGAAATAAGTGCGCCAACTTATGTTGGGGATTTGGCGGAAATGACCAAAGAGTTAATTATGAGCGGGAACTATCTTCCCGGTATTTATCATATTGTTAATTCGGGTTCTTGTACTTGGTTTGATTTTGCTTCAGAAATTTTTAAACAAGCAGATATTAAAATAAAAACTAACCCAGTTGCGGGTAATTTTTTTCCTAGACCGGCCAAAAGACCGCCAAACTCTGTTCTTTTAAACACAAAACTTCCAGCTTTGCGTTCTTGGCAGGAGGCGTTGACGGAATTTTTGCAACTTATTGGTGAGTTTAAGTTAGAAAAAAATTTAGTGGAAAAGTCCAAAGAAAATTTAGTGGAATTAAATCAAATAATAAAAGACAAGGAAGAAAAAATAGCTGTTAGAGAAATAAAAGTGCAAAACTTAGAAAAAGAAGAAAATAAGAATATCCCTGTGACTATTTTAGAAAATAAAAAAATACTAACACCGCCGAAAAAAGGAATGAAAGGTATAATTTTATCAGGTGGTCGTGGTTCTCGTCTTTATCCATTGACCAAAATGACCAGTAAGCAATTATTACCCGTTTATAATAAGCCAATGATTATGTATCCGCTACAAACATTGATTAGGGCGGGGATTAAAGAGGTTTTAATCATTGTAGCACCGGAATATGCTGGCCAGTATCTACATTTACTTGGTTCCGGCAAAGAGCTTGGTGTCAAGTTAACTTATGAAATTCAGGATGAACCAAAGGGATTGCCAGAAGCTTTTATTATTGGAGAAAATTTTATTGGCAATGATAATGTGGTTTTAATTTTGGGAGATAATCTGTTTTTTGATCATGATTTTACTGAAGATATTAGAACTTTTGAAAAGGGTGGAAGAATCTTTGCTGTAGATGTTCCTGATCCAGAAAGATTTGGGGTAGTAGAATTTGATAAAGATATGCAAGTTTTGTCTATTGAAGAAAAACCAAAAGAACCAAAAAGTCATTATGCGATTCCCGGAATTTATATTTATGATAGCTTTGTTTGTGACATTGCCAAGACGGTTAAACCAACTTGGCGACCAGAAACGGATATTGTTGAAGTTCATAAAAAATATTTAGAGAGAAAGGAGCTTGATGTTCGCAAGATACATGGAAGGTGGTATGATGCGGGAACCTTTGATTCTTTGTTGAAGGCGTCTAATATTGCGGCGACTTTGGAGTTTCAGAAAAAAATGGGCTATAATGAAGATGTCTAATTTATAAAAAATTATAGTTATTTGAAATTTTTATTTTCAAATAAATAAATTAAAACTTATTATGTTAGCATTTTCATTTAAACAAAGCTTCCTTACTGCTTTACAATTAGCATGGAAAAATAAAATTTTATGGGTGTTGGGGTTTTTTATCGGAACTGTGATTTGGGGATCTAATTTTGAGTCACCCTTTAATTTAAAAGAGATTTCCAGCGGTTCAGATCTTTTTAATAAAGTTTGGCAACATTTATTTTCTTCGGCTAATTTTTATTTTATTTTTATAAGTTTTTTGTTGGTGTTGTTGTTTATAATTGGCGGTTTATTTTTTAAGACGACACTTTTTTGGGGCGTTAATGAAGCTAGAGAAAAA
>CAZSER010000019.1:0-11174 GCA_964605975.1 uncultured Gammaproteobacteria bacterium
ACAACTTTTCCTTGTTCTCCATGCTCTAATCTCAAAGAAGTATCTCTAACATCTCGAGCTTTTTCACCAAAGATGGCTTTTAACAATTTTTCTTCAGCACTTAATTCCGTTTCTCCTTTTGGCGTAATTTTACCAACTAAGATGTCCCCTGATTTAACAATTGCGCCAATTCTAACAATACCTTCCGCATCAAGGTTTTTTAATTTTTCCTCGGAAATATTTGGAATATCTGCCGTCACCATTTCTGCCCCTAATTTTGTATCACGAACATCAATCGTATAGTTCTCAATATGAACAGAAGAATAGCGATCATTTCGGACCATATTTTCAGAAACAATAATAGCATCTTCGTAGTTATATCCTTCCCAGGCCATATAGGCAATTAAAACATTTTGACCTAACGCCAATTCACCATTTTGAACTGATGGCCCATCCGCAATTGGTTGTCCCTTTTTTACCTTTTCACCAACATCCACAATTGGTTGTTGATTAATACTGGTAGAAGCATTACTACAAACAAATTTATTTAAACGGAAAAGATATTCTTTGCCCTTTTTGTCTATCATCCCAATTTTTGCTGAAGTGACAGCGGTAATTTCTCCATCCTCAGGCGCCAAAATAACATGACCGGAATCACGAGCAGCCACTGCTTCCATCCCGGTTCCAACAACAGGAGATTCCGGTTTAACACAAGGAACAGCTTGCCGTTGCATGTTTGTTCCCATCAAAGCACGCACCGCATCATTATGTTCCAAAAAAGGAATTAATGATGTAGCTACGGCAATAATCTGATTACTGGAAACATCCATATAATCTATTTTGTAAACATAATCAATATTCGCCTTTCCGTAATAACGAACATCCAACTTCTCGGAACGAAAAACATTTCCTTCTCCAAAATCGGCGGTAAATGAAGTCGTAATCGCTTTTTCTTCTTTTAGCGCATTTAAATATTCGACTTCTTCTGATAACCAAGTTTTTACATTATCTTTTATCTCAAAAGGAGAAAGTCCGCATTTATCCAGCTCCATACCACTAACTTCTTGTCCTTTTTTGAAAATGACTTTTTTATTTTGAGGGTCAACAATATCTTTAATTATTTGATGTTTAACTTTAAAATAAGGAGTTTCAATAAACCCATAATCATTAACATGGGCATAAGTAGCCAAATGCCCAACTAAACCAATGTTTGGTCCTTCTGGTGTCGCAATCGGACAGATTCTTCCATAGTGAGTAGTGTGAACATCTCGAACTTCAAAACCGGCTCTTTCACGAGAAAGGCCACCTGGTCCCATCGCCGAAATTCTTCTTTTGTGTTCCAACTCAGCCAAAGGGTTAGTCTGATCCATGAACTGCGAAAGCTGAGAAGACATAAAAAACTCACGAACAACCCCAATAACAGGACGCGCATTGATTAATTTAGATGGAGTTAGGGTTGTTGGATCCATCGTACTCATCCGATCCTTTACAATTCTTTCCATACGAGCCAATCCTACTCGAAATTTGTTTTGGATAAGTTCTCCAATGGCTCTAATTCGACGATTTCCTAAATGATCAATATCATCTGCTAATTCTTGCGAATTATTTAACTTGATAATTTCTTTTAGAACATTGATAATATCCTCTAATTTTAAAACTCTATTTTCATCATCCAATGGATACTCATCGCCAAATCGTTGATTCATCTTGTAGCGACCAACATTACCAAAATCATAACGATCAAAATTAAAAAACATGGCAAAGATCAATGATTTCGCATTGTCAGCAGTCGCCATGTCACCCGGTCTAATTCTCTTATAAACCTCAATCAAACCCTCTTCTTGATTAGTGGAAGCATCTTTGGCAATCGTTGTTTCTATATATTTAATATCCGGATTAACATCAACATCAGCAAAAGCTTTAACAATTTCTTCGGAAGAAGACATGCCAAAAGCACGTAAAATAGAAGTGGCGGCCACTTTTCTCTTGCGATCAATTTTGACCCAAATAACATTATTACCATCAGTTTCAAACTCTAACCATGCTCCGCGATTAGGAATAACTTTGGCGCCATAAAAAACACGATTTTTTTCTCGAATAAAATTAGAAGTAAAGAAAACTCCAGCCGAACGAATAATTTGCGAAACAATTACTCTCTCAATCCCATTAATAATAAAAGTCCCTCTGTTCGTCATCAACGGAAAATCACCCAAGAAAATTTCTTGAATATCTTTCTTTTTTGTTTTTGTATTATACAGCTTTACTTTGACTCGAAGTGGCGCCTCAAAAGTAATGTTTTTTTCTTTGCAGACAACTTCGTCAAATTTAGGTTCATCTAAATAATAATCTTCAAAATAAAGCTCCAAACCTTTTTCTGAGATATCAACAATTGGCGAGAGCTCCTTGAATAACTCTCTTAATCCCTCCCTCATAAACCAATTGTAGGATTTGGTTTGGACTTCGATTAAATCGGTAATTGGCAACTTGTAAGATTCTGTAAAGAACTTACGCTTTAATTTCGCATTTGGCATAATAAAATATTCCCCCTCCCTTCTCGGAGACGGGGTTTTATATGTTACTTTTTAATTGAAATTGTGGCAAAAAGGCCCTCAAACATTTAAATTTACGAAACCTAGTCCTCCGACAATTTGACGAGAGGTTAAGTTTCCCCGAGGGTTTATGAAGCTTAATCGCCAGTATTATAGCAATCGTTTTTTATCTTGTCAAGAAAAAAGTGGACAACTTCTTTGTTTGAATTTACGACTCTTTTATCACTCTTAAAAACAAAGCTTTTTAACTTCGCTTTCTTTTTATCTTTAATTCGCTAAAAGGCATATTTTTTATTAAAATTAGACAAAAAATAATTTATTCTTAGTAATTTTTTAATAATATTGTTGACTTTTAGATTAAAACAGTTTAAGAAACTAAATAGCGACAAAAAGGGAGGTCAAAATGCCAGAAAGAACTGAACAATCCCCCAAAAATCCCAGACCAGACTTTGATCTAATTTCAAGACCAATCGAAGAGAACAATCAAACACCCAAAAAAACTGCTACTAAAAAATCTCTTTGGCAAAGAATCTGGTATTATCTTTGGGGCGATTACAATTAAAAAACAAAAAAAATCGCTTCTTGAAGCGATTTTTTAAAAAACTATTATTTAAATTTTGGCAACAATTCTCTAACAACCTGACGATCATCCCAATCAATATATCCACCAGCAACGGCCATTTTTTGTTCTGCTCCTTTGCCAGTCAACAAAACCAAATCTCCTTCTTGCGCCAAAGAGAGTGCTTTCTCTATCGCCTCTCTTCGATCAACAACTCGAAAAACGGACTCATTTATTACTTTATTTGTGCTCAAAGCGCCAGACAAAACCGAATCAATTACTTCTTCTGGATTATCATCATAAGGATCTTCATTGGTGACAATTACCAAATCAGCATTTTCTCCAGCCAACTTTCCCATTATTGGGCGACGAGCCACATCTCGACCACCACCACAACTACCCAAAACATGAATAATTTTTTTCTTGGGGAAAATTTTTAAACTTTCATAAAGTTTTACTAATGAAGCCGGCTCTGGAGCGTAATCAACCAAAACGGAAAAGTTTTGACCATCGTTAATCATTTCCATTCGACCTGGAACGACGGATAGTTGTTCCAACTTTTTCTTTACCAATGTTAAATCTAATTTCTCTTTTTCGGCAATAATTAAAGTTGGTAAAACATTATAAATGTTAAAAAGACCCAACAACTTCAAACTTATTTTTTCATTTTTATAATAGAAAGAAGTGCCTTCTGAATTCAAGGAAAAATTACTAGCACCAAAAAGTTCTTCAACCTTGCTATTAGCTTTGTTTTCCAAAGTAAAACCAATTTTCTGATCCGCTTTAAAACTCAAAAAATAATCAACATGTTTGTCATCTAAATTAACAATAACTGTTTTCTGTATTTCCCGACCAAAAATATTTTTATTTTTTTTCTTTGTCAAATGAGCAAACAGTTTTCCCTTGGCTTTTTGGTAATTTTCAAAACCGCCATGCGCTTCAATATGTTCTGGTGTTAAGTTGGTAAAAATTAAATAATCATAATTTATTCCCAAATGACGAAACTGCTCTATCCCCTGAGAAGATGTTTCGATTACTGCATACTGACACCCAGCATTGACCATTTCTCTTAATAACTTTTGTAACTGGAAACGACCTAACATCGTCATTTTTTTGTCATTCAACCAATTTTTTTCGGCAACCTTGAAACTAACGGTTGAAGCTGAACCCGTCTTTATTCCAGCAACAGATAATCCTTCTGCCAAAAGATTGACCGTCGTTGTTTTTCCGTTCGTTCCCGTTACGCCAATAACAATTAACCTTTCACTAGGGAATCCATAGATAAATTCAGCCAACTTAGCCAAAATTAAATGATACCAACTTAAAATAAATCTAGGTATTATTTTTTTTATAAAAACTTTCATAATTAAATCTTAGTTTCTTTTAGCATATCTAAATTAGTCAAAAAAATCAATCCGCAATTTTATTAATAAAAAATCCCCGAATCGTGATTCGGGGAAAAATGCTTATTGATTTTGAATTGCCAATATCTCCAAGTGTTCAAAGGTAGACTGACGAAAGTCACTGAATTGATCATCGTTATAAATAGATACCCAATCGCTAACAGTTCCCTTTTTTTTCATTTCTCCGAATAAATCATGATGGTCTGGCAACTTATCTTCAATAAGCAATAACAAGCTAAGATCCTCAAAAGAGAACTCTTTTATCTTTTCATTAAATATAATAGCCACGACCTCAGTAAGATGCGATTTTTTAGGAAGTTTGCCAAACGCCTTTATCCTCATCTTATAATCCTCTTTAGCATCAACACAAAGTTGGTAAAAATCACGAAAATTTAAGCCTTTTCCCTTTTCCACCAAAAACTTTACCATCTCTTTATAAAAAATATCCACAACCTTACTCAGTGTTGAATTGCTCGTACGCATAAAAGCATCAGTATGCTTCTTTTCATAGCTAATTAAAATACGATTAAAATCAACAAGCTTCTTCCTCAATTCATCAGAAGAATCTTCCTGAAGATCTAGCATGGCATTAAGACAATACTCTCCTAATGTCTTCAAGCTTCTCTCTTCTCCTAATTTCCCTCGTACGCTCCAAAGAAAAGACTCCAGGTATTTTTTACAAAGATCACAAAAACTACTCCTAGCAATAAAAATTTTAGCCACTGAGCCATAAAGAGGATGACTATCTTCCACATTCAATAACCAAAACTCCAAATTTTCTTTTTCTATTTTTTCAAAATAGTCCAGGGGCAAAACATTCCGATAAAAAAATACTGCCTCTTCCTCTCCGAGCAGACTCTTCCATTCTTCAAACTTCACGGGATCAAACCTGACCATTTCTTTTGGGGAGTTCTCCTGCTGTTTTGTCATGACCAAACCTCATTTTCTGGGTTAAAAAAATCTCGCACCGTTATTGTTATTTCCTTGCGACCACAAACACAACGAAATTTCACCTGTACTTTGCCTTGTTTTGTCCGTTGAACTTCCAAGAGTTCCAAAATTCTAGCAAAGCCAATAAAAAGCTCCCGGAATCCTCCCCAACTAGTCAAACCATTAAAGTGGGGATTGTTTGAGATAATCCTAAATCGCCTGGAAGAAAACATACCCTCTCCCAAATCTTCTCCTACTAAAATCGAACCAATTAAGGCTTGATGCTGTAAGCCAATGGAATCCAAGACATTTTCCATTTTGGGCGTTGCTAAAGTTTTCATAATTTAAACCTCCCATGTCAAAGAACTGAAAGTTTTTCTTATCATATTTACAAAAAACTGTCAATCTTACCTTTGATTGACTTTAATGTTATAATTAAGTAAAATAAAAAATTATTTTTAACCTTTAAATTATATTATTATAAAAATATGTCTAGAATGCCCAAGGTTAACGTCATGCTCCAAGAAAAGATTTCGGAAATTATTGCCCAAAAAATAGAAATGCCTTATGACTTTTTTGTCACCCTCTCTGGCGTAAGTTGCGCACCAGATCTAAAAACAGCCCGAGTTTATATCTCTGTTTTACCAATCGATAAAGCGGATCAAGCCGTTAATTTTCTTAACAACCGCCAAAGAGAAATCCAAAAATTTATGGCCAAAAATTGGCGTTTGAAATTTTTGCCAACGCTAAGTTTTTATTCTGATGACACCGAAGAGTTTGCTCAAGGAATTTATCGCACCTTGGATGAAATTTCCGAATAATTTTTTATGTTTGGTTCCGAAATTTTAAAAACAATCAAAAACTGCCAAAATATAATTTTTGTTTGTCATAGATATCCTGATGCCGACAGTTTAGGATCAGCCGGTGCTTTATTAAGTTGGACTGAAAGTTTGGGAAAAAAAATTTCCCTTTTTTGCAGTACTGAATTTCCATCTAGTTTAGATTTTTTGGAATACCAAAAATATTATGATTACTTGCCCAGTTTCAAAAAAGCCGACCTTCTAATTTTTCTTGATTGTGCAGACAAAAAACAGACGGGACTATCAGAAGAAATTTTCTCTGAAAATTTCTTCAAAACAGTTAATATCGATCACCACGCAAGTAATGATCTTTTTGCTTCCTTGAATTTAGTTCAACAAAAAAGTTCCACCGCAGAAATAGTTAGTGAACTTTTCTTGCAAAATAATCTTCCTTTAAATAAAAAAATTGCCACCGGTTTATTGGCAGGGATTATGACGGACACTGGTTTTTTTGGAAATGCCTCAACCTCCAAAAGGGCTTTGGAGATTTCTAGCAAACTTATCAATCACGGTGCGAATATTCGTTTAATCGTCAAAAGTTTTTTGCAAAGAAATAATTTAGAATCACTTCGTCTTTGGGGACAAATTCTTTCTTCCGTTGAATACAATGAAAGACATCAGATTGTCACTGTGGTTTTACCTGCAGAAAACAATATTATGAGTGAAGTTTTTGATGGACTTTCCAATTTTTTGACCAAACTTTATGAAGCCAAAATAATTATTGTTTTGCGCGAATTACCAAATAATGAGATAAAGGTTAGCTTGCGAACGGTTAGAGATAATCTTGACCTTAGCGCCTTGGCAAAAAAGTTTGGAGGAGGTGGCCATCGACGAGCTTCTGGATTTTCAGTCAAAGGGAAATTAAACAAAGACCAAAACAACAAATGGCAAATTATTTAAAATTAAAAAGACAAAAAGAAAAAAACGCCTAGTGAAAGGCGTTTTCAATTATTTATAAACCTGTAAATTAAAACGGTCGGAGCAAGTAAGTTTTCTTCCGGGAACTGCCATTCAAAATCACTTAGAATTTCCGCATTACCTTGAATCAAACTAGTAAAACAGTCCTTTTCATTTCGCAAAGAAGGGTACCGTTCCTGTACATAATCGCAAACGGAGAAAAATGACCAATAAAAATTATCCACTCGAAAAAACAGCTCCCCACTTTCACCTCTCAACGACAACTGTACTTGATCTTTATCAATTGAAAAGATATCTGATAAACAATCATTGATCTTTTCATCACCACCTCTTTGAGTAAAAATTTGTTTGGAAACAATCGGTTGATCAACTTGATCAACAGTCTCAACTCGAACAAAAAAATCATCAGGCACCGCATAGAGACAAACAGGTGTCATCAAAAAAAAGATTGTTGCTCCCAAAAACAGTTTTGCTTTCATTTACTCCTCCTTAAACAAAAGTGAAGATTGTTGGTTGTTCCCTGCCACTAACATTGTAAACGGTTTTATCAAAAACTTGATGCTCTTCATTTCGATGGGTATGACCAACAAAACCACCAAGAACACGACTGTTTCGATAATGTTCTGCCAAAGCTGAACTCCCCATCCGCCAATTTCGATAATTAAACTCCTCCGTAGAAGAGTTTACAAAATCTTTTGTTGGCACGAAGTGCGACAACAAAACAATATCACTATTTTGGGCCTTTTTGAAACCAGAACAAAAACAGTCGGTAGACAAGAAAGAACCATATTTTGCATACTCTTTTTCTTTGAAGGACTGTCTGTGAAGCAAATCGTATCGGGTTTTGACTTCAATTGGTGAGTTTGGGAAAGTTGTAACTTCTCCCGTAAAAGGCTCCCATAAAGAACCATCACTCCAACCAATCGAACCGACAAAAGAAACTCCCCGAAAAGAAAAATGATTTTCATCCTGCAAATTAATTAAACGAAATTTCCGACATAAACTAGAAAATTCATGCAAAGCTTCCAGTTTGGTTACTCTACCAAAACATTCCAAATCATTATTTCCAGGTAAAACAACTACCCTAGCAAAAGGTAGATCTTCTAACAGTTTTAATACTTCTAACAATCTTTGTCTATTTTTGCTCGGTTCATTCGGCAATGGTTCAATTAAATCTCCTAGAAAAAAAAGAATATCTGCCCAAGCATTTTTTTGTAATTTTTTGATTCTTTCTTCATGAGAAAGATTAAAAGAATCCTTACCTAAATGCCAATCAGAGGTCATTGTGATAGAAAAATTACCGGGGAAATAACCTTTACATAATTTCATAGATTTTCTCCTTGTTTTATTTTTCAAAGAACCTTACTTTATTTATCCTATTTTTTAAAAAATGTCAATAATAAATAAACAAAAAATGCGCCAGTTAAAGCGCATTTTTTGTTTATTTTTCCATTGTTTCGGATTCACTATTTTCAACCATCGAAAAGGAAGCTATACTATCTTTTTCCGCCTTAAAACGCATTAATCTTATTCCCTGAGTATCCCTCCCTAAGATTGAAACCGATTTAAAAGGCATTCTAATCATTTGTCCCGCCTTGGAGATAACCAATAAATCTTGGATTTCTCCTTCATCAGAACTCACAATAATTCCTCTAACCATCCGCCCCGTCTTTGCAGAAATTTTCAAAGTTCTAATACCACTTCCCCCACGATTTTGAACTTTATACTGTTTTAGTTCTGTTCTTTTGCCAAAACCATTTTCGGCAATACAGAAAACTTGTAAATCTTCTTCTTTTTTGGGATCAATGACATCCATACCAATAACAATATCACCCGACTTTAATCTAATTCCACGCACACCACTAGCAGATCGACCCATATCACGTACATCTTTTTCTGAAAAACGAATCGACTGCCCTTTACTAGTCATCATCATTACTTCATTATTACCGTCAGTCGCCTTGACCCAACGAAGACGATCTGAATTTTTTAACTTTATAGCAATTAAACCATTACGACGAACATTGGCAAAATCTTCAATCGGAGTTTTTTTCACCGTTCCAGCTTCAGTTGCCATCATTAAAAATTTTATCTTGCCAACATCAACCAAAGGCAAAACGGTAGTCACTTTTTCATCAGGTCCAAGTTGGAGAAAGTTTACCAAAGCTTGACCTTTACTTGTTCTAGAACCAAGTGGTGCATCATAGGCTTTAAGTTGAAAAACTCGTCCTCGACTGGTAAAAAAAAGTAAATTATTATGAGTCATCGTCGTGAAAAGCTCATCAACCTCATCTTCTTCCTTGGTTGTTAAACCAATCACCCCCTTACCTCCTCTTTTTTGGACTTTAAAAGTATCCAATGGCAATCTTTTAATATATCCATCCTTGGTGATAATTACCAAAGTCAATTCGTTGGGGACTAAATCTTCTTGACTAAACTCTCCAACAGGAGATTTGATAATTTTTGTTTTTCTTTCATCACCAAACTTTTCTTTTAATCCACCAACCTCATCACCAATTACCTTTAAAATCTTTTTTTCGGATGATAATAAATCTTTAAGTTCTTTGATCAATTTCTGTTTTTCTTTTAACTCTTCATCAATTTTTAATCTTTCCAAATTAGCCAAGTTCTGTAAACGCATTTCCAAAATAGCCACCGTTTGCACCTCCGTAAACTTAAAGTTTTTCATCAAATTAGACTTGGCAGTTTCGCGATCCTTTGATTTTTTGATAGTCGAAATAACGGCATCAATTTTATCAATAGCCTTACTTAAACCTTCCAAAATATGAGCTCTTTCTTCTGCCTTTCTAAGCTCATATTCGGCTCTTTTTCTAACAACATGTCGACGATGCCCCAAATAACATTCTAAAATATCTTTTAAATTCATTACTTTGGGCTGAATTCCATCAGCCAAGGCCAACATATTAACATCAAAATTGGATTGTAGTTGTGTAAGTTTAAAAAGACGATTCAAAACTTTTTTGGGATAAGCATCTTTTTTTAATTCAATAACCACTCGAACGCCCTCTCTTGCCGACTCATCACGAACATCCTTGATTCCTTCTAACTTTTTATCTTTTACCAACTCCGCGATTTTTTCTAACAACGAAGCTTTATTTACCTGATATGGAATCTCCGAAATTATTATTTTGTAATGTTCACCTTTTTCTTCTACAATTTCCGTTTTTCCTCGCATAACAATCTTTCCGCGTCCGGTACTATAAGCCTTTTTAATTTCTTCA
The DNA here is from genome assembly GCA_964605975.1 of uncultured Gammaproteobacteria bacterium. Taxonomy (GTDB): domain Bacteria; phylum Patescibacteriota; class Patescibacteriia; order UBA11705; family JABHMO01; genus JBAYHA01. The sequence continues at coordinate 10,441 of CAZSER010000019.1, forward strand.
ATATCATAAATAATTCCTCCGGTAGGGAAATCGGGCCCTTTGACAAAATCTATCAATTCCTCAACTTGACATTCAGGATTTTCAATTAAATATAAAATTGCATCACAAATTTCCGTCAAATTATGCGGGGGGATTTTGGTCGCCATACCAACAGCAATACCAACACTACCATTCAAAAGAAGATGTGGTAATTTGGCAGGTAAAACTAGTGGTTCTTTTTGTGTCCCATCATAGTTAGGGATAAATTCAATCGTTTCTTTGTCCAAATCGCTTAAAAGCTCCTCTGAAATCGATCTTAATTTTGCCTCAGTATAACGCATCGCAGCCGCACGATCTCCATCCATTGATCCGAAATTACCTTGACCATTAACTAACATATAGCGCATATTGAAATCTTGCGCCATACGCACCATTGCCTCGTAAACACTGGAATCTCCATGCGGATGATACTTACCTAACACCTCACCGACGACGGTGGCTGATTTTCTAAATTTTGCATTGGCCTTTAACCCAATATCCCACATGGCATACAAAATTCTTCGATGCACTGGTTTTAAACCATCTCTAGCATCGGGCAAAGCACGCTGAACAATAACACTCATGGCATAATCAATATAACTTGATTCCATCTCATCAATAATGGAAACTTCATCAAATTTTTCTTCCACGGGAATAGCTTGACTGTCCACTAATTTTTTCTTTCTATCCATAATTTATAATATGATAATAGATAA
>CAZSER010000019.1:11184-12245 GCA_964605975.1 uncultured Gammaproteobacteria bacterium
AAACTCCAAAACTACATTAAATTTTTAGTTGTTAGTTGATAAAACTTCTGAAAGTTCTTTTGGTTTCTCGTTTTTATCTAAAAAAACTTCAACTTCACTTTCTTCAATAGCCTCAACAGTAATGTCCTGTTTACCCTTTACTAAATTATCATTAACTTCTTCAACCGTTTTACTCATGGAATCTTTGAACGAGCCGAAAACATTTTGCATCTCTTCTATAATGTCTTTCTTCTCATTACTCCCGGCTTCTCTATTTATTTTGTTAAAATTATAACGGACAGAAAAAGCCCAACCCCCAAAAATTATCAGCCCCGCAATAAAAACACAAATCCATAAAGTTAAATAATGATTATTGTTGTTTTTTTCTTGATTATCCATATTTTTTATTTTAATTTTTTTCCAAAATAATCAACTTTACCTCATCTACTGGTAAATCGCGACTGCTTATTTTGAGTTTTGGCAAAACTTCGACTTTTCCGCCCATTTCTTTTTTAAATTTTTCAACTGAATCCAGTTCCATATTTAAACCATCAATTGCATAATGCATAGGGATAACAATTCTTGGTTCAATTTGTCTAACAACGGCAGAAGCCTTAGCTGAATCCAAAGTCCACTTACCACCAATTGGAACAAAAAGAATATCCACTTCACCAATTTTTTCTAATTGATTATCCGATAAAACTGTTCCTAAATCTCCTAAATGTAACAGTTTTATTCCTCCCATATTAAAATGAAACATCACCGATTTTCCTAACTCAGCACCATGTTTATCATCATGATAAGAACCAATCCCCGTTGCAAAAATATTTTTGATTTCATATTCTCCTGGTCGATCAATAACCACTGGCAAGCTTTCATTTTGACCAGAAACAGCCGGAAAGTTATTATGATCATCATGATCATGACTAATAGAAACAAGATCAGCTTCCATCTTGGGAACTTTTAACCCGATAGAACTGGAAAACGGATCAGTAATCAAAGAGACATTAACATTATTGATTTTTTCTTCAATTTTGAAACAGGACTGACCATACCAAGTAATATTCATATCTTTTTATTTT
>CAZSER010000020.1:0-12049 GCA_964605975.1 uncultured Gammaproteobacteria bacterium
ATTGAGCCGACCTACAGCCCCATTAATAAGAGTGATTTAAGCATGGATAAATACTTTAATATTTTCCTTGAACTTCTGGTTTCCGATCCCATGGGAATACGGCTTGTTCGAGGTGGAGGAAGTGAGATTGTTAGGGTGCCAAACAGTCGTAATCCTAGTGGTCAGTATGAGGACTGTTCGGCGGGTAATGCTGGCCATGCCGGAATGGGAATTAAAACAGGAAGCTATACAATGTCGGCAAGGTTTATTGATAAATTTACTCCGGTTACAGACGCCGACCGAAGGTTAGCGGAAAGAATATCTGGATAATAAAGTTAATCAAAAACACGCAAATCAGAGCGTGTTTTTGATTTCTTAATAATTTGCAACTGGTAACTGTTTCTATCTAGTTATTTTTACAAAACCTTTTTTTGTTGATAAAATGATAGAAATAGAGAAATTTAAAGTAGTTAAATTTAATTTTTGAAATTATGGAAAAACAAAGAAAAACAATTTTTATTTTAGCCGGTTTGTTGGGGTTGGTTTTTTTGGCTGGGGCGATTTTTATTTTGAATAATTACCGATTAGAAAAGAAAACGGTCAATGTTCCTGTTGAGATTATTGAAGAAGAGGTTGCTTGTGGAGTGGAAAACTGTCATGGTTTAGAAGTTCTTTGTGGAGAAAACCCAGCGAGGATCTGTACTATGGAATATCGTGTCGGTGATATTTGCCGTCAATTTGCCGGATGTGAAGTTGTCGAAGGGGGATGTCAACAGAAAAAAGACCAAAGGTTTGATCTTTGTGCGGACTGTGTTTTGCAATGCGAAAATGATTTTGCCGAAATTCCCGATAGAGTTTTGGAATGCGAGGCGCTTTGTGCAGAATTAGAATAATTTTTTGTAAAAGTTAAAATGTCCAACTTTAAACAATCTGTAAATATAGAACCGGAATGGAATCTTTTGTTGCAGGACTATTTTTATTTGGCGGAATGGCAAAAAACAGCGGAATTTGTTCGTAGTGAATATCTGAATAAAAAAATTTTCCCCAGCCCGAAAGATATTTTTCGGGCTTTTTGGTTAACGCCGTTTTCTAAGGTCAAGGTGGTTATTTTGGGGCAAGATCCTTATCACGATGTTGGTCAAGCGCATGGTTTGTGTTTTTCTGTTCCAAATGGTCAAAAAATACCACCATCATTGCGAAATATCTACAAGGAGATAGAGCAAGATTTACAAATAAAGAAAAATTTTAGTGATGGTAATTTACAAAGCTGGGCGGAGCAGGGAGTTTTTTTGTTAAATGCCGTTTTGACGGTGGAGGCTCATAAACCAACTTCTCATCGAGATAAGGGTTGGGAACTTTTTACCGATTTAGTGATTGAAAAAATTTCACAACAAAAAGAAAGAATAGTTTTTTTGCTTTGGGGAAACTTTGCAAAAAGTAAAAAAAGATTGATAGACACAAATAAACATTTAATCTTGGAAGCTCCGCATCCTTCTCCATTTTCTGCCCATACAGGGTTTTTGGGTTGTGGTCATTTTTCCAAGACCAATGCTTATTTGAGGAAAAATAAAGAAACGGAAATTTTTTGGTAGGAAGATGTTTTGAATAATTATTTTGTTGATGATATAATTGGAGCATAAAGAAATTTAAACTATTTTTTATGGTAGAAAAATTTAATCCTCATTCTATTTTGGAAAACGCCAAAAAGGCACAACAGGCACTGTTAGCGGAGGAACAAAAAAAGAAAGTAGCGCTCCAAGTTGCAAAAACAAGGCAATTAAAAGAAAAATCGGATAGTTCAAGACAAAATTTTGCCGAAATGAAAAAGTTAAATGAAAAAATAAAACAGGCAGAGAAAGCACTGGAACTTTTGTTGAAAGAGGTTGTGGAATTAAGAGAGAAAAAAGTTGCTATTTCTCCGGAACTTTTTAAGGCAGAGGCAGAGTTAAATAAAGGACTAGGTATTTTAAAGGGAGAGTTTGGTAAAAAAAAGCAAAAAAAAGACAAAGATTTTCAAGATCAAGAGTTAGTTTACTTTGATCAACTGGAAGCAGAGTTGGAGGACAAGGAGCGCTCTTTTATTCGGAAGAAAGAAACAGTTAGGAAAGAAACAGCGAATAGAGAAAGCAAAATTTATTTTCAGCAGGAATCTGTTAAGCAGGGAGAGCTTCAACTTAAGGAATCTTTGAAAAAAGCGGAGAGACAGTTTAGCGAAAATCAGGATAAGTGGATGGAGTTAGAGAAGAAAATGAAAGAGAAAGATGAATTTTTGCAAACGATCAATAAAGAGTGGCAGCTAAATATTCCAAAAATTAGACGGATATTAAATGAAATTGGCTTACCAACCATAGAAGAGATTTTAAAAACCAAGAAGGGAGAAAGAAAAACCGTTAAAAGCTTACATATTTATGAAATTTTGAGGAATGGTGGGAACAGCAATCTTGCTTTTGGATATACAACTAGTTTGCTATTGGAGGATGTTAGTAATATTAGATCGGTAGTTAAATCAAAAGGTTTTTTTCAGTCGGCAAAGAAGAATAAACTTTATGAAGTTAGTGAAATTTTGATTGACAGCCATAGTCCAGCTATTCGGGCGGAAGAGATTAAGAGAGAGTACGAAGATTTAAAAGAAAAAAGGGACAGTTTTATTAAAATGAATAAAAGAATTCGTAAAGAAATAGAAGACCAGGCAACAGATCTCGGGTTGGTTAATTCTTTTGAAGTTAATGAGTTTTTATCCAGAACCAGATAAAAGTTTCTATAGATAATAAATAAAAACACCGAAAATCGGTGTTTTTATTAGCCCAAAGGTATGATTTTTTTTGAAATAGAAAAAAATAAAATTCCAGTAACTGTCAAAAATAGGAGATTTTTTCGAAAAATATCGTTGCGTTTGAATCGGCAAGGCGAGTTGGTTATTACTAAGCCGGTTTTATTTTCCAATAAAAAGGCGCTAACTTTTCTCCACCAAAACGAACAGTGGATCAAAAGAGCTTGGATTAGGTTCTCGCAGAGGGAAGCAATAGAAATAACTGAAGCAGAATGGTTTTTGCTCAAAGATGATTTTCTAATAAAGATAAAAAATAAAGTTGCTTTTTTTGCTCATAAATTGGAACTTTATCCTTCGGAAGTGGTTATATCCAAGGCCAAAAGTCGTTGGGGAAGTTGTTCCCGTTCTGGAAAGCTAAGTTTTAGTTTTCGGTTGGTAAAAATGGCGGATGAAATTGTGGATTATGTTATTGTTCATGAACTTTGTCACCTGCGAGAGTTTAATCATTCAAAGCAGTTTTGGAGTTTAGTAAAGGAAATTCTCCCCGATTTTCAAAAAGTGAGAAAAGAGTTAAAAAAACAGTTATAATCTTGTGGTTATTGTTATTTTGCTTGTTGTTAAAGTCATTTTTTTGTGATAAAATTAGAAAAATAATAATGATTTTTAGTATGTTCCCAAAAGAAGGGGGTTTTCAATCCTCACCAGAAATTCAAACGCCAGTAATGGTCGCCGGTAAAAACAAAGAGGAAATCAAAGCACTTTTTGTCAAAAATGGTCAGCCGTTGATTTCGGATGAAGTTTTGGCGAGGTTATCGCAGTTGGATAGCCATTTTTTGGAAAAAGTTTCTCATTTTTTTGATGCGGAAGATATTGTTAAAATTTTTGAAAAAACGGCTATTAGTAGTAAAGATCTAGGCGTTTCTCTGGAAGAGTTTAAGAGTTGTATTTTGGTGCATGATATTGGTAAAACTGGTCCGGTCGGATGTTCAGAAGAGGAACAGCAACTTTTTGTGGAACTGTTTAATTTGAATTTTGAGAAGAGAGATTATAATGGTAAAACTGCTCAGCAACTTACGCTAAAAGAGGCTTTACAGATAAAAGTGGCAGAGGGGCAACTTTCAACAGCGGATGCGAGAAAAATTTTACAGACAGTAATTGAAGCAACAAATAGAAATAAAACAACTATAAAAATAGATGAAAAGTCCTTGATGAAGGATTTTTGGTCGGCGCATGTTTATTGGACGCATGATCTTTTGAGAGAACAAAATTTTTCGGAGGAGATTATTGCGATTACTTCGGCACACCATGAAATTGATGGCCATTTCCCAAACAAAGAAAAAGAAGGAAAAAATTTTTTGTATAGTAAACTGTTATTAATGTTATTAGATAAATTTCAGGCCTTTTTGCGCAGAGGAGGAAAATCTCCAGCACAAGCTATTATTATTTTAAGGGAAATGGTTAATTCCAAATTAACAGAAGAAGAAGAAAAAAAACTAGCGCTGGATATTTTAGGAGAAATTAGCAAACAAGTTTGATTAAAAAATAAAAACGGTCATTTGACCGTTTTTATTTTTGGTTGAAGTTATGGCAGTCCGGAGGTAATGGTAGGTGTGTTTTTTGTTCACAAAAATGTCTTTTTATCCCTCTTTTTATCATAGGCATTTTTTCCGGATTAAAACATTTAATATCTTCGGCAATAAAAATATCCGCATTTTTTTTGCCAATAATCAAAACAAAATCTTCCAGACGAATTTTTTGGATGATAGGCTTATTTACCAGAGAAAAGTCGACGATGGTTTTTTCTGTGGGAGTCTCTAACTCCAAACGATTTTGTTCTCGAGATATTAAAACTATTTTTCCGGCAAGCCCATGTTTTCGTGCTTGAAAAGTCTGTTCAAAAATTGGTTTGGTCAAAAATTTTTCGATACTTTTTTCTTGGGATCTTTTTTCTAACCAAAAACCTAAATTATAAAAACTTAAAATTGAGCCAATAATAATTATTAAACTAATTATTAGTAAGGAAATTTGAAAAAAAGGTCTTTGATAAAAAAGTTTGCTTTTTTTGATTATAATATTGATGGCAATAACAAAAAATATGGTAATACTGGCAAAAATAATCGGTAGTGATTCTAAAAACGCTTTCCAACCGGGAAATCCAAATGATAGATAATGAAAGTTGTCAGAGCTGATTGATTGATAAATAGTCAAAGAAAGAAAAATTGCCGACAACAACAGAAAAAAAACCAAAAATCCACGCAGGCCGATTTTTTTTATCCAGAAAAAATATCTAGATCGAGGTTTTATTTTTTCGGAACTTATTTTGTTCATTATTTTTTGTTCCGTTGTTGGTTCATTATTTTTTTCCATATTCAGTACGGTTAATAATTTTTTTGAGTTGTTCTTTTCCTCTCTTGATTAGAGTGCCGACGGTGTTTTTGGGGAGTTGTAAAATATCGGAGATTTCTTCATAGCTTTTTTCTTCCAGATAAAACAGAATTAAAGGTGATCGATATTTTTCTTTGAGTTTTGATAAAGAGGTAGTCAAAGATTGGGTAAGAAGTTTCTGGTCAATATCTCGTTGAAAGTCAACTTTGGTATCCAAAAGTTCATAGTCATGTTCATCAAGGGAGAGAAAGCTTTTTCGTTTTAGATGATTGATCGCTTCGTTGTGGGTAATGCGATAAATCCAAGAGGAAAATTTTCTTTTAGTATCAAAATCGTTTAAATTACGAAAAGTCTTTATAAAGGTTTCTTGTAAAACATCTTCTAATTCATCGTTATTGCCAACGAAGCGACGCAAATAGTTACGTAATTTAAAATCATATCGACGAATTATTTCGACATACATTTCTTGATCTTTTTGACAAACGACTTGAACAAGTTGTTCGTCCGTCAATTTTTGAAGAGTATTCATTCTTATAATACAAATCAGTTTATAAAAAAATTTCATTTTTACTTTATCATTATTTAAGAAAAAGACCAGTAATTTTTTGGGGAAAAGTAATTTTTGTGGTATAAAAGAAACAAATAAAATAGCTATGTACAAAATAAAATATCTTGGTTTGTTTGTTTTTTCTTGCTTTTTTTTGGTGGCCAGCTTTGCTACCAATGCACAAGTAAGAGATGACCTTTTGGGTAGGATTTTATTAAGAGTGGAGTTGCGCGGTGAGGCTTATTATGTTAATCCTCTGGATGGACAACGATATTTTTTGAGTCGCCCCGAAAAGGCTTTTTTAGCTTTGCGTCAATTTGGATTAGGGATCAAAAGTTCTGATTTACAAAAAATCCCTCTTGCTTTTTTTAGTACGGACAAAAATGATAGCGATCATGATGGTATTAGCGATGAGTTAGAAAAGGCTTTAATGACCAATCCTTTTGCTAAGGATAGTGATGGCGATGGTTTTGGTGATTTTGAAGAACTAAAAAACGGATATAATCCTCTTTCCGATGACCAAACAAAAATTATTGATAATGATTTTGCCAAAAGGTTGGCAGGCAGGATTTTATTACAAGTGGAAAATGGAGGACGGGCTTGGTATGTTAATCCTCAAGATAATTTGAGATATTATTTGGGTAAACCGCAGGACGCTTTTTATTTGATGAAACTTTTGGGGTTGGGAATCAATGAAGATGATTTATCTCAAATACCGCTAGGAATTTTGCGGGACGATTTTTTTGGTGTTTTTTCGGAAGAATAACAGCGAAGAGTTAAAAAGATAATCATTTTTTGATGATTATTTTTTTAATTAGCTTAAAATGCTGTAACTTTTATTCTGTTTTTGGTTTTGATTTAACTTTTTTGCTTTTGTCTTGATTCTCGCAAAAAATACAATATATGGGTGCACATTACCAACTGCCATTGACATTTTTCTAAATTTGCGCTATAATGATTATGGTATTTGTAAGTGTAAATTTTCAAAAAGCTCACAACAACTCCGCGTTTGGTGACGCAACGCTTAACGGGGACGGTACTGGTTTCTTGAGAAAAAGTCTTCTTACAAGCCTTTTAAATTTTTAAATGCACCCTAAATTATGAGTACTAAATTATTTGTTGGTAGCTTACCTTTCAGAACTTCTGAAGAAGCTATCAAAGACTATTTTTCACAAGCTGGTAGCGTTGTCTCCGTCAAGATCATCACTGATCGCGAAACTGGACGTTCCAAAGGATTTGGCTTTGTTGAGTATTCCAACGAAAACGAAGCTTCAGCTGCTATTGAAATGTTCAACGGTAAAGAATTCGAAGGCAGAACTATTTTTGTCAGCGAAGCTAAGCCACAAGAAAAAAGAGACTAATAGCTTTCATTATATAAAAACATCGGTATTGCGTGGCCGATGTTTTTTTGTTTGTTTTTTAAAAATTAACTTATTGGGATGTTAACAAAAGTAGTTAGCGATATTTATTGTTTTTATAAAGTTATGGTATAATTATCAAGACAATATAAATAAAAATAAAAATATGATTGCTTTTTTGGAAAATCTCTATGCTCACGCTAGAAATACGCTAGTGTGGTTTATTGTTTACTTTATTTTGCAGGCAATAATTTGGACGGTAATGGGGGTTTTGGTTTTGATTTATCCGCAAATTTTATTTGTTTTGATGGCGATCTTTTTTGTTTTGTTTGGCGCTTTGAATTTATATTTCATGTTAATTTTTATTGGGTATGCTCTAAAATTAAAAAGAATCAAGGATTATTTAAAAATCAACTAATTTGGTGTTAATCGTTTTATGGCTAATAAAGTAAAAAAGCTAATTATTCCCGTTGCTGGTTATGGGACGAGATTTTTACCTGCAACCAAAGCGCAACCTAAGGAAATGTTGCCCGTTGTTGACAAACCAATTGTTCAATATGTTGTCGAAGATGCCGTGAAGGCGGGGATAGAAACTATTATTTTGGTGACCGGGTCGGGAAAGAGAGCCGTTGAGGATCATTTTAGTTATAATTACGAATTACAAAATTTTTTAAAAAAATCTGGCAAGGAAGAAATGAGAGAAGAGGTCAAAAGAATTGCCGACATGGCGAATTTTATTTATGTTCGGCAAAAGGGACCTTATGGCAATGGAACACCGGTTTTGTGTGCAAAGCATTTAATCGATAAAGATGAACCGTTTGCTGTAATGTGGGGGGATGAGTTTTTTTATACCAAAGAGAAAACACAACTTCGCCAGTTAATGGATGTTTATGAAAAATTTGAAGAACCAGTCTTAACTGGCTATGAAGTTGATCGAGCTGATACGGATAAGTATGGAATTATAGATGGAATAGAAGTCCAAAAAGATATTTATCAAGTTAAAAATTTAGTCGAAAAGCCGGGCCCACAAAAGGCACCATCAACATTAGCGTCGCTAGGGGGGTTTATTTTGACCCCCGATATTTTTGATGCTTTAGAAAATACTAAGTTAGGTAAAGGGGGAGAGTTATGGTTGGTAGATGGAATTTTTAAATTAATGAAAAAAAGATCAATTTATGCCAAAAAAATTGATGGGTTATATTACGATACCGGGAGTAAAATAGGATACCTAAAAGCCAATATAGAGTTAGCCTTACGCAGAAAAGATTTAAACAAAGAGTTCAAGAGCTATTTAAAGGAGTTGAATTTGGACAATTTTAAATAAAAACAAAATTATGAGTTGGCGAAAAAAAATAAAAAACGTTTTTGGGACTGTTTTATTGATTACGATAGTTTTTTCTTTGAGTGCTTGTTCCAAGGGTGGAGATGCTGAGGCCAAGGAGGCTTATAAATCCCAAAAAATTCGTTGGTGGAGTATTTGGGAAAATGAAGATAATGTGGAATCTCTGATAAATGCTTATCAAGCTAGGCATCCTAATGTCGAAATCGAATATCGCAAATTTCGTTATGAAGAGTATGAAAAAGCATTATTGGAGGCACTGGCAGAGGATCGTGGTCCAGATATTTTCACTATTCACAATAGTTGGATGTTGAAATACAAAAGTAAACTTATTCCTGTTCCTGAAATAATTAAAATCCCGGTAAAAACTACAACGGGAACAGTAAAGAAAGAAGAAGTTTATCTTTTTGATGTTCGAAATTCAATTACTCCGGCTCAGGCAAGGAGACAATTTTTGGATGTTGTAGCCAAAGAAATGGTAATGACTGATGAGGCTGATAACAAACAAAAGGTTTGGGGGATCCCTTTGGCGATGGAAACATTAGTAATGTTTTACAATAAGGATATTTTAAATAATTCAGGAATTCCTGAACCGGCACAAAACTGGGAAGATTTTGTCTCTCATGTCGAAAAAATTACAAAGATAGATCCTGAAACACAACAGCTTTTGATTTCGGGAACAGCGCTTGGTTTATCTAGAAATGTTGAAAGATATTTTGATATTTTATCTTTGTTAATGATGCAAAATTTAACTCCGATGGTTGATAGTAATGGTTATGCCGTTTTTAACAAGATGCCAAATTTGGGGGATAGTTCACCGGATATTTTACCAGGATTAAGTGCCTTGCAGTTTTATACACAATTTACTACTCCCAGTTTACGAGGTTATTCTTGGGATGCCAGTTTTGATAATTCAGTAGATGCTTTTGCTAAGGGTAGAGTCGGGTATCTTTTTGGTTATATGTATCATTATAATCAATTAAAGATGAAGTCACCGAAACTCAATTTTTCTGTTGCCAAGGTTCCTCAGGTCGGAGAAGGTCAAAAAATAAATTATGCTAGTTATTGGATGCAAGTTGTTTCCAAAAAATCAAAAGCCGTTAATCATGCTTGGGATTTTTTGCAATTTATTACCGAGGAAGGAAATATCAGTCAGTTTTTAACACAAAACAACAAACTCCCGGCTTTGAGATCAACGAAATTAATTAATAAGGCCTTGGAAAGTGAGATTTTAGCCCCCTCGGCAGAACAGCTTCTTACCGCTTCAAGTTGGTATCGTGGGTACGATCCCGGATTAGCGGAAAAAGGGTTTTCGGAGATGATTGATAGTTTTGTTTCCGGAGATTACAAGGAAGAACGAGAGGTTTTGTCAATTGCCGTCGATAAGGTTAACTATTCGATATTTAATAAACCGGAAGTTCAATAATTTTATGAATAAAAAAGTTAGACAAAAAATAGTTATTTTTCTGGGTGTTTTGTTCTTCTTTTTTGGATATTTTGGTGTTGCTTTTGCTCAGGAAGGTGGAGCTGAATCAGCCGAAAAGTGGACATTGGTACCTATTGAGTGTCGAGGTGATGCGGACATTTCTACTTGTAATTTAAGTTCGGTAGAAAAAATGATTGGCAATGTTGGTTCTTTGATCTTGGGTTTTTCTGGTATTTTGGCATTGATTGTCTTTGTCCTTAGTGGAATAAAAATGATGATAGCTAGGGGTAATTCTTCCAAGATAAACGAAGCAAAATCTGCCTTGGTTAAAGCAGTTATTGGTTTATTTTTGGTGGTTTTTTCTGGTGCGATTATTAGAGTTTTATTAAAAGTTTTATCTGGCAAGGTTGATTAAAAATAATATGAAAAAATTTTTTTTATTTAGTTTTATTTTATTATTAATTTTTTTGGGGGGCATTAATTTTGTCTTGGCCGAGGAAACCTTGGATAAGGCGATTTCGGGAATATCAAAAACATTTGATGACCCTGAATTTTATAAGGCCGACGAGAGTATTTCTGGTGCTAGTAGTTCTGTTGGTGGTTTTCTTGGTTTATTTATTCAGAGAATCATGGAATTGGTGGGTGTTTTTTCTTTGCTTATCTTTTTTTATAGTGGTATAATTTGGATGACTTCTTTGGGAGAACCGACAAAAGTAAAGAAAGCACAGAAAGCAATGGCGATGGCTTTTTTGGGAATGGTAATTATTTTATCTAGTGCTATGTTGGTGAAATATATCCTTAAGCTTTTTTGATAAAAAATTAAAATAAATAACAAATAATAAATAATAATAAAAAACATGTTCAAATCAATTAACTGGACAAAGTTGGCCAAAATCGCCATTTTTGTCTTGATGTTTGGTTCGTTTGTTCTTCCTGCCTTTGCTCAAGTGGCGGAGAGTGATCCTTTTGGTCTTAATGCTGTCGCTCCAAACACAGGTTTAGGTGGGGCTGATCTAAGAGGTACAATTGGTAATTTAATCAAAGTGGCTCTTACTTTCTTGGGAGTTGTGGCTTTAATTATCGTTTTGATTGGAGGATTTAAGTACATGACTTCCGGTGGAAGTGATGAAAAAATGGCCGATGCTCGTAAATATATTATGGCCGGAATTGTTGGGTTAGCCATTATCTTATTATCTTATGCTATTACTAGTTTTGTCTTTGAAAGTTTAATAACAGCAACGAGCACTGAGGGCGGAACTTCTTTGGATTAAAATTTTTCGCAGGCAACTTAAGTTGCCTGTATTCGGCAAAAAATAAGATTACTTATTTTTTGCCGAATGTATGAAAAATTTAGTAGTTAAATTTTTATTGGTAATGTTTTTGCTGAGTCCTTTATTCCCCAGCAATTTTGTTAATGCAGGAATGTTTAATGATGCCATGAATTTAGCTTCAGGACAAGGACAGAGTTTTTCTTTAGTTTCTGATAAGACTCCAATTAATATGGTCAGTAAGATTTTGGGGACAGTTTATGGTTTGTTGGGTATAATTTTTTTCTGCTTAATTTTTTATGGTGGTATTTTGTGGTTTACCGGTGAGGGAAATTCTAATAACAAAGAAAAAGCGGTTAAAATTTTAGTTCAAGCAACATTAGGGTTTATTATTACTTTTTTGGCCGCCGGAATCACTGGGTATCTTTGGACAATATCCGGTAAATTATAACTTGTGAATAGATTTTAATCATATGAAAAAATTTTTAATATTTGTTTTATTAGGTTGTTTTTTTATCCCCTTGTCAATTTTTGCCGAAGAACCACCTTCAAATCAAGAAACGTCTGAATCAGCTGCTCAAGAAGCGTCTGAATCAGCTGCTGCCAACACGGCAAAAGGGGTGGTTGATTTAATGGCCAATAATGGAGGTTTAAAGACAGGCACAATTGAGCCAGTTTCGATTGTTGGTAAAGTGGTTGGCACAGTGTTGGGTTTTTTGGGGGTTGTTTTTCTAATTTTAATGGTAAAGGCCGGTTTCTCTTGGATGTTGGCGGGGGGAGATCCACAAAAAGTTATAAATGCCAAGAAATCAATAGTTAATAGTGTCGGAGGTTTGATTGTCTGTTTATCTGCCTACTTTTTGTCCACTTTTATCATAGAAAATCTTATAAATGTTTTAAAATAATGATTATATGAACAACAAAAATAAAAGACTTTTTTTGTTCGGGATGTTGTTTGCTGTTTTTCTATCTTTTTC
>CAZSER010000021.1:0-11804 GCA_964605975.1 uncultured Gammaproteobacteria bacterium
GGCTTCCTCCAATAATTAATGAACAAACCCCAAATAATCAGGGAATTTATATCTTATAAAATTACAGCCAATCTGTCAATCTTTACTGATAATATTTAATCGTTCCCAAAATAGATTAACTTTCCATAATGATTAAAAAAATCTATATAACGAGAAAAAGAGTTCAGCCTTTCAATAAAAAAGAAAAATCCATGTTCCTAAACATGGACATTCAGTTAAAAATCTCTACCTTTTTACAAAAAACTTTTATTCTTTTTACCATTCTTTTATTTAAATCTAAAATTTCACTAACTTTATTTAAATTAGGTACAATTAATTTTTATCCAAACAGACAATTTTAATCAATATTATTACAATGAAATTATTTCATTTGCGCAACAACTATTTCTACATGATCGGGAGATTTCGGAACAGTACCAATCCAAAAAGGAGAAAGTTCAACCTTGACCGATTCAATTTGTTCAAAGTTAGAAAGATAAAGTTCAACGCCCTTTGGACTCAACCCTGCTAGTTTTGATTTTTCAAAAATTTGATTATCCGCTTTTACTGATGCCTGCCCCTCAACATAAACCTTTACTTTGGCTGTTTTGGCAGAAGGATCATAAGCTTGGATATTATAAGTAAATTTGTCAGCAGAAATATTTTGCAAGTCTAATCCTTTATTCAAAGAGTTTTTTAAATTTTCTCCTGCCAAAGAGAGTAGTTTTTGTTTTTCAATTCCCAAAATAGCTACTTTTATTTTCATCCCTAACTCAAAAGAATCTCGTATCGAACCAACCTCTGCATCGGCCTTACTTGATAATTCTTCTTTTTTGACTATTAGCATAACCAAATCAAGATTGTTTTGATTTTGTTTGACCTTGTCAATCGCTTTTTCATATAAAATTTCCGTTAATTCTTCTTTTACTCTCGTAATATCAGCTTGATCAATGGCTTTTTGTGTATTACCCGTTGGTTTAATCGTCGACTTGCTTTCAGCATAAACTTTGTCCTGCAAATTTTCTGCCAAACCAGGAATAACAAAACTGGTTGGTAAAAGTTCAGTAAAAGCACTGGGATTATCCGCATAAACGGAAGCCTCTATTGATCCATTTGCGGGAATTTCGACTCTATCTGTAAGTCGTAATAAAACACCTTCCTGTGTTTGTAGTCTGGTAGTTTTAATCAAAACTTGGTTTTCGGCTCGTTTATTAATTAAAGTCACCTTGCCGATATTTCCAGAATCTAAAGATTTTATTCCCGTTGCTTCACCTGAAATAGTTCCCTCCACTTCCGTTTCATAAATCATTCCATTAACCATATTCATACCTCCTCCATCAGCACTAACATCAATAATAAATTCCGTCGAAACATCTTCCGACTTGGCAACAACACTGATAATTGCCTTACCGGTAGAAAAAAACAAAATCAATCCGATAATAATAACCATAACAGCGACAAACCCAAACAATAAACTTTTATAATTTTCATTAACCATGGAATTTCTTTTTATATACATATTATTGAAACTAAACAATTTTATCACTGGTCAATCTAAAATTTTTTTCTATTACTTTTTCAAAAAATTGATCCGAGTCAAAAATTGTCTGTTTTATCTTTGTCAATAATTATTTTTTATTTTTAAACAGTTAACATCTCGACTAAGCAACGCACCTGTATGCCTTTTTCTTCCTTGTTATTTCGGAGTAAGCATTAGTGAACGAGTGGAGAGATCTCCCGTTTGCAGTTTACAATTTTCCCAATTTGAGATTTCTCCGTTACATTCGAAATGACAAATTGAGATGTTCAATTACTCTATTGTTCTTTTATTATACCACTATTATATCACATTACCTTAAATAAATTGAATTCGGACCAAAAACGGCCTCAATTTGCGAAAGAGCTTCCTTGGAACTATCAATTTGAAAATCAGTTTTTATTAATTTATCATCTATTTTTAAAATTACCTGTCTTTTCCCCGGCAAAGAAATAAATAAACTTTTTACCTTGCCAGCAAACTCTTTTGTTGCTCCCTTTGGATACTTAATAATAATTTGTCCGGAATATATCTTGGGTCGAGAAACATCTTCTAAATTTTTTTCATTGGCAAAAAAACGACGCTTTTCTTGATTTGACTTAGGGGTGCTTTTTAGTTCTTGAACAATCATCTCCAAATTATTTTCGGTCACAAACCAAACTTTATTTGCCAAAAGCTTACTTTCTCCATCTTTTTCTGATAAAGCACCCTCTACTACCGCCAAAGTAGCACCTTCCCATTGTCCCTCTTTTTCTTTGTATAATTTAGGAAAAACCAAAAATTCCAAACTATTTACAGAATCTTCTAATGTGACAAAAAGCATCGGTTCTCCCTTTTTGGTCATTATTTTTTTGGTGGCAGAAATCACACCGCCCACACGAACAACTTCCTCATTTTTAACAACATTTAACACCTTTTCAATAGACAAAACTTCGGGTTCTAACTTGGGAGCAAAACTATTATATGGATGTTCGGAGACATACAACCCTAAAAACTCTTTTTCCCATGATAAAATCTCATTTTGGGAAACGGTATTTGTTGTTTTTAAATTTAATTTTGGTATTTCTGTGACACCCTTTTCTTTTCCCAAACTGAAAATATCTGCCTGACGATTATTTTTGGCGGTTTCATATTCTTTGATAAAAGCTAATAACTTTTCAACATTTTCCATTAGAATTCCCCGATCAAAAAATTTATCCAGAGAACCGCTTTTAATCAAGCCTTCCACTGATTTTTTGTTCAAAACAGTCGAGCCCTGCCGACATAAAAAATCTTCCAAAGATTGATAACTTCCACTGTTTTTGCGAGAATGAATTAATTCCTTGGCCACATTTTCACCAACATTACGAATAGCATTCAAACCAAATCTAATTCGTGGATTATTCGTTTTCAAAGACTCTGCTACAACCGTAAAAGTTGAAAAACTTTCATTAATATCTGGCGATAAAATTTCTATTCCCATCTGTTTACATTCATCAATTTCAATCGCTACCCGATCCATATCATGACGATCAGAAGTCAATAACGAAGCCATAAATTCCGCTGGATAATTAGCTTTGAAATAGGCGGTAATATAAGCAATTAAAGCATAACAAGCGGCGTGTGATTTATTAAATCCATATTCAGCAAACTTCTCCATCCCATTAAATGTTTCCAAAGCAACCTTTTCCTCAATTCCTTTTTGCAAACATCCTTGTAAAAAATCTTTTTTCATCTTTTCCATTAACTCCGCATTTTTTTTACCCATAGCCTTACGCAAAGTATCCGCTTGTCCACCACTAAAACCAGCCATATCTTTTGACAGTTGCATGACCTGTTCTTGGTAAACAATAACACCGTAAGTGTTTTTTAATGCCGTTTCCATGATTGGATGCAAATAGGAAATTTCCTTTAATCCATGTTTTCTGGCGATAAACTCATCCACCATTCCTGAGTTTAATGGCCCCGGACGATACAAAGCGACCATAGCAATTAAATCCTCAAAAACCCCCGGTTGTAATTGTTTCAAATATCTTTTCATCCCACTCGACTCAAATTGAAAAACACCCGTCGTCGCTCCGCGCTGAAAAAGCTCAAAAGTTTTTTGATCGTTTAATGGTAAATTATCAATATCTATTTTGACTTGGTGAATTTTTTCGATGATTTCTCGTGCTTTTTCGATAATTGTTAAATTCTTTAGACCCAAAAAATCCATTTTTAACAATCCTAAATCTTCTACCGGATGCAAAGAGTATTGCGTCACAATCGCGCCTTCTTTATCTCTGGCAAACTGAACAGGACAGTATTTCGTTAACGGTTCACGAGTAATAACCACGCCACAAGCATGTGTCGAAGCATGACGAGCTACTCCTTCCAATTTTTTGGCAAAATCTATTAATCTTTTGGCATCATCATTATTTTCATAAAAATCCTTTAACTCGCTACACTCAACTAACGCCTCATCCAGAGAAAAACCCATCGGAATCAGTTTGGAAATCTGATCACAAAAATTATAAGGCATCGCCAAAACTCTACCAACATCTTTAACCGCAGCCCTGGCCGCCATCGTTCCAAAAGTAATAATTTGAGAAACATGATCTTTTCCATATTTATCTTCGACATAACGCAAAACCTCATCTCGTCTTTCATCAGCGAAGTCAGTATCAATATCGGGCATTGAAATACGATCCGGATTCAAGAATCTTTCAAAAAGAAGGTCATATTTCAACGGATCTAAATTCGTAATTTTAAGTAAATAAGCGACCACCGAACCAGCAGCTGAACCACGACCCGGGCCAACCACAATTTGATTGTTTTTGGCCCAATTTATAAAATCTTGAACAATCAAAAAGTAAGAGGCATACCCCGTTTTTTCAATAACACTCAACTCATACTCAACTCTCTCAATAATTGATTTTTCTTTTTCACTTAAACCCTGATTATCTTTATTAAAACCATATCTTTCTGGTAAATTATCAAAAACCAACTGGCAAAGATATTGATAATCCGTCAAACCTTTCGGAACTTCAAAATAAGGTAGTTGAATTTGCCCCAAAGGGATTTCAACATTACATTTTTCGGCAACGGCCAAGGTATTACTCAAAAACTCAGGATTATCTCGAAAGTTATTGGCCATCTGTTCTGGAGTCAACAAAGACAAATCCACTCCTAAATAACTCATTCTGTCCGTATCATTCATGGTTTTTTTCGTTTGTAAACAAAGTAAAACATCCTGTGCTTCCGCATCTTCCGAGTTAGTATAGTGAGAATCATTAGTAGCCACGATTGGAATATTTAATTTTTTTCCTAATTCAATAATTTTCTTATTAACTTCCAACTGGCGAGGAATTCCTGGATGATGTTGTACCTCCAAATAAAAATCTTCTTCACCAAAAACAGTCTGATACCTTTTAATTATTTCCTCAATTTTCTGATCAGAAAAGTTCTTTTCAATAGCTCTGGGAATTTCCCCCGCCAAACAAGCGGATAAGCCAATTAAGCCTTCGGAATATTTTTGCAAAATTTCCCAATCAATTCTTGGTTTATAATAAAAACCTTCCAAGTGTGCCAAACTGGTCAGTTGAATTAAATTCATATAACCAGTAAAATTTTTGGCCAATAAAATTATATGAAATCGATCTTCTTCTCCAAACTCTTTTTTGTGTCTGTTTTCAACAATGTATGCTTCAACTCCAATAATTGGCTTTATTCCCGCCTCTTGGCATTTTTGATAAAACTCAATAATGCCGTGCATAACACCATGATCGGTTAAGGCAATTGCCGGCATACCACAGTCTTTGGCCTTTTTGACCAAATGCTTAATTTGCGATAAACCATCAAGTAAACTGTAATGGCTATGAGTGTGAAGAGAAACGTACATTTTTACAGAAAAATTAAACTCTATTAAATAAAATGCCCTTAGATTTTAACATGAAAAATATTTTTTTCCAAAGTTTAAATAAAACGCCTATTTTAAATAAAAAGAGAGGCTCCCCCCTCTTTTTTTAAAAAGAATTAAAATCAAAAAGAAACTTGAAAATTTTGATCCTGCGTCATTTCTAAAACCTGAGTCAACACAGTATCATTCAATAAGTTTAAATTAACTAAACTTTTCGGTTTCTTCTCGAAATCAAAATTCAGTTGTAAATTAATCTTTTCTAATCCCAACTGTTTTTGAATATTTAATTTATATTGATTACTCTGTTGATATTTCTCAAATAACCGATCCGGTAAAGAATAAATAATAGAGATAGTTTTAGTTGTTTTTGGCTCAACCTCAAAAAAGAATCCTACAAAATTCTTTTGCAAATCTTCAGCAAAATCATATTCTTCTGGTTTTAAAACTTTTTCCCCGACCTTAACTTCGGAAATTCGCACCCCTTGGGGTAAATAATATCTTGAATAAGTTCGATATCGCGTAGTTTTCCAACTGAAAGTTCCATTATTCTGGTAGTTTACTTCCAACTTTGCCAAAAACTTCCCTTCTTGCTCTGTTAGATTGTATTTAATTGTCCGATCCATCACGGCATCAGTTTTGAGCGCGGCCAAGTTAGCATCAACAACCAAAAGATAATCATCATCAGCAGTTAATACTCTTCCGGCAAGACCATAATCTTCCCACTTTTTTTGCAAACCAGAATTAACTGAATAAGCTAAAATATTTTTATTTACGACACCATTTTTGGCAATTTCATAAATTTCTAAAATCTTATCCAAAGAAAAATTTTCCACGCGACTAATAATTATGGCCGTTAAATCTCTGATAATATCCTTGCGATTTTCAAAAGCAATTCCTCTTTTGGCATAGCCATATTCAACTTCATATTGCAAAACATCATAAAAATTATCAGCGGTAAATTTAAGACCTTGAATTTCAATATCCCCTATCAATCGCATTAACTCCTCAATAACAGTAACCGTAAAAGCCAAAACTCCATCCATTTTTTCCATTCCTCCTTGTAACCGATAAAACTCTAAAACTTTTTGTGAACTTATAGCAAAATCAGGAGACCAATTACTATCTCGTAAATACCAACTATCCATCTTTAAATACTCTTTGATTGGTTTTGGTGGTTCAATTTTCTGATTTTTTTCTGCTAATTTATCAAAATTGTAAATATTATCAATTTCCAATCTTTTAATTTCTGCATCCTTTACAGACAAAACACCATAGGTGCCGATGAAACCACCGCCCGGACGAATTTCTCGATTATTCAAAAACAGTAATAAGTAATTTTTGGAAACATCAAAACCACTTATTTCTGGTAGAATTTCCCCCGCTAAAAGCAACCCCGAAAAAGTTTTTTGCAATAAAGGAACACCAATGGCCATTTTATCAATAACTTCCGAAAAAACTGTTTGTGGATAGTTTTTCTTTAAATTAACCAATCGTTCATTTATATTTTCAAAATCACCATGCGCTCGACGAAAATCATCCGTTGATTCTTTTAACAGTCCCAACAAAACAACCTTTTTTTCTGGTGATAAATTTTTCCATGAAAATTCTTTATCTCGAAAAACATCTTCAACTTTTGCTCCTAAAGAAGTTAGCGGAATGAGAGATTGACTAATCTCCGCCCCACTTTGTAAAACTTCTCCGGCAACAAAAATTTGCGTTTTTAAATATGGTAATTTAAAAACCACCGACTCTTGCGCTTTTCGCAAATCTTCCAACGATTTAACAAAATCTTCATTGGCAGTTTTGAGTTCTTTTTCCGCCGAAAAAAAATCGGTTTCCATGATTTTAGCCTGAGCTTTGTTCATCGCATTGGCGCCAGAGATTGCCAAATGATATGCAGAGTTAACTTTTTGGTAATAAGGAGAAAAAGCACTAAGTAAAACCAAAATCAGTAAAATAATTGCACCAAAAGAAAAAACCACTAGATAAGGCAAAAAATGCAAAAAATAACCAAACACCCTTTTTGATTTTTGGCGAACAGGAACAGACTCCTTTAATCCCGATAAAAGATTTTGTTTGTTTATTTGTGCTTTGTGTTTTTTTATAAATTTCATATTTTGATTATAGCATAAATTGAAAAAATTTTAATCTACACTGTTTTTTTAAAAAACATCAAACACCTTTTTTATAATAGAAAAAATCCCAAATTTCAACTTGGGATTTTAAACTTTATAAAGAAATAATTTAAAACCTAAGATAACTTTCTCCACTTAAATTCATATTTCAACCAACTGCGAAAGTGAATCCAAGTAAGTTTATTTCTAATCATCTGAAAAATCGACCCTGCCGATTGTCGACGATGAAAATGAATTACCGCCGTTTCAGGAAAATAAACCACCTGTAAATTTTCTTTTTTAATTTTTCGACAAAGATCCGTATCCTCAAAATACATAAAATATTCTTCCGAAAAATAGTTTACTTTTTGCCAAACCTCTCGACGCGCTAACAGACAAGAACCTTGAAGCCAATCAACCTCTCTTACTTCGGCATGATCATAATCATGCATCAAAAATCTAGCCAACTCTTTTTGTCCAAAAGAAGATTTACCCAAAAAAGTTCTCCGACAAAAAGGAGTCAAAAAGTTATGATAGCGATAACAAGTGTGCTGTAATGTCCCATCAGGATTTAACAGTTTTGGGGCAAGAAGACCAATTTGGGGATTTTCTTCCAAATATTGCAACATCTCCGTCAAAGAATTTTCAAAAACCACAATATCAGGATTTAAAATTAAAACATATTCACCGCAACAATTTTTTAATCCAATATTTGTACCGCCACCCATTCCTAAATTAGCACCCGTTTGAATAAATTTGAGATGAGAAAAATTTTCCGCCATCATCTCTTCTATCCCATCTCTTGAATCATTATCAACAACAATAATTTCCGTTTCGGGCAAATTATTAGACTCGCTAATCGCCTTTAAACAGTTTTTGACTAAACCCTTACTTTTATAATTCAGAATAACAATAGAAAGTTTCATAATTTTGAAATTAATTCCGCCACCAAGCTTTTAAATCTTCTAATTTAACCATCAAATTACCATAAATAACTTTTCGCTTTTCTTTTAAAATCTCCCGATCTCGAAAATACCCCTTCCAAGAACGAAAAAATATCTTTGGTTCGGTAATTAAAAGAAAAAAACCTTTCAAAAATTCATACAAAAAAACAAATAACGAAAAAGAAGGTAAACATTTTTTCAAAAAATAAAGATGATTCCGATAAGAATAAAATTTAGCAAACCCTGATCTTTTTCGTTGAACTTTGGCTAGTTGCCAAGAGCTCATTTTTTCCAGAGGAGAAGCTACCGTTCGCGCATGATAAGCAATAACGGAAGGAACTCGCCAAATTTGCCACCCCCTTGCTCTTAATCGAAAAGACAAATCGACATCTTCTTTGTAGCTAAAAAAGTTTTCATCAAAAAACTCTTTTTTGAACTCTATCGATTGCAAAGCCTGCCGACGATAAACAGGAATACATCCGCTAACACCAAAAACTTCTTCAAAAACATCGTATTGGCCCTCATCAACTTCTCCTGCTCCTTGATCAATAACCCGAAAATTTTTCATGATTTTTAGACCGACCGTGTCCAAATAGTTCGTTGGCTGATTATCATCCAAACGGCGAATTTTTCCGGTAATAGCTCCAACTTTTTCATTACGATCCAAAAAATCACTAGCTAACTGCAAAAAATTTGGCTCCAAGATAATATCTTGATTTAAACAAATTACATATTCGGAATCTGACCAATGAATCGCTTGATTATGTGCCTTGGCAAAACCCAAATTATCTTTATGTTTGATTATTTTTAGATGCGGAAAGCTCTCTTCTATCAAAGAAATTGTTCCATCCGTTGACCCATTATCAATAATCAAAACGGCATAATCCTTAAAGGTTTGCGCCAAAACGGAATGCAAACAACCATCAATAAATCGTTCGCCGTTCCATGTCACTAAATTTATAGAAAATTTTGGCATATTTAATCTTTATATTTTTACTTTTTTTATTATTTATTACCCTTTGCTCTGTTATGTGTTTTACATAACATTTGGCAATTTTTTCGTTCCGTTTTTCCTCCTCGACTCCAAGCTGTTACATGATCAGCATCCATTTCATTTAAACTCCAAATTTTTTCTTTGTTTGCTTCATGCCCCACAGCACAAAGCGGACAATTTGATTCCTTATTTCTTTTTGCTTCTGTGGTTTGTATTGTATAAATCTCTTTCTTGGTTGCCTCGTCAAAAATTCTAATTTCAAGTAATTTTTTGTCAACCGAACCACCCAAAATATATTCAAATACACCTTTGCGATTTTTTATATAAGGATCGGCATAAAGTTTATGAACTTCGGCGGAAACTTTTTTCGGATCATAAGATTTTTTGTGATACTCTTCATATAATCGCCCCCATTCCAATCCTCGCATTTCGCTTTCAACATCAGTAAATACGCTGGAAACCCAATCGATAACCGTATTAAAATATTTTTTCAATTCATTAATATTTTTGTCAGAACGATGACGACTCATATATTCTCCAACATTACCTTTGCTTACCCATTCCAACGCACATTCTAAAAAATCTTGTCTATTTACAGTTCCTGAAATATAAGCGCTCCATTTTTGGATATTGGAATTTTGACTGTTGCTAAACTCTTCTTTGGCGAGAGTTACAAAAGTACCGGAATAAACCGCATTTAATAATTCCTGGTTATTAAGAGGTACACCGGCAATATTTATGGTTTTGAACCATTCTTTTATTTCACTTTCTGTTCCTTCGCACTCATAAATGAGCAACTTCGTTTCTAAAATCATGTCTCGCTTATTCTTGGCCATACCGCTGAAATATTGCTCCATTCCATTTTCATCTTTAACAGCAAATTTCTCGGTCACAAACCTCCCAAGACTGGTAATTCGTTGTTGTCCATCCAAAACTTCCAAATTATCTTTTGCTACTTTGTTAAAATAAATTAAACCAATCGGATATCCTTTTAAAACCGATTCAATAACTGCCATTTCTTTTTTGCCACCATCAGAAGCATAAATATAATTTCGTTGGTATTCCGGTTGAATCGTCAATTTTCCCGATAAACCGAATAAACCCTTGCCTTCGAGTTCATTATAAACAAAACCTTCGCAAATATCTTTGACGGTGATATCGGTTTTTAAAGTTGTTTTCATAAAATTTTGCTATTGAATTTTAATTTGACACTATGGACAAATTTTGTTATACTTAAATTGAAAGTAAATCCTCTCGCGTTGGAATACCGTAAGGCGTTCCGTCAAAGCGAGGGGTTTTTCTTTTTACGGGAAAAGTAAATTTTCTTCAATTATCTTGTTTTTAATAATCTCATAATATTCATAATCGCCTCTTTCATATTTTCTAAAAATTGCCCACGAAATAAAGTCTACCACCTGCAAACATTTCTCAGTATGAGACGCCTTTATTTTTATTTCAAAATGATTCTTTATTTTTCCATTCAAATTTATTTTCAAATATTCCTCAAAATTCTTTTTCAAAAACTTATTTGTTTCCCGTTGATCAATGCAAATTAAAACTTTTTCATCAGCTTTTAAAACATTTTTGTTGTGCAATCTGTCTAACAAAATGTTGGCGGTATAATTATATAAATAAGGTTTTTGATTTTGCAAATCCGTATAGACTTTTTTCTTATTTAAAACAATTGACAAAATCTTGAGATCATCAGTCTCAGACAATAATTTTAAAACCCTTTTTCTGGTAATTTCATCGGCGTGATAAGCGTGTAATTCGCTTATTTTTTTATACTTCTTTTTTAATCCTTGGTGGACTTTTTTGGCGCATTTTTCAATTTTACGATGATTGCCGGTGAATACAATGGTCAAAATAAACCAACGGCTTGATCTTTCGCCAAATCCCAAATCTCCCGATTCATCTAAATAGATATATGACATAATCTTTATTCATTATTAAACGAAAAACAGCTCTGTCCTTTTGCTCTCCTGAGCCATCATTTTCAAACCGTTACATTTTGTAACGGTTTCAACCGAACCTTCGTCTATCAAGCGTTTTTTTAATACACGCCAATAAACTTGAGGATTATCACTTTGTGTAAGCGCGACAATCACATCAACAACCGAAAAATACCATGTTTCTGTTTTTTCATCAAAATACCGACGAATTTTATGCGCTTCAAAAATGGCTAGTGAAGTATTATTTTCCATACTATTTTTTCTTGTGCCTTACAAATATTCTTTTGAAGGTTTCTTTCCCATTAACATAAGAACCACGCCCATAAATTTTATTAACGTCTTGGTCAACGCCACGATTTGCACCTAAAATTTCAAACTGATCCGGATTATATTTCTCTAAAAAACTC
>CAZSER010000022.1:0-5724 GCA_964605975.1 uncultured Gammaproteobacteria bacterium
ATAATCCCCATTCATCAATAATATTTTTTTCCATTCTAGCAGGTGCATGCAAATATGATTCCAAAAAGGCTCTTTCATCTTCTAGCTCATGTTTTTGTTTTAATAGATCAAAATATTTTCGCAAATCATCATTTAATTTTTCTTTGGCCAAACCCAGCATTTCTTCGTGTTTCAATAGCTTTTTTTGGGCCAAAAGTTCATTCTCTACTTTCTGCAACCAATCCAAAACCGTTTCTAAAGACAATTCTGATTTTTTCCAAACAGGATAGAAAGAATCATGAGTAAAAACTTTTTCAGTTGATTGGAAAATATTATCCAAAACAAATAAAAATGAATTGGTATGTAAATTTTCAAAATCAAAATTTTGAGAAATAAAATCATCTACTAAAACATCTTCTCGAACTAATCCTCCCTTTTTTTCTAAATAGTTTAAATAAGCCAGCTCCATTTCTTTTAATATCTCAGAATATTCCTGAGCCTCTGCTAATTCAACAACCTTACGAACTGCTTCTCTCTCAATTTGACGCACTCTTTCTCTGGTAATATTATAAGCATCACCAATTTTTTTGAGCGTTAATCTTTTTTCTAAATCCTTGGTTAAATAAAAACGATTTCTGAGAACTTCTTGTTCTCTGGTTGATAACTTACCCAACAAGGATTGGAACAGTTCTTGAAAATTTAGTTTTGATTCCATATCTCTTTAAATAACCGACAAGCTTATTATCACTCAATTAACTATTATTAATGACTTTATATTATCATTATTTTACAACAATGTCAACAGTTGAATTTTTTCGCCTAAAAAATAATAATTTGTTTAATTTTAGATAAAAAAGCAGGGAACTATCCCCTGCTTTTTTCATCTTACTAAAAATTTATTTTTACTTTCTGTTCCTGCTTTTTTCTTCGGAAACAACTAATAACGAACTGGCTACAAATATAGAACTATACGCACCAAGGAAAATACCAATAATCAACGCCAAAGCAAAATATTTAATTGAATCTCCACCAAATAAATAAATAGCTCCCAAGGTGACTAATGTCGTTAAAGTGGTGTTAATGGAACGACTCATTGTTTCATTGACACTTCGATTAACAATTCCCGCAAAATCGGTCTTGGTAACTCTTCCTAAATTTTCTCTTACTCGATCAAAAATAACAATAGTATCATTAACAGAATAACCCAAAACCGTCAATAAAGCGGCCACAAAGGGTAGTCCAACTTCAATACCAGCAAATTTACCTAATAACGCAAAAACTCCAGCTGTAACAGTAATATCATGAATTAAAGAAATTATGGCAAATGTCCCATATTTCCAAGAAGCCACAGGAAAGGAAACTTTGCGAAAAGCAATAGCAATATAAATAATAATGGCAATAGAAACAACAATAATGGAATAAATTGCCTTTGTTTTCATCTCACTACCAACAACAGAACCAACAGATTCAAATCTTTCTTCTATAAAATTATCAGGGTAAAGTTCATTCATTTTATTCCAAATTGCCAAATGACTTTCTTCTCCCGTTTCCTTGAAACGCAAAATCATTCCCTTATCTTCTGTTGGCTGAACAATGATCTCAGAACTAAAATTTAACTCTTTTAATTGTTGTCTAAACTCTGAAATTTCCGGTCTTTGCTGGTTAAAAGTAATCTCCATTAAACTCCCTCCCGTAAAATCAATTGCCGGCTTAAGTCCAAAAATCAATAACATTAAAATCGCTAAGCCAAAAATAACGGCCGAAATTGTCAACCACCAATAACGATATTTTATAATTGGTAAATTCATATTTTCTTGTCTGTTTATTTATTTATCTTCTTTTTTGGCACAAACACCATAGCACCATAAACTCTTTTTTTCTGAATGCTTGGAAATATTTAAAAGATGTTTGGTAATAACCATGGCGGAAAACATACTAGCCAAAATACCAATTCCCAAGGTAATAGCAAAACCCTTAATAACCCCAGAACCTAGCCAAGCCAAAACGAAACAAACAATTAAAGTTGTGTAGTTACCATCACGAATAGCGGACCAAGCACGACGAAAAGATTCATCAATAGCCGTGGCTAATGGCTTTCCGGTTTTTAACTCTTCTTTTAATCTTTCAAAAATCAAAACATTTGCATCAACGGCCATGCCAAGAGATAAAATGAAACCGGCAACACCCGATAAAGTTACAGTGACAGGAACCAATTTAAAAACGGTCAAAACAATGACGCCATAAATTATCAAAGAAATACTAGCAAAAAGCCCTGGCCGACGATAATAAACAACCATAAAAACTATTACCGCCAGAAATCCAACTAATCCGGCAAATAAACTCTTTTGCAAGCTATCCGAACCCAAACTGGCACCAACTGTTTGTTGACTAATTAAGTTAATCGGGACTGGTAAGGCCCCCGCATTTAAACGATTGGATAAAGTTTTAGCTTCAAGCAAATCAAATGTCCCGGAGATAACAGCCTTGCCATCAGTAATTGATTCATTAACAACCGGGGTACTAATTGGCGTTCCATCAAGAAAAATAGCAACCGGTTTACCAACATTGCGAGAAGTTATCTCGGCAAACAAAGTCTTTCCCGTTTCATTAAACTCTAATGAAACTTCCGGTTGTCCGGTCTGTGGTGAAAATTCCACAGAAGCTCGAACTAAATCTTTTCCGGTTAAAGCCGTAGTCCTCCACTGTTCAAGTCCCGCTAAAATTTCCGCCTCTGTCATCTTTTTGATAGCACCAACCGTTAATTTATATTCTGTTTTTTTACGACTATCCTTTTTATAAATTATATGATAACCAAAATCTGACTCCACCGGTTCTGAAATTTCTCCATTGCTAATCGAAAAAGCCATATCACTAAAAGGTTTAACCATTTGTTCGTGAGAAAACCAACCCAAATCACCACCATTTTGACCAGAACCTAAATCAGTTGAATTTTCTTTGGCCATTTCGGCAAAATTTTCCGTGGTTAATTTTTCTTTTAATTCCGTAATTTTCTGCCAAGCTTCTTCCTTACTAATGCTATCCTGACAAGCACTGGCGCCTTCATAACAAACCAAAATATGAGAAGCATTAACCTCTTCTCCATTATCTCTACGATCAGTCACCATTGCGACAAAATAACCATCGGTTTGCTCTATAACTTTTGGAATAACTTTACCAACTTCAACATTAACTGCTTCTTCCCACAAAAAGTTATACATGCTGTTTTGAGAAACCCAACCTAAATCACCATTAGTATCCTTAACCGATTCTAATTCTGAGAACTGTTTTAAAACCTCAGAAAAATTTTCAGAACTTAACGCCTCAGTCAA
This sequence comes from uncultured Gammaproteobacteria bacterium, assembly GCA_964605975.1. Classification (GTDB taxonomy): domain Bacteria; phylum Patescibacteriota; class Patescibacteriia; order UBA11705; family JABHMO01; genus JBAYHA01. The sequence continues at coordinate 3,309 of CAZSER010000022.1, forward strand.
AAAATCATTGGCTTTGGTTTGTGCTTTTTGATTAAAGTCTGTTAAATTTTTCTTTTCTTCGTCATTCAGAGTCTGTCTAACATCAGGATTTTGTTCTTTGAACTCCAAAAGTGGCGTTTCGCCAATCATTTGAATTGCTTTTTTGACATCTTTTACTCCTGCTAAATCAACAATAACTCGATAACCGGTTTGTCCTTTATTGACTTGAACTAAAGGTTCGGCTACCCCAAAAGCATTTACTCTTCTCTCGATAACATCACGCACCCCTTCAACTGATTCCGCACGATCTCCAAAAGGAATCTTGGAAGTATCCGCTTCATAAACCAGATGAGTACCCCCTTGTAAATCCAATCCCAAATGAAAAGGAACATTTTTGAAATGAGGGAAGGTTGTTCCCAACTTATTATTCAAAAAATCAACTCCTCGATCAAACGAGCTTGGCCAAACGAAAAATCCCATAATCAAAGATATAATCACTATTCCGGCGACTATAATTCTTGACTTAGTTGTTTGTTTCAGCTTTTTTGCCATAAACTGCTAATTTAATTATGTGTAAAATCGTCTATATTTTACCCAAAACTTAACTAAAAAGCAACAAGAAGCCAAACTTTATGCACAAGAACCGTTTTTATTTTAAATTTCGAACAAAAAGCTACCCGACCTTGCCAAAATTTACTTTAATTAGTAATATGGTTTTGTTCCTGTTCTTTGAATAAAAGGAGACAAAATGGCCGAACAACTACTTTTTAACATGCATCTACACTCTAATTTTTCCGATGGAGAAAAATCACCAGAAGAATTAGTCAAAGAAGCCAAAAATTTAGGGCTCGAAGGAATTTGCCTAACCGATCATGAAACAATAGATGGAGAGAAAGAGTTTTTTGACGCAACACAAAAATATCAGATTTGTGGTATTTTGGGAGCCGAACTCTATGGTCAACTTTGTGGAGTAAATCTACATCTATTGGTTTATGGATTAACAAGTGAAAACTGGCACTATTTTGAAGATCTCGCCAAAAAAAATCAACACCAACATCTTCTATTTGGCCAAAAAATTTTACAACGCTATCAACAAGAAGAATTGATGAATGTTGACATTTTTGATGTCAGTAAGGAAAGAGTTACCAAAGGACCTTATGTTAATTTCTTGGACATTATTCATTATCGAGCCCGCCATTACCAATTGGATATTATGGAAGTTAGAAATGACCTTTGGGCTAGATTCGGACAAGAAGATTCCAATTTTCGGGAAACTGCCAGGGCTTTTCAAATAATTCAAGCTGCTCACGAAGCAAAACTACCAGTAATCGCTGCTCATTTAGGCTGGTACGAAAAAAAATACGGCCGAGAATTTTTTGAAAAAATCACTAACTGTCTTCTAGGTTTAGGAATTTCCGGATTTGAAGTTAGTCATCCATCAAACAGTTCGGCAGTTCAAGACTATTTAAAAACGATTTGTCGACAAACCAATCTACTAATTACCGGCGGATCAGATTATCACGGCCCAGTTGTGAAGCCAACCGTCAAATTAAATGACAATGGAACCACAAGAAAAAATTTCCAAAAACTTTGGAATAAAATTTACTAAGAACCTTACCATGTAAGGTTTTTTTTAATGAAAAAATCGTCGAATTCTCGACGATTTAGAACTACTCAATTCTCATTTCGCGTAAAATATCTTGAGCAATTCTTGAGCCAAATTCAGCCTCTTTTTGCAAAAGTTTTTCAAAGTTGTCTGAAGCATCCAAAAATCGCTTCATCAACCAATACAACATTTTTCTATTGTTTGGCATTCTCTCATAGTTCGGCGGAGTTCCTAATTGACGGATTTCCCCTTTTAACCACGCCTCAACCTTTTTGGCTGATGTTTTGTTATCACGATATTGCGTTAACAGTTCTATGTTTATTTCTTCATAGTCTACTCGACCTTGAATATGGGATAGGAAAAAAAAAGCCCACCATCGACTATTAAAAATTTGTGCAAACTCTTTATTAAAACAAGTTAACATCAATGGTTGATCAAGCCTCAACAAAATATTTTCTTGCTGTCGCTTGGCAAGATGCGCAAGTAGTGGTTCATCTTCTGTCCCCATCAAAATAAAAACCAACAATTCATTATGCATTTTTGCCCCCTTTTTAAATTAAAAGAACTGATTTTAAACATTAACAATAAAAAAACAAGAAGTCAAGCCAGAACTTATAACTAAAAATTATAAAACTTTTAAACATTATGAACCACAACACTTTTTGAATTTTTTACCAGAGCCACATGGGCATGGTTCATTCCTCCCAATATTATCCGCAATAATTTTACCGGAAACTTTGGAGGAATCTTTTCGGCCTTCAGCAAAAGGATCTCCACCACCAACTAACAGTCTATTTATCTCATTTTGTTCTGCTTGTTGGTGACGATAAG
>CAZSER010000022.1:5734-11758 GCA_964605975.1 uncultured Gammaproteobacteria bacterium
TCAGTCATATTAAAAGAGCCACCAACCTTATAAATAGCATAGACAACCTGCTTTTGAATTAAGTTTTGCAGTTGAATAAACATATCATAAGTTTCCCTCTTAAACTCAATCAAGGGATCTCTTTGACCATAACCACGCAAACCAATTCCAGTTCTCAAACTTTGGATTGCCTCCAAATGTTCAATCCACAAAAAATCAATAGTTCGCAACATTATTTCTTTCTCAATTCGACGCAAAGCATTTAAATCATGAACAAAAACCTCCTCCAACCGAGCATAAGCTTCTTGGGAAATTTTTACTAAATATTCAATTATTGCCGTTCTTGCTAAAACATCTTGAAACTTGTCCCCCGCCGTTTTTTCCAAAGAGTTTAACATTTCCACCGAATCAACTGGCAATGGGAAAATAGTGGAACAAACTTCTACAACTTCTTTTAAATTCCAAGTCGATTGATCTTCTGACGCGGTATGAAAAGAAACAACTTGTTCAATTTCATTTTCCACCAAACGCAAAATTTCACTTTTTATTTCATCTTTATTTTCAACATCTAACAACAAAATATCCCTCCTTCGTTGATAAATTATTTTTCTTTGCTTATTAACAACATCATCATACTCAACTAAATGCTTACGAATATCAAAGTTATTTCCTTCCACTCGAATTTGCGCTTTTTCTATCGCATTAGAAATGAATTTGTTTTCGATTGGCTGATCTTCCGGTAGTCCCATTTTTTGCATTAAACCCTTGACACGATCAGAACCAAAAATCCGCATTAAATCATCTTCCAACGAAAGATAAAACTGCGAACTTCCCGGATCACCTTGACGACCGGCACGACCACGCAACTGATTATCAATTCTACGAGCTTCATGTCTTTCAGTCCCCAAAACAAACAGGCCTCCAACTTCTTTGACCTTTTGGTTTTGTTCCTCGTCAAAAGGAGTTCCACCCAAAATAATATCAACTCCACGCCCAGCCATATTGGTTGCCACGGTAACAGCACCCAATCGTCCCGCTTGAGAAATTATTTCCGCTTCTTTTTCGTGTTGTTTGGCATTTAAGACTTTATGAGGAACGCCTTCTTTGGTTAAAAGCATTGAAAGCATTTCATTTTTTTCAATCGAAATTGTCCCAATCAATACCGGTTGACCAGTTTGGTGAATTTTCTTTACTTCTTGGACAACTGAAAGTAATTTTCCTTTTTCGGTAGCATAAATTCTATCACCCAAATCTAATCTTTGAACCGGACGATTCGTGGGAATTACGGTAACATCAAGTTTATAAATTTTGGAAAACTCTTCTGCTTCCGTCGCAGCCGTACCAGTCATTCCCGCTAATTTTTTATAAAGGCGAAAATAGTTTTGAATCGTAATTGTCGCCAATGTTCGACTTTCTTTTTGCACTTCTACGCCTTCTTTGGCTTCAATAGCCTGATGTAATCCTTCACTATAACGACGCCCCGGCATTAAGCGACCAGTAAACTCATCAATAATAATCACCTCGCCATCTTTGACAACATAATCACGATCTTTCTTGTATAAAACTTGCGCATTCAAAGCCTGTTCGAGATGACGGGCTAACTGAATTCCTCCCTCTTCATAAATATCTTTGACGCCTAACCACTTTTCAATTTTATCCATTCCAACTTCTGACAAAGTGGCTGCACGCATTTTTTCATCAATATTATAATCTTCTTTTTCTGACAATCGAGGAACTAGCTCCGCAAATTTACGATACAAATCAGCCGATTCTTCGGCTGGAGCGGAAATAATTAAAGGTGTTCTAGCCTCATCAATTAAAACAGAGTCCACCTCATCAACAATACAAAAATGTAAAGGGCGTTGTGATTCCTGTTTTACCTCTGCCACCATATTATCCCGTAAATAATCAAAACCAAATTCACTATTTGTACCATAAGTAATATCGGCTTGATAAGCCTCCCGACGAGAACATGGGCGCAAATGACACAGCCGTTGGTCGTTTTGAGCTTCATCATTATATTCTGGATCAAAAATGAATGATTGTTCGTGAATAATACAAGCAGTTGATATTCCCAAAGCATGATTTGGAACACCATTCCACCCAGCATCTCTTCTGGCTAAATAGTCATTAACAGTAATCAAATGAGCACCTTTTTCTTCTAATGCATTTAAATACAAAGCCAACGAGGCAACGTGAGTTTTTCCCTCTCCTGTTCTCATTTCGGCAATTTCTCCGCGATGCAAAACCATTCCGCCCAAAAGCTGAACATCATAATGACGAATACCGATAGTTCGGCGATTTGCTTCGCGAATCGCCGCAAAGGATTCCGGCAAAAGAGCTTCCAAAGATTCCCCTGCTTTTAATCTTTCCTTGAATTCCGTTGTTTTATTTTTTAACTGTTCGTCAGTTAGTTTCTCATACTCCGCAGAAAATTTATTTATTTCCTCAACTTTTGGCCAAAGGGCATCTATCACCTTTTGGTTAGCATCTTTTATTTTAAATATCTTTTTAAATATGTTCATATTTTTATCTTTGGTAAAGTTTTCAATGTTTTTACCACAAAAATTTTATTTCTAAACTGTTTGGATCTTATCATTTTTCAACAAAAAAAACAACCCCGATAAAGAGTTGTTTTTGTTTTATGAAATTTAGCAAATTACCCTGCCACTGTTTCTTTGTACTGCTTTAATTCGTTTTGTAATACTTTTTTTACTTCGTTGATTGCCTTATTTAAATCTTCATACTCTTTGCGACAACGCAATAATTTTTTGGGGACATTTATATTGACTTCACAAAAATATATTTTCCCTTTTTGTTGACCATTTGTTGTTAGTCCAACCTCAACTTCAACTTGTTGAATATTGTCAAAATATTTATCTAATCCTCCAATTTTTTCCAAAATTTTTTCTCTCAATGCTGGTAATAATTCATAATTTGTTGCCTTGATGTTCATTTTCATACGGTTTTTTATTTTAATAATTAATTACAAAAATTATCTTTATCTTTTATTTTATTTTTTTTCTAATTGATAACAAAAGTAATGCCCCCAAAAAAGTTAAAAATGCTATTAAAACAAACAGCAATTCATATCCTAATTTTAAAACAATTATCGCCCCCCAAAAAGCGGTTAATGCCTTGCCTACACCGACAAAAACATCATAAAAACTCCAATCTATTCCAGCTTTTTCTTTATTAGAATGACGAGTGAAAATTTTGAACCAACCAGGAAAAACCATCGCCGACGAAATCCCCAAGACAGCTTGAACAACATATAATCCACTAACCGAATCAACAAAAATAAACGCAAAATAGGCTAACCCCGCCAAGGATGTCCCCATTACGGTGACATAAAAATCATCTTTTTCTGTCTTGGTTTTATCAATTTTTCTGGCAATTGGGATTTCCAAAATCGCTTCAAAAAATATTTTTATACCGACGGCAATTCCTACCGTTTCAAAACTGGATTGACCAATCTTATCCAAGACAAAAATTGCAAAAATCGGAGAAAAAAGATTGGCAGAAGATGCAATAACAAAATCGGAAATAATCAACACCTTGATCACCGCATTAATTTTATATTCCTTGACACTACGAAAAAAATCATTATGAAACATATTTTTATTTATAAAAAAATCAATTTTTATAAATTTTATTCTTGATTAAAAACAGTGAAAAACCACTAATCAATAAAATTATTCCCGAAACAAAAAAGACCCAATCAAACCCTAATTTTTCGGCAATAAAACCACCGATAACAGCGCTAATTGCCATACCAATTCCGACCGAAATATCATAAATGCTCCACTCTACGGCCTCTTTGTTTTTGTCCAAATGGCGAACAAAAATTGAATACCAACCAGGATAAGCCATTGCCGAAGCGATTCCCAAAATTACTTGTGAAAAATATAGTTGCCAAACAGTATTTATAATCAAATAAGAAAAAAACACCCCAGAAATAAGCAGTATACCAAAAATCACTAAATATAGATCATCTCTTTCCGTTTTGGTTCTACTGACATAAACACCAAACGGAATTTCCAAGATTGACTTAACAATAAAAAAAATAGCAGAAGAAATTCCCACCGTCTCCAAAGTCGCACCGGTAAAATTTTGTGAAATGAAGATTGCAAAAATCGGACCACTCAAATTAGTAGCAAAGAAACCAACCACATCAGAAAAAATCAACACCTTAACAACAAAATTTATTTTATAATTCTTGATGGCTTTGACAAATTTGCGATGATGCATATATTTGTATATATTTTATCACATTTAATAACCCAATCAAAATATAAAAACAAAAACGCCTCATTTATATTGAGACGTTTTATCTGAATTTATTTTTTTACTTTTGTAACCCCCGTAACCATTTCTTTTCCCCCAACCAGCTGACCGCTACCTGAAATTGTTCCACCAATCATAGAAACCGTAACATTGTATTCAATCGGACTTGGATCTGAATAAAAACCTAGACTAGACATGGTAGAATAAACAAAATCACATTTACTGCCACCATCAAAACCACCAATATCACCACCAATACTACCACTAATGAAACCATTTCCCAAAGTCCCCACCACCACACCACAACCATCACTAGAACTACACCCACCACCAGAACCAACGCCAACTCCCCCACCACCAGAAACACAACCTCCACCAGTCAAACTGCTATCATCTGTGTCATTGGGATTAACAGAAAAAGTTCCACCAAATCCGACCGATGGCATTCCAGAGGAGACTGTTTTATTTAAGGAATTTTCAAGAGCATTCACGAGAGCATTTGACCTAAAATCCTGAACCGCTTCCACTACATCACTAGCCGTATCACCAACGGTTCGAGCTGGAGCCATTTCTGTGTCATCAAAGTCAAACTCTCCTTTTCCAAATCCCAAAACAATATCCAACTCCTCATTTGTTAGTGGCGTGCCATTACTGACAGAAGACCCTTCGGCTTCATTAGAAATGTTCCCTCCACCACTTGCAGGCATTGGATTTTGCCCAAATGGCAAACAACCCGTTTGATTTTTTGAACCGGCAGCCGTATTTGTTGTGCCACCACCACCATAATTTCCAGAAACTTCCGGATTTATTGGATCAACATCATAACCACCACCCATACTGGCCGGATTTGTTCCACCAGCATTACCACCAAGACCACCTAGACTACCTTCGCCAGAGGAATTTCCCTCCACGCAACCAACGGAACTTCCACCACTACTACTTGATGGCATTGAACCACCAGACGAACTACCAGCACCACCAACATTTTCTGATGTTTGGGGTTGAACCAATTTGTTGATTAAATCAAACATGGCCGGACTTAAAGGCTTCTTGTTCAAATGATTTTTATTTAGTTTAAATTCCGAAATCACCACCGGCTTACCAAGTTTTCGCTGATCGGCTATTCGCAAAATACTTCGGCCAGCAAAATATTTTTGCTTAACGTACGATTCTCTCATTATTAACCAAACATTCTTTTGTAATTTTGTATTGTTAAAATTATATCCAGTCGATGAATAAACAAAATTATACCAATTTTTTAAATTTGTATAACTGTTCTTCTTAACGGCATCACTCATCGCTATCACATACTCACTCTGTCGCGAAGGATTTTTCTTTATCTGCGACAAAGAATCATTCAAGAACCAATTACTGGCGGCCACTTTTTGCCAAAAACCATTTTCTGGAAAACTTTTTTGGCCAGCCATTTTCATATAATTAACATAATGACCATAAGAAACGGACGCTGGAGTTGGCGCAACTTGTTCCACAACTTTTGGTGGGACGACTGTCACTCTCGCTGGTTGAGTCTTATTTAATTTTAATCCCAAGGAAGCGGCCGCAAATAAAATTACTCCTAGAAAAATCACTACAACCGAAACTTTGGTACCAACTTTGGTGGTAACCTTTGTCCCAGTCTTTGCTATAAAATTTGACATAAAAAATTAATATTAAATTAATGTAATTTTTGTTTTTTGACACCAACCCAATCAGCGACAACTTCTCTAATATCGTCTTCATTAACAATTAGCCAACCCT
>CAZSER010000023.1:0-11404 GCA_964605975.1 uncultured Gammaproteobacteria bacterium
GAGTTATTTCTACTTATTTTAAAGATCAAGGAATTGATTATAAAAACGAAATAACAACCCCCTATCTCCATTAACGGTTTTAATTATTTGACAATAACGAAGTTCACCATAACGAATTTTTTTTAATTTTTCAAAAACAAAATCATCACAAACACCAACCTCTTTGAACTTGATTTGATTTAATAATAAACTTAATTCAGAAACTTTTTCATTATCAACTTTTTCTATAAAAAAACGATCTCCCAAATAAGCAAATCGCCCTCGACAAGAAGAAGAACAGTTCCAAATAAAATCTCCCCAAGCTTCGGGACTTTTAAAACCAAACCCGGAATCTAAACTGGTAAAATTTTTCCAATTTTCAGTTTTTTTAGAAAAAATTAACTTGTCTTGTAATTCCAAAGAGAGATCTTTATTAGGTAATTTATCTATTTTTTGCTGAAGCAATTTAACCTCTTGTTTGGCATTAAAAATATCAGTTGTGCTCTTTTGATAAACTAAATAAAAAATCCAGGATAAAAAAAGAACTAATAATAAAATAAACGAAAACCAAAACAGATTAAAAACCTTTTTCCCCAAAGAACTGATAATTTTTTTGTTATTCATTTTTGTTTTTTAAAATTTTTGACAAAGCCAAAAAACCAAAACAATATTTCAACAAAAAGTCATCTGATAAATTTTGACGAGATAAAAAATCAACATTAGATTCAAAAAGTTTTAACAAGGACTCAACTTTATGATCACGCAAAACTTCACGCACGAAAGAAAATTTTTCATCAGAATCCAATTCCTCCAAACTCAAAATATTTTCTGACTGATAACTTCCCAAATGTTCAGGGATAAAAACTTCTTTTTTCGCCTTTTGCAAAATGGTAATAAAAACCTCACCCAACTGCTCCATTTCGTTGTTTATAAAATCGATTTTTCTTTCGTAATCATTAGTCATGCTTTGCGATTCCCACTTTAACAGTTCTCGAAAACGATTAGTCAAAACAACTACCAACATTGACAGATGATCAAATCCCAAACTACGCAACCTTTTTTCTGCCGAAAAAAAGTCACAAAGTTCTTGCATTTCACTGAAAACATTATTAGCCCAATTCGTTCTCAATCGATTGCTTTTCATCCTAACTAGCTCCTGTTTTGATCCAACATCTTCCGTTGCCATTAATTCTTGTAATTCCGCAGAAGATTCTTCTATTTGTTGAAATAGTCGCTGTTTTTGCAAAGAAGTTGAAGCCATCGAAACATCATTATGAAGTTTCTTTAAAGCCAACCGCAACTCCACTCGACGATGCACGATTTGCGGATCTTCAAACTGATACAACTCTTTTTTCTTTTGCAAAATCTCCCCCTCAACTTGCGGATATTTTTCTAACGAAAATAAATTTTTCAAGCGGTCTTCTCTTTCTTCGATGGCAAACTTAATCGCCATTAATTTTCTATCCAGCAAAGGATGTTCTCTTTCCTTCTCTACTATTGGCGCAATTTGATAATTTTGTTTTTGTTTTAATGGAATAAACTGTTCCATAGATTTATAAAAGTATTTTTGAATTTAAAGATATCCCGACTGGTAACAACAACGAAAAGCATCATCAGCAGAAAAAATCCAGCGCCATGCACCACTCTCTCTACTTTTTCATTTATTGCTTTTCCTCTGATTTTTTCAACAATCAAGAAAAGTGCTCTACCTCCATCCAAGGCAGGTAAAGGTAAGAAATTAATAATTGCTAAATTCATCGACAACAAAGCCATAAACTGCAAAAGATAAACAAAACCCATCTTGGCCACTTGTCCCGTAAGAGAAGCAATTCCAATCGGTCCGGCAACATCAACGCCAATTGGCTTGTCCGCTACTAAGTTTTTAATTATCCCCGCAAAACCGGAAATTATTTCAACAAAAAGATATCCCGTTCCCTTGAAACCCAACCAAACGGCCTGATACCAAGGATATTTAACAATTCCAGCACTAATCATCCCGATACCAATAATGGAACGACCAAGTTCCTCGGAATATTCTGGCATAACCGTAAATTTTTTCTCTTCACCAAAACGAGAAACTTCTATTTCTACTGATGACTTTCCTAATCCTGCCAAATAACTTTGGATCTCCGTCATCTTGGTAAAAGGTTGTCCATCTAACCTTAAAATTGTATCTCCAGGTTGCAAACCGGCCTCTTTGGCGGGAGAACTTTCCTTAACTTCCATTATTTGTACCGTAAAAGATTCCGGTGTCGCCGTATTTTCATCAACAGGAGTTGGGGCACCAACCAAATAAGCCCCCGTCAAACAAACAAAAGTTAAAAAAACATTCATAACAACTCCAGCCGAAATAATTACTAACCTTTGCCAAATTTTTTTACTAACAAAACTGTCTTGATCTTGTTTGTCTTCCCCATTTTCTCCTTTTATTTTAACAAAACCGCCCAAAGGAATCCAATTCAAAGAATATACTGTGTCTTCTGAATTACTTTTTTCGACATCTTCGTTGCCCCAAAAAAACTTTCTTTTACCATTTATTTTTTTCCAACCACAAATTCTTGGTGGCAAACCAAAACCAAATTCATCCGTCTTGACCCCAAACTTTCGAGCCGTCCAAAAATGGCCTAACTCATGAAAAAAAACCATCACTCCCAAAACAATAATAAAAATAAACAAAGTGGTTAACATAATATTTTCGCAGTATTAATTATAAAGTTTTTACTACTTTTCACTTCTCCTTAATTTTCAAAAGCAGTTAAATTTATTTTTCTTAATGTAATCTTCTTTCGTAAGAAAGTTTGAGCAACTTTTAGATAGTTACTATTTACCTCGGTAACAAAATAATCAACCTTTCCCCCACGCGAAATCATCCGTTCTTTGTCTGGATGCCTCTCTAAATATTTTTGTAAAGAGTCTCCAACCAAAACGGCAGGATCAGGAACAAAACAGCTCTCTCCCATTATAGCGCGAATTTTTTTAATTATCAAAGGATAATGGGTGCAACCCAAAATAAGACTATCTATTTTTTTCTTGCGCAAAATTTTTAAATAAAAATTTATAATTAACGAACTCTCTTTTTGTTTAAAAAAATTTTCTTCAATAATCGGAACCAGTAATGGTGTTGCCAAAGAAAAAAGTTTTGGAATTTTCCGATAATTTGCAGAACAAGATTTCTCTATTTCCTTGGAATAAACATCAGAACCGATTGTTGCCCTTGTGCCAATCACTCCTAATTGCCGATAATTATTAGTCGCAAAATATTCAGCAATCGGGCGAACAACTCCCAAGATATTACAGTGCTGACCATAAATTTTCCGCCACTTTGGTAACTTTTTTTGTTGCAAAAAACGCAACGACTCCGCAGTAGCAGAATTACAGGCCAAAATAACCAATGTTGCGCCGGAATCAAATAAAAAACGGACACCTTGCTCCGTCAATTGACGGATCGCCTCCGGCGACCTGTTCCCATAGGGAACATGCAAGGTGTCCCCCAAATAAAGATAATCATACTGCGAAACTTTTTTTCTAATAGCACGCAAAACGGTCAAACCTCCCAAACCACTATCAAAAACACCAATCATATTTTAAAATAAAAATAAAACTTAAATATAAATAATTATAGCAAAATTATAATTAATTTCACAAAAAAAACACAAATATCCACAAAGAGTATTGATTATTTTTTTAATCTATATTATAATATATTTTTGTTCTTTTAATCTGATCAAAAATAGTAACAAAAATTAGTTAGTCTTTATCTTAATCTTAGGAGGTGTTTTAATGGTTGAAGTCAAAATGAAATCTCGCCGAAATGGAACTCACATCTATTTAAGAAAAATAAAGGAGGATGGGAACAAATCATTTTTCAGTCTTAGGGCCGTTGATTATCAAGAACACTGTTTTTTCTCTCAAACCTTTTTTCACGACTCCATTCATGGAGCTTTTAAGCTAAAATTAAGACTCGAAAACAAGCTTTCTGAAATTCATCCTTTTGATTATCTCCAAATAATTTCAACCATTGAGCAAGTTTTCTCCGAAGAAACTATTACTACTTTTAACGATCGGCAAGTTAATCTAAGTGAAAATAACAACCCCCCGGAAAATCCTTATTTATTGATAAGCACCAAAAGAATCAGAACCTCGCCATGCCTGTACATAAGGAAAATATCCTTAAACAACGGCAAAGTACGATTCTGCCTAACCCTCTTTGACATCAATGATCGTTGTCTTTTTAAGATTTTTGTTTTTTGTGACAGCTCTTTTGCGGTCAAAAGTATTGTCCGTTTTTTTGAGGACAATCTGGAAAACCTGCCCGAGAATGAAGAAGATCTTCTTATCGAAAAGATAAAAGAACTAATTTACAACTCTCCTTATTTCTCATAGAAATAAAAAACACTGCCATATCAGTGTTTTTTTAGTTTTAAAAAATTTATTTATTTGCTATTAATAAAATCAACTAATTCTCGAAATTTCTGTGCTAATAATTCTTTATTCTTCGCTTCTAAATTTAACCTTAACAACGACTCTGTATTTGAAACCCTAACCCCAAAACGCCACTCCCCCATTTCAAAAGAAACACCATCATAATCTTGCACCAAAAAATCACCAAACTTGTCTTTTATCTTTTGCAAAATAAACTCTTTATTTTCTATTTTGAAATTAGTTTCTTCAATCCGAAAATATCGAGCGTAATCTTGTAAAAGCTCGGACATTTTTAAATTACTTTGACACAACAACTCCAAAACAATTAAACCGGCAATTATTCCACTATCCGCACGATAATTTTCTCGAAAATAATAATGACCAGAATGCTCCCCCGCAAAAATAGCATTCGTCTCTTTCATTTTTTCTTTGATAAAAGAATGTCCGACCTTGGTCATCATAGAAAAACCACCTCGCTCCGCAACAATTTCTGGGACAACACGACTAACATTAACATTGTACAAAATAGTTTCTCCTGGAAATTTCTGCAAAAAACTGTCCGCGATCATCGCCGTAATAAAAGAACTATCAATCATTTCTCCATTTTCAGTAAAGAAAAACACTCGATCAGCATCCCCATCAAAAGCCAATCCCAAATCAGCCTTTTCTTCTTTGATTTTTTCTACCAGAAAACGATTATTTTCTTTTTCAATCGGACTTGGTTGATGATTCGGAAAAGTTCCATCCAGTTCAAAAAATAACGGAACAACCTGAACTGCCAAACTATCAAAAACGGCTGGGCACAACCTTCCCGCCATACCATTTCCAGCATCAATAACAATTTTCTTCCCAAAAATCTTTTGACTATCAATAAAAGTCAAAACATAATCGGCAAACTCTTTTACGATATTTTCTTCCTTTTCAACGATTCCCATTTTTTCATAATTAGCAAACTCTTGATTCAAAACAAACTCTTTTATCTGCAAGAGGCCACTACTCTCACCAATCGGCATTGCTCCAGCTCGACAAAATTTAACACCATTAAACTCTTTGGGGTTATGCGAAGCCGTAATCATCGCTCCGGGTAAATTATTTTTTCCAGAAGCAAAATAAAGAGTATCAGTAGTAATTAAACCCAAATCAACAACATCAACACCTTGCGACAATACACCATCAATAAATGCTTTTTTTAACTCTTCACCGGAAATTCGCATATCACCACCCACCAAAATCTTTTTTGTCTGAACAAAGCGAGCAAAAGATTGCCCAATTTTTCGCATAATTTCAGCATTTATTTCCGTTGGAAAAACTCCACGAAAATCGTAGGCTTTAAAAATATTTTCATGCACTTTCATATTTTGCGCTTATTACTCTTTTATTATATAATGTTAACATAAAAAAAATGATCATTCAATCTACTTTCTTCAAAAGAGTTTAGCTGTTTTATTCCCATGAATAAAAAGAAAAAACAAAAATTAAAAAGAACTAAAAGCCAAGACCAAAAAGAAAACTTAAACAGATCTTCTTCTTTTTCTTTTTCTCCCCAAAAAGCTACCAACTCTATAAATTCAGAGAAAACTAACACCGAAGACAAAAAAACATCATCCCCGACCGAAAGTTCAAACTTCATTAAAAAAGAAACCAAAAAAGTAATAAATACTCCGACAAACAATAAAACTTCATTTCCGAAAAAACAAAATGAAAAAGTAGAACCATTTGCCACGATAAAAACAGATGACAACAAAAAAAATAATAATTCATCGACTAACATAAAAAAAAGCGAAGAAGAAAACCAAAAAAAACCGACCGGATCAGTAGAAAAAACTGATCGCCAAAATTTCGGAAACATGGAAATTGACGCCGATCCACAAGAAGGCAGTAGCGGAAAATTAAAAAACAAAGCCGAATATGACGATGGTGAAGAAAAAACCAAAACCACAATCTCGGTAAAAACTGATTTTTCGGGTTTAGGAAAACCAGCAACTAGCAATCAGCAAAAATTTGGGACAGACGCAGTCAAAGAATTAAACTTTGAATCTTTTGATCTTTCTAAAAAACAAAACCAACCGAATGAAGCTAGTTTTTCACCAGAAAATGCCTATGGAGAAAAATCCGCAAAAAATTCAACCAATTTAGAAAATTACAAACAAAAGCCTAACGATAAAACAAATAAAAATCCTCTAATTCAAAAAGCCAAAACAACCGAAGAAAAACAGTTAGAACAAAAAAGATTACTAGACCAACAAAAAAAACTAAGTAAAAAAAGAGGTTCTCCTGATAAATTAAGAAGAGAGAATTTAAGAAAAGCCCAAAGATCTCTGCAATCTCTATCCACAGGGGCCAAAGATTTTAAAAAAGGCCAGTCTTCCGCCAACGACCGACAACAGGCGCTAAACAACCAGATGGAAAAAAATCGCCTAGAAAATCTTTATGGCAAAAGTCTAAAAGAAAAAAAACAAGAATCAACAAAAAAAGAAAATCCTCAAAAAATAAAACGACAACTTCAACAAAAAAAACAAAAAAATCGAAAAACACCAAAAGAAAAAGGCAAGTTAGGAAAAGCTCGAGAAAACTTATCTATTCAAAAAGCTAAAGAACGCATAGATCAGGCAAAAAAAAGAGTAAAAATGATTGTTCTTCGTTGGATTTTAGCCACTAGCTGTTCTTGCTTTATGGCTTTACTGCCAATACTTATATTTATACTCTTAATTATTTTACTTATTGGATTACTTTATGCTATAGGCAAAGCTGCGATAGATTTCCTTTCTACCGACCTTATAGATATTTTATCCAGCTTTATATAAAAAAGCGAACATAAAAATTTTATTATATGTTTCAAAATCTATCTACCAAAAAAATTGTTGCTCTAGTTGTCTTTATTTTAATTTCAATTGGATTTGCAATCGCAATATATTATCTCTTTTTTAAATCCTTTATTCCGGAAAAAAAGACCCCGCCACCAACGGAAATATCCCAACTACCAACAGTTCAAGAAGGAACTCCAACAATAACACAGCCAGAAACAACCCCCACTGATCTTCCGGCAGAATTACCCACAAAAAGTGTTACCAAAATAGTTGTTCCCTCTCCGGAAATAACACCTGACACTATTGCCAGAGGTGGAATAACAGAATCAAAAGTCCTTAATTTTGAAAAAACTGATAAACTCACTTTGGATCGATCGGGAAAAAGACCTTTAGTTTATAATGCCGAATCTGGATTATTTTATTCCATAGACGACAGTGGGGCTAGAATTATTTTAAATGACCAAATTTATAAATCAGCCGAGACTGTAATTTTTTCTCCCCAAAAAGATCAAGCCATTTTAGAATTCCCTGATGGGAGTAATATTCTTTTTGATTTTGACAAGAAGAAACAAATTTCCCTACCCAAACAATGGACCGATTTTTCCTTTAATTCCGGTGGGAATAAAATTGCTTTCAAAGACATGTCCGAAGATCCCAATCAACGCTTTATCGGAATTGCAAATAGTGACGGCTCTCAACTTTCCTATATAGAACAAATTGGACCAGAACCATATAAATTTATTATTGATTGGTCACCAAACGAACAGATTATTGGTCAATTTCGAACTGGAGATACTTCCTCAACCAGCAAAATATATTTCTTTGGCAAAAATGACGAAAATTTTAAAGCTATAACGGCTCTGGGTTTAGGAGTCCAAACGCAATGGACTCCTGATGGCTCAAAAATCTTATATAGCGCCTATAATGAATTTTCAGATTTTCAACCGTCTTTATATTTAGTTGACGCCAGTGGAAACAATATTGGAGCAAATAATAATAGTTTACGGCTAAACACTTGGGCAAATAAGTGCTCTTTTGCCAATAATAATACTGTTTATTGCGCCGTCCCAAAGGAATTACCGATGGGAGCAGGGATGGTGCCCAGATTAGCCGATTCTGTTCCTGATTATATTTATAAAGTTGATCTAAAAACTGGCTCTAGAAGTTTTATTGCTGAACCGGTAGAAGATATAACAATCGATCAAATTGTTGTCACCCAAGATGAATCTGCTCTATATTTTACCGACAAAGAAACAGGAAATACTCATGAAATAAAACTACGCTAAAAAACCATGAACAGACTATTATTAATACTATTTTCGTTTCTCTTTGTTTTTTCAATAATACCCAAAATCAGCTGGGCATGTATTGATGATTCTCAATGTAAACAACCAGGACAACCATCTGGACAGTTTTGTGAAATAGATCCCACACTAGCAACTGGCAAATGTGTTCCTTTAAAAAACCTTAACGAAAAATGTTATTACGACTCTTCTTGTCTAAGCAAAAAATGTGACAAAGAAAAATGCGTCACACCAGTTGCGGGATCATGTTCTAATCTAAATGATACTAACTGTATTGGTAAATGCTATGGGCCAATACTTGGTAAATATATTTGTGGTTGCACAGAAGATAGCCACTGTGCCTCTGATCAATTTTGTTTTAAAACAACGGCACTATGCACCAAAAAATATCCAATGGGAACCTCCTGTACACAACAAAATTCTAACTGGTGTTACTCTGGCGTCTGTGAATGTTTAAACGGAGGAACAGACTGTAAATGTTCCGCCGTTACTTCAAAAACAGTCACTCAATCTGGACAACAAGTTGAAATAAAACCGGAAAATGTCTCTTTATCCCCACCCAAATTAAATGTTGATATACCGGGGTTTAAAGGATTTTCTATCATGCAATTAGAACCCGGAAAAATTCTTTCCGTTAATTGGCTTAATGAATATCTCATTGCCGTCTATAAATATGCCATCGTTATTGGCTCAATCATTGCTGTTTTGATCTTGATGATTAATGGTTTTAATTATCTATTATCTTCTTCCGGTATTAGTAAACAACAAAATAAAACGAATGTTATCAATAGTTTATTGGGATTAATTATTCTTATCTCTTCCTATTCAATTCTTTATTTCATAAATCCTAAGTTAGTTGTCTTGGAAAGTGTTGAACTTGATGCCTTAAAAGTAGAAATCGATCCTGCCATATTAGAAACGAAATCTTTTCAAGTAAAAGGCGGAAAACCTCATATTAAATGTGATGCCAATGGAAAACCGGTCGCCGTTGATACCGGAAAACCAATTGATCAATCATTACTTTTTGGAAATGGTAAAGATTTTTCTCCTCATCCTGGCCAAAAAACAATTCCCTTTTATGAAACATGCCACGGAATGACCAGAAGGAAAAAAAAGGTTGATCTTATTTTAGTACATTCTACCGCTGGAAACGGGTTTTTACCCAGAGTAGATAATAATGGCGGACCAGCAGTTCATTATCAAATTGATAATAACGGCGATGTTGTTCAATTCATTTTTGAAGAAGATGCCGCTCACAGTGTAAAAAATTCCAAACAAGGACTAGATGTTATACAAAGATCAATAAGTTATGAAATTGTAAATCTTTATGATGTTTGCGGATCTGATACCTATCAAAAAAACCAACAAAGAAGATCTGGTAATTCTCTGGGCAGTATTTCCAAAAAACATCCCTTATGCCTGACACTTGTTCCTATAAGTCCTGAGACCAAAGGCTTTTGTCCTTGTGAAGATCTTGATAAATTAAACAAGGACTACAAAAAATTAATCCAAAACATCAGTAATGATCCCAAAGCCTCCACAAATATGAACTATTGTTATGCTAAATTCCCAGAAGAACAACTTCGATCAGTAGCTAAACTTACAGCGTGGATTGCCAAAAGATACCAAATACCAATTCAACGACCAATTACTGATAATCCCCCTGACAAAAGTTGTCCAGCTTGGAATGCTTATGGTAAATGCTGGGATGGTAAAACGGCTGGAATTATTGGACACAATGAAATTGCAGGACAAACTCATGCTGACCCAGGTCCCGCTTTCCCTTGGGATAGGTTTATAAATATGGTTCAACAATATATGAGTACCGTACCGGCAACCTCTTTTGCAGCAGAAGAACATTTTAATAAAACCTTCGGCAAAGGAGCGACACAAAGTACAACGACCAATACAACAGTTCCCTCAAATGTATCCCCAAAACCATGAAAAAAATAATCTTCTTGTTTTTACTACTTATAAACTTTATTCCTTCAACAGTCTTTTCTTTTGACACTACTTCTTGTAGTTCCAATCAAGACTGCACCTCATTGGAATATTGCTACTTAGCAGGAAATAGTAATTCCGGAGTTTGCGCTCCCCAAAAAAAACTTAATACCTCTTGTTCTGAACCAGCTGAATGTGAATCCACTTTTTGTTTTAATGGAAAATGTTTACTTCCTATTGGAGGAACATGCACCTCCCCAACAGAATGTGCCAGTAATTTATGTAAAAATGGCCAATGCCGTTGTAAAGATTCCAAAGATTGCCCCAGTTCCAGTTTTTGTAATTTAACTACCGAACTTTGTTCTGCGAAATTATCGGCTGGGGGAAAATGTAAAACTCCAGGAGTATGTCTTTCTGGTCAATGTGATATTCCCGAAGGAAAAAATGAAGGCGTTTGTACCGAAAAATCAACAGTGACAAAAGAATCACATGATGGAGCATCTTTTATCAACGATAGCACCAAAACAACACTGCAAGCAAAAACAGTCGATTCAACTTCAATAGCGACTCCGCCTGAATTATCCGTAAATATTCCTGGTTTAAATTTTTCTTCTGTAGAAGTTTCTACCGGGAAAAATACCAGCTTACCATGGTTAATTCAATATATTATCGCTATTTATAAATATTCCATATCATTGGGGGCAATAATTGCGGTTTTGATTTTAATGGTATCCGGATTAAAATATATTATCGGTGGAACAAATTTATTTGCCAAAAAACAGTCTTTGGATTCCGTAAAAGGGTCCATTATTGGATTAATTATTTTAATTTCATCTTACTCAATCCTTCATTTTATTAATCCTCGTTTGGTTATTTTAGAATCAACAGAACTTCCTGTTGTTAGCGAAATAGATATGACACATATCGCAGACAAAGATGCTGAAGGAGGGG
>CAZSER010000024.1:0-2551 GCA_964605975.1 uncultured Gammaproteobacteria bacterium
ATAAACAAAACAAGTTTGCTTCCAAGCAGACTTATGTTATGTTAGCCATTGATATTCCCAAAGATAATTTACAAACACCAAAGGCGGTAGAAAATATTTTTACGGCTTTAGCCGGTGCTCAGTCAACTCCGGAATGGCATGAAAAAAAGTTCAAAGGAGAGTTCCAGTTGGGGTATAGTTTGGAAATTGTCAGTATTGATGGTTTTATTCAGTTTTTAATTAGAACTCCTGCTCCATTTAGAAATTTAGTGGAAGCTTCTATTTATGCCCAGTATCCGGAGGCGGAAATTTCGGAAGTAAATGATTATACCAAAGAGGTGACGACGGTCTTTCCCAGTGATGAATATAATTTATGGGGTTCTGATTTGGATTTAGTCACCAAGGATTATATTCCATTGCGAACTTATACTGATTTTCAAGAAGAACTGGATAAGGAATTTAAAGATCCAATGGCCTCTTTGTTGGAAATAATGAACAGTATCGGTAAGGGGGAACAGTTATGGCTACAAATTTTGGCCTCACCTTCTGATATCGGTTGGCAAAAAGAGGGGATGAAAGAAGTTAATAAAATTTTAAATATAGAAGAAAAAAAATCTCCTGGAATTATTCAGAAATGGTTTGGTGAACCGGCAGCTTTTTTGCATACTTTTGGTGAAGTGACAATTGGACTTCCGCCAATAGAACCGGAAAAGAAAAAAGACCCGGTTAATTTTTCGGCTATTTCGCCAACGGCAAAAAGAAGAGTTGAGGCTATTATTAATAAAATGGATAAAGTTTGTTTTGATTGTAAATTGCGGTTTATTTATTATGGGAAGAGAGAAGTTTTCAAAAAAGGATTAGGAGTTTCCGGTATTTTTGGAGCATTAAAACAGTTTGGAGCTTCTGGTTTAAACGGATTGAAACCCGGCAAAAATAAAACGGTGGCCAAACTTTTTTTTGTTAAACAAAGAGTAGCGAAAAGACAAAATGCTGTTTTATCCGCTTACAAAGAAAGGTCTGGTGATACTGGAATTGGTCGCTATTTATTAAACACGGAGGAATTGGCGACTTTATTTCACTTTCCTTATATTGAAGTCAAAACTCCTTTGGTCAAGAAAATTGAATCTCGAAGAGCTTTTGCTCCGATTGGATTGCCAATAACAGACAAGGAACAAAGCGAGGACATCTTTTCTGAAAATGACGAAAAATCTAATGATAAGATTGGTTTTATTGATTATGATAATGATTATTTTGAAGAAAGATTTGCCGTTGATAAAACAAAAAAGTCTGATAAATTGAGAAAAGAGCAGATTTTAAAGTCATTGGGCAATGATTTCTCGGGGAGTAAAAATAAAGCGAATAATAATAATTTTAATAAAAAAAATTCGAAAGCTGAATCGGAAAAAGATTTAGATTTTACTTCCTTGGCGGAAAGTTCCGAAGGAAAAGAAGAAGAGGTTTCTAATTTACCATTTGTTTAAAAATATGACAGCAATAATTACTCCATTTGCTATGACCAACTTTCGTAATCAAAAAAGAAAGTTTGGTATCAAAACTGACGATCGTCGTCGGCATATGTATATTATCGGTAAAACCGGTATGGGTAAATCGGTGTTAATTGAAAATATGGTTTATTCCGATATTGCCAATGGTAATGGTGCCTGTTTAATTGATCCTCACGGGGACAGTGCGGAGCTTTTGGTGGACTGTATTCCCAGCCATCGTGTTAATGATGTTATCTATGTTAATCCGGCAGATATTGATTTTCCGGTAGCTTTTAATGTTCTGGAAAAAGTTGATCCCAAATATCGTCATTTGGTTGCTTCTGGTTTAGTGGGGGTTTTTAAGAAAATTTGGGCTGATAGTTGGGGACCTCGCTTGGAATATATTTTGCGTAATACTATTTTAGCATTACTTGATTATCCTGATAGTACTTTGCTTGGCGTTAATCGTATGTTGGTTGACAAAGAATATCGCAAGAAAGTTATTGCCAAAGTCCAAGATCCGGTTATTAAAATGTTTTGGCAAGAGGAGTTTAGTAAATATAATGAAAAATTTTTAACGGAAGCCATTGCTCCGATCCAAAACAAAATTGGACAGTTTTTGTCGACTTCACTGATTAGAAATATTGTTGGTCAAGTAAAATCAACTATTGATATCCGCAAAATAATGGATGAGGGTAAAATTTTGATTTTGAATTTAAGCAAGGGCAGAATTGGCGAAGATGCTTCTGCCTTGCTTGGTGCAATGATCATTACCAAAATTCAGTTGGCCGCTATGAGTAGAGTTGATATTCCCGAAGATCAACGACGGGATTTTTATCTTTATGTTGATGAATTTCAAAATTTTGCGACAGAATCTTTTGCGAATATTTTGTCTGAGGCTCGTAAATATCATCTTTGTTTGACTATCGGTCATCAATATATTGGGCAGTTGGAGATTGGGGGAAATACTGTTGTGCGTGATGCTATTTTTGGTAATGTCGGGACATTGATTGTTTTTCGGGTGGGAGCTAGTGATGCGGAGTTTTTGGTAAGGGAATTTACTCCTAAATTTACGGAAGAAGATTTAG
>CAZSER010000024.1:2561-3545 GCA_964605975.1 uncultured Gammaproteobacteria bacterium
TTGCCAGTCAGCCTTTTAGTGCTACTACTTTACCACCAATTTCAACCAGAACGAGTTCTACTGAAACGGTAATCAAGGTGACCAGAGAGAGATATGCGAAATCACGCGAAATCGTAGAAGACAAAATTGCTCGTTGGAGTGGAATTGAAACGGAGGCGATGTTAGAAAGAATGGAAAAAGAGCTATTAGAAAAGAAAGCTGTTGAGGTTTTTCAAAAGAGAATCGATTATTTGGCCGTTTTGCGAGGGGAAAATTTACGAGAAGAGGAAGTTATTTTACCAGAAAAGAGTAAGGATAATGATTTTATCGAAAAAAAAGAAAAAGAGGAAAACGAAATTATTAATTTTGTTAAATGCCAAAGTTGTGGAATTAAAACTAAAATTAATTTTAACCCAGACCCGACTAGACCGGTTTATTGCAAGGACTGTTTAAAGGATGTTCGTCGTAAGCAAGCGGTCGAAGAAAATTTAAGAAACAGACGACAAGAGAGTGGTCAGTTTTTACCGCCAAAACAAAGTGAAACTAAAAATTATTCTAATCGGCAAAATTTTTCTGTTCAAAAAGACGGACAATCTTTAAATAGGTTTAAAACGGAAAAATTTAGCAGAAAAGAGCCATTTAAAAAGCCTATTTCTGGGTCTATATCTTTACAAAATAAAGGTAATTTCCCGGTAGCTCCCGCTTTGCCAGGTAAGATAAAAGAAGTTGAAGAGAAAGTTATTGAACCAATCAAATTTTTGTCTTTGGCCGACATTAAGAAAAAAATAGAGAAAGAGAAAGAAAAAAATATAGATAAGTAGGTTTTGTTATTTTTAATTTTTATTTCTTTTTAAAAATGTCCACTCGGGCATTTTTAAATTTTTATCGTGGATAACTTTTAAATTATTTTTATAATTTTTGTTATAATATAAACAAAAGAAAGGTTATTTTCAGATAGTGGTTTTCATGGCGGATTCGCGAATGTTTTTTCATTTTAAATTTTTA
>CAZSER010000024.1:3555-11332 GCA_964605975.1 uncultured Gammaproteobacteria bacterium
AATAAAGTTTTGTGGTGCGGCCCAAAATGTAACGGGGAGTCAGCATTTGATTGATATAAATGGCAAGAAGATTTTATTTGATTGCGGGTTATTTCAAGGTGGCGATCGCCAAAAAGCGCAAGAGAAAAACAGAGAGTTATTATTTGATCCCACGACTGTTGATTATGTCATAATTTCCCATGCTCATATTGACCATTTAGGAAGATTGCCTTATTTGGTAAAAAACGGATTTAAAGGTAAGGTTTTTTGTACTTATGGAACCAAAGAATTGGCGAAGTTAATGTTGTTAGATACTGCCCATATTCAAGCGCAAGATTCCAAATTTAAAGAAGAAAAAACCGGCGAGTTGGTTGAACCGCTTTATGGTGATTTAGAGGTTAGAGAAACAATTGATTTAATGGAAACCTATGAATATTTTCAGAGATTCAAAATTACCGATAATATTTGGGCGACATTTTTTGATGCTGGTCATGTCTTGGGATCGGCGATTACCGTTTTGGAGTTTATTGAAGATGGGGAAAAAAGAAAATTAGTTTTTACTGGTGATTTGGGGCGTAAATACATGCCTATTTTAAATGACCCCTATCAAATTTCGGAAGCTGATTATTTAATTATTGAGAGCACCTATGCAAATCGGTTACATGAATCTTTTGATATTGTTGAAGATAGATTAGTTAGCATTGTTAATCGGGTAGCCAAAAGAAAAGGTAAAATAATTATTCCTGGTTTTTCTTTGGAAAGAACACAGGCATTGGTTTATGTTCTACATCAACTATATAATGAAAAAAAAATTCCATTATTGCCAATTTTTGTTGATAGCCCACTTTCCACAGAGATTTCTGCTGTTTTTGAAAAAAATATTAATTACTATGACAAGGAAACTTTTCGGGATTTTTTGACTAATAAGCAAAGTCCTTTTTATTTTAACGAAATTAAATATCTAAAAAAGGCAGAGGATTCCAAAATATTAAATAGTTTTAAAGGCTCTTGTATTATTATTTCCGCCTCGGGAATGTGTGAAGCCGGAAGAATAAAACATCATCTCAAACATCACATGCCCAATCCCAGAAATGCTATTTTGGTTGTTGGTTTTATGGCTCAGGGCACACGGGGAAGAAGAATCGTTGATGGGGATAAAAACATTAAAATTTTTGGTGAAGATATTCCACTTAATGCCGAAGTTGATATTCTTAATGCCTTTTCTGCGCATGCTGACAAAATAGAGCTTTTGGACTATGTTAAAAATATCAGTAATTTAAAACAAATTTTTCTAGTACACGGAGAAGAACAAGAGTGTACAATGTTTCGAGATAATCTAAAAAACATTCTTAAATTTGCTGGCAAGGTTGATATTGCGGATCATGGAGAAGAGTTTGAACTCAAAAAATCTCAATTCTATTCCCTCAATCCCCAAAGAAAAAAAGATTATGAAGAACAAATAAAAAACAAAAAATTAAAAGTCTAAAATATGTGGGAAGTCAAAACTAAAAAGGTTTACGCGGATATTAAGAGTTTAAAAATTCAAGGAGCAACCAATGTTGCCAAAGCTATTTGTTTAGAACTTGTCAGAGTGGCGTGGAAAAATCGTAATTTGGGAACAAAAAAATTATGGTCGGTAGTTGAAATGACGGCAGAGTTGCTAACTTCGGCGAGGATTACGGAACCTTTATCGGAAAATGCGATTCTTTTTCTCAAAAGCGAAGTAAAGAAATATCGCGAAAATGATAGTAAAAAATTAGCTTTATTGATTAAAAGTACGATGGAGTTTTATTTGAAGATGTTAAATGATAATGAGCTTTTAATTGCTGATATTGGTGAGAAATTAATTCGTAAAAATGATCATGTTGCTACGCATTGTCATGCTTCTTCGGTAATGAATATTTTTGCTCAAGCAAAGAATCGAGGCAAGAAATTTACCGTTTTTAATGGAGAAACAAGGCCTAGATTTCAAGGAAGAAAAAGTTCAGAAAAGTTAGCTTCTTTGAATATTGCGAATTTTCATTTAGTTGATTCGGCAATGACTTCTTTGCTTTTTGGTTTGAATGGTAATTCAACAAAGATTGATATTGTTATTGTTGGTTGCGATGAAATTTCTCTTGATGGTGGCTGTGCTAACAAAGTCGGTACTTTGGCTTTGGCTCTTTCCGCCAGGGCGATGAATATTCCTTTTTATATTGCAGGAACATTATTAAAAGTTGACAAAAAATCCAGAAATTTTCAAAAAATTGCCATTGAACAACGACCGGCCAAGGAAATTTGGGAAAATCCGCCCAAAGGGGTTAAAATTTTAAATCCTTCTTTTGATATTATTCCTCCGGGGCTAATTTCGGGTTATATTTGTGAGTTGGGTGTTCTGGAACCAAAGGAAGTTGCTGATTTTTTCTTTAAAAACTATTCTTTTTTGAAATAAGAGATGGTTTTTTGGATGATTTTTTAGAAAAGTCAATTTTATTGTTAAAATTAATTATAATAATATGAGTTATTATTTAAAATGTAAACATTTAGATATTGAAACCGGAGGCCCTTTAATTGCGTTGATGAATTCGGAGGAAGCAACTAATTACGGGATTAATGCGGGTGATCGTGTTTCTTTAACTTGGTCAAAAAAGAAAAAGTTAACGGTAGAAGTTGATTTTACTGAAAAAAAAGTAAAGCCTGGAGAGATAGGTTTATTTTCCGATATTTGGCGCAAGAAGGGTATTGAGGAGGATGATATTGTTGAATTGATTTTGGAATCAAGACCATTATCAATCGAAACCCTAAAAAAGAAAATGTTAGGTAAACCGGCCACTTATGAAGAAATATATGCGCTTATCAAAGATATATCAGATGATAAGTTGGGTAAAATAGAAACTACTTATTATGCGGCGAGTAGTTTTGTTAAGCCGTATTCAGAAGAAGAGTTGTATTTTGTGACAAAAGCTATGGCCGAAACAGGTGAAATGTTTAATTTGAAGGTTCCGGTTGTTGATAAACACAGTGTTGGTGGCTTAGCTGGGAACAGAATTACGCCGATTATTGTTTCAATAGTTGCTTCGCTGGGCTTATATATTCCTAAGACTTCTTCCCGGGCAATTACTTCTCCGGCGGGGACGGCGGATACTATGGAAGTTCTTTGCCCTGTAACCTTTGAAATGTCTAAAATTAAAGAAATTATCAAAAAGACAAACGCTTGTCTTGTCTGGGGTGGTGGCCTAAAAATGGCTCCAGCTGATGATAAAATAATTAAAGTTTCTCGTCCTTTGGCAGTCGAACCTTATGATAAAATGGTGGTTAGTATTATGGCGAAAAAAGTGGCTTGTGGGGTTGATTATTTATTGATTGATATGCCAGTAGGTGATACTTGTAAAGTTCCAAACATGAAACATGCCAAAGAATTGGAAGCGAAATTTATTTCTATTGGCAAAAGATTTGGTATGAAAGTAAAAGTAATCGCAACACCAGCTCAAGAATCTGTTGGTCGAGGAATTGGTCCGGCTCTTGAAGCCCGAGATTTATTAAGAGTTGTGCAACAACATAAATTTAGACCACTTGACTTAGAAGAGAAATCTTGCGTTTTATCAGGGCATTTATTGGAATTAAAAGGATTTTGTAAGGTTGGACAGGGGTATAAAATTGCCAAGGAGCAAGTAAAAAATGGTCAAGCATGGAAAAAATTAAATCAAATTATTGTGGCGCAAGGAGGTCTAGATGGGTGGAATTCCGAGGAAGTAATGCAAGAGGTTGAAAGATATGAAATTCATGCCTCTAGATCTGGTCGTATTAAATCTATTGATAATAAGGCAATAAATGAAGTTTGTATGAATTTGGGGGCTCCGATAGATAAATATGCCGGAATTCATACTCATGTTCGTTTTGGTGATAAAATAAAAAAAGGGGATAAACTTTTTACCATGTATGCCAGCTCAAAAGAACGACTAAAATTAGGTATTTTGGCTTCTGGCGCTAATATAATTTTCCACATTGGTTAATTTGCTATCACTAATAAATTTTGTTAAAATGTCTTTACTTTACAAACTAATAAAAAATTATTTTATGAATGAAGAAAATGTAAAAAAACTTCAAGGTCGTTCCAGTTTTTTGTTGGGATTCTTTTCTGGTATGGCGATTATTTCTATGATTGGTTTTATCACTTTATTGTCTTTGTTATTTAGCAATAAAGAAGCTGTTAATTTAGCTGTTAATGCTGATACGGGGATGAAAAATCAGCAAGAACTTCCGGAGCAAGAAATTATTTTCGATGATGTTCGTCCTATTGATGATACTGATTATGTTAAGGGAGATCGTAAAGCCAAAGTTCAAGTAATTGTTTATACGGATTTTGAATGTCCTTTTTGTGCCAGGCATTTTGATGGAATGCAAAATATAATCGCTAAATATGGAAATAAAATTGCTTATACGGTAAGACATTTTCCTTTAGGTTTTCATGCTGAAGCCCAAAAAGCATCAGAGGCTGTTGAATGTGCGGGTGAACAAGGAAAGTTTTTTGAAATGTATGAACAAGTTTTTGAGGCCAACAAGGCTGGAAATATGAGTATTGAAACTTGGAAAAGTTCCGCTTCTCAGTTAAAATTAAATACTACTAAATTTAATGATTGTTTAGATTCTGGAAAGTATGCGGAAAAGGTTCAAAATGCTATGGGTGAAGGTGCAACTTTTGGGGTAGAAGGAACTCCCGCAACTTTTATTAATGGTGTTTTATATAGTGGCGCATTGCCAGAAACAGAATTTATTACGGTAATTGATCAGGCCTTAAAGTAATTTTTAGATATCAAAAAACTCTTCGTTTTTAACGAAGAGTTTTTGGTTTAAGAAATTTCTTTTATTTGATTTGCAAGGGATAATCCAGCAAAAAATAAAGTTGTTGCTAATAAAAGATTAATGAAGCAGTCTAAGTAAAAAACAAAATTTTCATCACGGAAATAGAGATAATTAGAAGAAAAAAAAGAGAACAAGAATATTAGAGCAAAAGAACTTTTTTCGATATTTGTTTTGATCTTTCCAGCCCATTTAGCCATGATGTTATACTCAATATTTTTTTTCTTGCCGTAATAGATTTTGTATATTCGTAAAACGGTCAAAGAAAATCCCAGGGTTATAATTAAAATGGAAATGATAGGATTTATTTTGTCCCAGAAATATAGTAGATAAATCATAGTTGTAATTTTGTCGGCAAGGGGATCGTAAAATGATCCAATTTGAGATATCCCATTAAATTTTCTAGAAATATAGCCATCAAAAAAATCACAAATCCAAGATAGCGTAAATGGCCACATTGCCAAAAAAAACCATTCATTTTTATGAAAATAAACAGCAAATGGAGCTAAAATTAAACCAATAGTGGTAATAATATTCGGCCAAAGTCCTTTTTTGAAATCTTGCCAAATGTCAAAACTTCCCATGTTTTCCCCCTTTGTTTTTGTTAAAGAACAATCACAACAGTAAATTTATAACAAAAAAACAACAGTGTCAATAATAATTTTTTTATTAATTTTTGAAATAAGGAGAGAAAGATAAAAATAAAAAAGATAGCTTTTTTAATCTTTAAATATATCGAGCATCATAAGCCCAATGCAAGACGGCTTGTCGTTGTCTTCGTCGACAGTTTAAATCTTGGGGAGGACAATTTTTCTTAATTTGTGTTAGATGTCTTTTTATTGCCAACCACCTTTTGATTTGGCGGTCATCATCGGAAGATCTTCTTCCTAAATAATATCGGCAATACCATTGAAACCACCCTCGAGGATCATCTGGGTTAATCCAGTTTTTATCTCTCCAAACGGAAAGTGGTTGTGAGGCATTAATCTTAAAAAAATTTAATTTGGGGTCATGTTTTTCTGGGCTTAATTTTGCGTTGACAAACCAACTTTTTGGAAACTCTTGTTGACAGTCAGTTATATATTTACCACCAAAAACACCCAAAGAGAGCATTTCTTTTGGAGTTAGTCCCGGTTTGAATCTCGGATCAAAATTTTTACCTACTGGTTCGGTCAAAAAATAGTAATAACCTTGTTGCATTTTGTCATTGACGATGATTTTTTGTGGTTTTTTTCTAGGCATATAAAAAATTATACAATAATCAATGAAAAGTTTAAAGTTAAAATATAATTAGTAGTTATGTTGTTTTGTTGATTTTTTGATTATTGTTTAACTTAAATCATGTTTTTTAAAAAATTTTAAAAATTTTATTGCGGACAACTTTAATTTTTTGATATTCAAGTTTAAACTTTTATACAAAAAATAAAATTTTTATCAAAAACCCCGTTTAAAAACGGGGTTTTTGGTTATTTTTCATTTTCAAAACCTTTCAAAACTTGGAGAAACTCTTTGGCTGAAAGCAAAGAATTTCTTGATGCGGCAATTAATGTCCCGCCAGCGACTAAAACGGTAGGATCTTTGGTTAGTATTTGTTCTGGGCCAGACATGCCTAATCTATCCGGTTGTGTTTGTAGGTTTTTAATAATCTCATCATCATTTGGCAATTCGTCTCTTTTTACTTTTTCTGCTCTATTTAAGGCAACACAAATTGCTCCCATGTCGATTATTGAGGCTGATTCTGGTGTTATTCCAATGTTATAACTATCGCCACCTTTTCTTTTGGGGCCACCAAAAACGGCAATTATAGTTTCTGGGGATGTTTTTTGATAAGCAAGGTTAGTAAATGTTAGTGGACTGGATTCAGGTTCGAGAGCTATTATCATTGGAACAGTAACTGTTTTTTCTGAGTTTGGAACTTGTATTTTTACAGTAATACTTTCCACTTTTTCGAAATCAGTATTAAATTTTTCTAAACCAATTTTTAAGTTTTCTTGCCCCTTTTTGACAATTTCTTGTAAATCGATGGGTAAATCTAGTTTGTTCATTTCTTTTTCTGGATCAAAAGAAGAATTTGCTACTGTTTCTTTTTCAATTAAGTTTAGAAGTTCAAACATTTTTTGGGTAAAAAGAACTTCGTACTTTGTTTTAATGTTATTAAGTGTTTGAATTCCTTCGGTTGTTAGTCGGCCAGTAGCATCTTTCATTGCTTGATTCCCAAAAACCTCTTTTACCAGTTCTTGATCTCGTTCGGAGTTTAAGGTGCTTTTTATTGAAGCAAAAAATCCTGACAAACTGTGGAGGTATTTTTGAGGGTCATTTTCTCGGAACATGCCATAATCAACTTTGTTGGTATGGGTAGCTATTGTTTGTGCGGAGAGAGGTAGTTTGTTTTTTTGTATCAGGCTATGGATTAAATAACTGGAAACTATAGAATCTAAATCTCCATCAAAGTGGGTCGCAGTTTTGGTGATTTTTCGTTCTTTTATTTGGCGTAAAATATGTTCACTATAATCAGCGACAATTTTAGCAGAACATTTAGGGACAAGATCAATTCCTTTTAAGCGGAACAAATTATCAATGCGATGGTGATCAATTACTCCGGCATCAATTGTTTCAATATAGGGATCGCCTTCGCCTTTAAGTTCGTAATCTCCTGTGTCCAAAATAAACTCACCATTTTGGGGAGTTTTTTGCTCTCCTTTTCCAAGGTTAGTTTGACAGTTTTGTGGATCAAAAACGGTTTCGAGTGTTTGTCTTTGTTCTTTTTTGTTGTTAGTTTCTACTGTGGATAAAGGATTTTCCATAATTTTATTTTTTAAATTATTTAATTTTAATATAAATTCTTTTTATATTATAGCAAAAATAGTTACAAAAATAAAAAAAACCGTTTTAAAACGGTTTTTTTTGGCGGGCTACTCGGGTTAAGTAACCCAGAATTACAATCAGTATAAGGGTTTTT
>CAZSER010000025.1:0-10889 GCA_964605975.1 uncultured Gammaproteobacteria bacterium
CTGCAGTATTATTAGATGAAGATTCCGTTTTTATTATTGAAGGCTTAGGGGCTGATGAAACGATATTGAACTTTTTGCAAAGTTTTATTTTCCAAAATAAATAAAAGATGTTAAAATATAAGTGATAAAGTTTTTTTACAAAAAATAATTAGTCGTTTAAGTAATAAGCAGTATGATAAATCAAACAAAAATAAAAACTAAAAAAAGAACGACCAAAAAGGACAAAGAGTTGAATGACTCTTTGGCGGTGATTTCCGAAAAAGCAGAAAAAGATATCAAAGTTCTCAAAAACGAAGTGCATTATTACAAAGGCGTGGCGATTATGACACTTACTTTGATTTTTTGTGTTTTTATTGCTTTTAGCTCTTTGTTTGCTTCGATGTATTTAGAAACTAAGGCGACTAGAGTTTTGATTGGGCAGTCATTGGATCAAATAATTACTCGATTGCCAGCAGACAGTTTAAGTGTGGAAAATTCTTTGATTGAAAATGATGAGTTTGATGAATCGGATAATGATATTTCTGCCGATTGGAAATCTTTCAACAATTTTGGTTATACAGTTTTTTATCCAGAAACATGGACAAGCCGAATTGATACTATTCGCAAGGTTGTTCATTTTTATTGGGATGGAACTGTTCGATCTGATAAAAGTATTGAAAATGGAGAGTTGAGAATCTTTATCAAAAACAGTAATGAATATCTTAATTTGCCGGATATGGAAATAGAAGACATTCGGGTTGGTGACACTATTGGAATGAGGTATGATTTTTCCAAAAACGGGAATGATTATGTTGCGGTAGTTGTTCCACAAGGAGATAAGTTTGTGGAGTTTTTATTTAGAACGGTTAAGTCTGGGGAGGTTTTGTTGGGAGATACGATAATTGAAGAAATTTTAAATAAATTTACTTTAAATCAATAGGTTAAAAACAAAAGACAGCCCAGTTTTTAGGGTTGTCTTTTTATTTGAATAAAAAATTAATTACAGGGTTTTGGTGAGGATAAATTTTCTTAATTAACAAAATTTTGTTATAATGATGAGGCTAACTGACATATTTTTACTGGGATTTTAGAATCAAGGTGATTGATGTTTTCAAGATATAACTCAAAATATCACAGCTCCAAATAATGACTTGGAGATTTTGAAAAAGGGGATTCACCCCCACATCTTCCGTTTAGGGATTGAAACATTAAAGTTAGTAAAAAAAATAGATTATAAAAATTTAATACTTTATTTATGAAAAAAATTGCGATTAATGGTTTTGGTCGTATTGGTAGATCAGCACTCAAAATTGCGCTTACCAAAAAAAACTTGCAAGTTGTGGCGATTAATGATTTAGCAACCAAAGAAAACTCACTTTATCTTTTGCAAAATGATACTGTTTATGGAAAATACAAAAATAAAGTTGAGCTAAAAAACAACTGTTTTATTATCGGTAAAAACAAAATAGCATTGTTTCATGAAGCGGATCCTCAAAAATTACCGTGGAAAAAATTAAAAGTTGATGTTGTTTTGGAATGTACCGGTAGATTTACCAAAAAAGAAGAAGTAGAAAAACATCTTTTAGCTGGTGCTCAAAAAGTAATTATTTCCGCCCCAACTAAAAGCGAGGATATTTTGACAGTTGTTAAATCAATCAATCACCAAAAAGCCAAAACAGAAAAAATTATTGCCAATGCCAGTTGTACTACTAATTGTGTTGCTCCAATTATGGCGGTATTACAAGAAAATTTTGGAGTGGAAAAATCGTTGTTGACCACGGTTCATGCTATGACTGCCAGTCAACGAACCGTGGATATGGTTAGCGGTAAAGATTTTCGAGAAGGCCGTTCCGCTTCTCAAAACATTATTCCTTCCACCACTGGGGCGGCTGTTGCTACTTCGTTAGTTTTACCGAAGTTAAAGTATAAATTTGATGGAATCTCTATGCGGGTCCCGGTTGTTTGTGGTTCTGTTTCTGATATTGTGGTTTTGTTGTCAAAAAATGTGACTGTTCAGGAAATAAACAAAGCTTTTATTTCTGCTTCCCAAAGTTCTAAATATCGAGGAATTATTGATGTTTCGGATGGAAATTTGGTTTCCAGTGATATTTTGGGGAGTTCGGTATCAACCATT
Organism: uncultured Gammaproteobacteria bacterium; assembly: GCA_964605975.1. Taxonomy (GTDB): domain Bacteria; phylum Patescibacteriota; class Patescibacteriia; order UBA11705; family JABHMO01; genus JBAYHA01. The sequence continues at coordinate 2,114 of CAZSER010000025.1, forward strand.
ATAGATCTACCGTTTACTCGGGTTGTTGGTGGCAATTTGGTCAAAGTTGTTGCTTGGTATGATAATGAGTGGGGATATGCTAATCGTTTGGTAGAAATGGTTGATGAGGTTTAGAATTGGAATGAAAAATATTTTTTGATTTTTATTTTAAAATTTAAATAAAGTAGATGTCGATAATTTTTTATATTTTATTTTTTGTCTTTGGTGCAATTATTGGTAGTTTTTTGAATGTTGTTGTTTATCGTTGGCAATTTAATAAGAAGGTTCGATCTGGTCGTTCTCGATGTCCGCATTGCGAACATATTTTGAAGATTGGAGATTTATTTCCAGTTAGTAGTTTTATTTTTTTGCGAGGTCGTTGTCGCTATTGTCGAGAAAAAATATCTTGGCATTATCCACTAGTAGAACTTTTAACAGCTTCTTTGTTTATATTTGCTTTTTGGTATCAAGGTGGCCCAGCTATTTTAAATCAACCGATTGTTGTTTTGAATTTATTTTTACATTTCTTTCTAATTTCAATTTCGGTAATAATTTTTACGGCTGACTGGTTGTTTTTTTCTGTTTTTAGTTCAATTATTTATATTGGAGCGGGATTTTTTTTCCTTTTCAAACTGGGGTTGGCTTTGTTGACTCCTGATTTGTTTTTTCATTTTTTGTTAAATAGTTTTTGGGCTGTATTGATTGGTGGAGGATTTTTTGCATTACAATATTTTGTTTCTCGTGGTCGTTGGGTTGGAGATGGTGATATGTGGATCGGTGGATTTATGGGAATAGTTTTGGGTTTTCCCAAAATTATTCCCGCGTTGTTAGTGGCCTACTTGCTTGGTGCCGTTTTTAGTGTTTTTTTATTATTAATCAATAGAAAGTCGTGGCAGAGTTCTTTGCCGATGGGTGTTTTCTTAATTCCGGCGATGTTGATAATTCTTTATTATGGGGATTTTTTATTAAATTGGTATTTTGGGACTTTTTTATGAGAAATAAATATCAAGGATTTACTTTGTTGGAGGTAATGATTTTTTTGGGATTAGTTGCTGTTATGGCCGTTAGTGGTTTTGCGTATTATCAGCAAGGCAGTTCCGGTAAAAATTTAAGCAGAGAAGTCGATCTTTTATTGATGGAAATAAAAAAAGTTAAAAATTATGCGCAAAACGGATTTATTTTTAACAATGAAAACTTTTCTAAATATGGATTAGCTGTTGTAGGAAATAAAAGTTATCTTTTTGGTGAAAATGGGGAAGACTGTTTTTTTGATGATTCGGATATTGTTTTGGGAGAAAAAAGTTTCAAGGCAAATTTAAAAGTTGTTTTTCCAGAAAATACAAATTCTATTTGCTTTGAAAATAAACAAGGCATGATTAAGCCAGTTGTTGGTGAAAATTTAGATAGTGATTTAGAGTTTGAATTTTTTGGTACTAAAAAAGGATTAACAAAAAAAATCAAGATTGAAAAAGTATCAGGTAATGTAATTTGGGAATAAAAATTTTTATGCGGGGAAAAAAATATCAAGGTTCGGGTTTGTTGGAAGTTGTCGTTGCGATGGCGATTATTATTGTTGTTTTGATTGGGATTTTGAGCAGGACATCAATGTTGGCTTCTTGGCAAAAAGATTCTTTTGATCGCACCAAAGCAGTTTTTTTGGCCAGAGAGGCATTGGAGGTTGTGCGCAATATCAGAGATACTAATTGGTTGCGTGGTTGTTCCAGTTTTGATGACCCCGAAAAATGTTTTTATTGGGATAGTGGTCTTTTGGCGCAAACGGCAACTTACTATTGGCAAGAAGAAAAAGAGATGTTTTCCTTACAGCCTCTCGCAGAAAATTTTGAGCAATGTCGCAGTAGTGGTTCTTGTCGGTTGTTTTTTTCCTCTTCGGGAGAGTTGAGTTATGAACAAACGGCTTTACCCAGTAATTTTTATCGAGTAGTTAAAGTTAGTAAAATATGTCAAGAACAAGCAGATTGTCAAGATGGTATTTGTGAGCAAGGAGAGAGTTGTTTTTCGGAAGAAATTGGGATTGAGGTAAGTTCTTTAGTGTCATGGAAGGATGGTGAAAATTGGAAAAACTTGGAATTAAAACAACAGTTTTTTAATTGGCGTTAATTTCTAAAAATTTATTTAATATGCGCAAAGGATTTTCGTTAATGGAGATGTTGGTAGCAATGGCACTTTTTGTGACAATTGCTTTTGTTTTGAGTGATATTTTATTGCGAAATAGTTTTGGAGAACGAAAAGTTCTAAAAAGGGAAGAGGCGCAAGCGGAGGCTTCAATTTTATTTGCGGGATTAGCAGAAAAAATAGGTTTATCACGGATTGATTATGAAAATTTAAAGATTGGAGAAGAACTTGTTTTAGTCGCAGAAGATGGAAAAATAAGAAAACTATTTTTTTCGGGAGAAGAAAACTCTATTTTGGAAGAGTGGGATGGAGAGCTTTTTGCTTTGCATTCGGATAAACTTTTTATTGGGAACTTTTCTTGGGAGCTTTATCCCCAAGAAGATCCTTTTTTTTATGATGAACAAGGCGGTTTTTATCTTGGTGAAACTATGCCGATAATTAAACTTTTTTTAACTGCTCGACACAAAGAAGGCTTGTCTGATGAGTTCTCTTTGCAAACGGCAGTTGTTCCTAAATATTATGGTCGTTAAAAAGATTAAACAAGGATCAGTTCTTCTTTATGCCGTTTTGGTAATCGCCCTTATTTTGAGTGGAACCCTTTTGTTTGGTGAACAGATTCGTAATTCGTTGAGATCATTTGCTAATTATGTAGAAAAGCAACAGGCCTTAGCTTTGGCAGAGAGCGGGTTGGAAAGAGCTTTTTTTGAAATAAGAAAGAATGATGAAATCCCCGAAAATGAAAACTGTTTTGGTATTTCTGGCTGTTCTTGGATTTTTTCTGATGATGATTTGCCAGAACTATTTTTAAATTTGAATCAAAATCAAACAGTGCAGTTAGAACTGTTTAGTTCTGATGGTTTATTGTCTTTGGGTACGGAGTCGTTAAGATTTTCTTGGGAGGGGGATGCTTGGTTGGAACTATCTTTTTATCGTTTTGAAAGTGGCAATTTTTCTCCTTGGGAATGGCAAGAGGGTGACAATTGGGATAGTTTAGCCGTATATAAAATGCTTTTGTTTGGGGGCGAGGAAGTAGTTAATTATCCACAAGCTAATGAAAGTTATTTATTAAGAATTAAGGCGTTAAAGGGTGATGTCCAAAATTTAAAGGTAGAAAACTTTAATGCCGATAATGCACAGGGTGATAGATTATCTTTTCCTAATATCCTAAAAATTCAGGTAAGGGCAAAAGTCAAGAATAGTTCGGCGCAACTTACTGCCGTTATGAAGAGATTTCGTTCTGCTCATGGGCTATTTGATTTTGTGATTTTTTCCAAGGACAGTTTGGTTAAGTGATTTTTTTTGTTTTTTGTGTTATAATTAAAATGATGATTATTGATTTTTTAAATTTGTTGTTTGTTTTTTTTAGTTTGATTAAAATAAAAATAAAAAATGAATTGGTTTTTTTTAACACTGATGGCAATTGTCATCTGGTCGTTGGTTAATCTTTTGGATAAGTTTATTGTTACTAAACAGTTAAGAAATCCGTTGTTAGATACCGTTGTTTTTTGTTTGGTTCAATTTAGTTTATTTATAGTTTTTGGGGTGATTTTCTCTTCTGAACTATTAAATCCTTTGATTGTTTGGCCGGCAATGTTGGCTGGTTTTTTGTATATTGGGGCAACTTATTTTTATTATTCTGCAATAAATAAAGAAAATGTTTCTGTTTTAGCTACTGTCTTGGCGGTTGAGCCATTAGTAATTGCTTTGGGTGGTTTATTTTTCCTAAAAGAAAATTTAAGTTTTATTAACTATTTGGGAACTGTTTTTATTGTGGCTGGAGCTTTGGCGATTTCTTATGAAAGGAGATTTCACTGGTCGCGATATTTGGGTTTTTCTTTTTTGGCGATGATTCTTTTTGCTATAAGGAATATTTTAATAAAGTATAATGATTTGGCGGGTGTTAATTTCTCGGAGATGGCTTTCGCTTTTGGACTTGGTGGTTTGTTGTTAATGTTTCCTCTGATAATAATTTCTGCCCCACAGTTTGAAAAAAAACATCGTTTGGGGTTGCGTAATTTGGCGGTCGTATCCGTTCTGTCGGCTTTGGGACTATTGGCTTATTTAAAGGCAATCACTTTGGGAGAACTTTCTTTGGTTGCTTCTTTTTTGGCGACAAAACCTCTTTTTGTTTTATTGTTGGTAATTATTTTGAGTAGGTATTATCCTAAATTTATCAAAGAAAAAATATCACGAGATCAACTGTTAAAAAAATTGTTGGCGATGGGGCTCATAATTGTTGGGACGGGTGGGATTCTTTTTTAAGTTTGGAGTGTTTGTTTTTTTTTGCTATAATATAAAGGATTAATTTTTCATTAGAAAAATAAAAATAAATAAAGAAAGAAACTATGAAAAAATTATTTTCCATTGTTTTGTTGGTGGCGATGATGGCGTTTGGTCTTTATTCTTTGACCAAGGCTTCAACAGTCACCGTTTGTTCCGATGGGTGTGATTACACCACTATCTCTGCGGCTATTGCCGGGGCAAGCGCCAGTGATATTATTACTGTCTCTGCCGGGACTTATGCCGAAGATTTAACTATTGATAAAGTCTTGACTATTACAGGTTCCGGGTCTGATGAGGTCACTTTAGATCTTTCCGGTGTTGCCGGTTCTGGCGTGACAATCAGTACCTTGGATGGGATTAATATGTCAGGAATGACCATAACGGGTTTTCCTGATTCTGCTATTACGACAACAGCGACCTTCAAGAGGATTCCTTTTTCCATTGGAGAGGATGATTACGATGATATTGAGGAGGGAGTTTCTGGTGTCGGACTTATTTTGACGGCAGTAGGTGGAGATCCGAGTACGCTTATTTGGGTTAATGAGAATGATGAGGATGTTTCTGCGTCGTTAGGTGCGGATCTCGTTGATCTAGATTTAGTTTTGGTTTCAAGTGTGACGGCTTCAATGAAAATGTCTTTTTATGTCAAGTCGGGACTTTTTGCCGATGATGCTGCTTTTTTGACTTATATAAATGGCTTGGGCAGGGGTGCGGATTGGACGATTGATGCTGGAGCTATTGGTAATAATGCGATGACTTATTCTTTGGAAGAGTATACTTATAATACCGTTTCAGGAGTTACGCCTATGAGTGATTACCAAGAAGGAACTCCGGCAATTAATTTGACTTTTTCTGGGGCCGCTTTTGATGGAACAGCAGTGACTAATGGTCTTTTTTCTGATATTGTTTTTTCTAATAATGCGAGAGCAATTGATCTTAGTGGCGACACCACAGGGACTATTTTTCGTGATGTAGTTTTCACTGATAATGTTCTTGATCTTTATGCCAATACGACCAGTGATCTATTTTATTTTGATAATGTGGTGCTTGATGCTGATGAGATGAGGGTTGAGGGAGATAGTCAAGTTGGTGTTAAGTTTGTCGGGATGTTCTATGTCACTTTAAATGGTTCTCCTTTAGAAGGCGCAACCGTTGAATTTACAACTAATGATGAAGTTTCAGGAACTTTAACCACCGGAGCTGATGGTTATACTCCGGATCAAGAAAGCGGTTTAGCTGCTTACAAAATTACTAGTGCGGGGAATGTTGATTTGGGTAATCCTTTGTCTTATACGGCTTCCGGACAGGGTGCTGTTTCTTCTGGAACTGCGTCTTTGACTGAACCGGATGATATAGTCACTATTGCTTTAATAAAGTCCAGAAGATCTTTTATTGAACAGTTTATTGAGACTAATGATTCAGTGGAAGGAGAATCTAGTAACGAAGAAGAAATAGAAACTATTAGTATTGACTCAGAAGAATCAACAACTATTGCCAAAGATAGTTCAGTTGGTTTTTCAATTAATAATGAAAATCATCAGTTGACCGTTAATGAGATTGATATTGTTGAGAGAACCGTTGAAGTGACAATCCAAAGTGATCCGATCAATATTAAATTGACAGAAGGTGAAACGAAAGAGGTGGATTTAGATGGAGATGGGAAAAATGATGTGACTGTTTTTTTAGAAAAAATTGAAAATTCTGGCGAAGTAAAAATAAAAATTACTGAAATAGAAATATCAGATATTGTTGAGGCTGTACAAGAAGAAAAGGTCGTTGACGATGAAATTCCTGTTGAAGAAAAAAGCAATGAAGAAAAAAATTTAATTTTAAGTAATTTACCTCAAATTATTGGAAAGAGAGATTTAAAGTTGGAAGTTCAAGGTATTAAGGGATATATTTTATTGACAAAAGCAATTCCTGTTAATAGTGAAGCTTGGAGAAATGTTCATTTCTTAGCTTATGGTTCTCCTTCTTTAAGTAAATTTGAGAAGAGAGAAAGGGAAGGTTTATTAAAGGATTTCAAAGAAGTTTTTGGCTCTTTGCCAAAAAGTGATCTTGATTGGGATGTCTTATATAATATTGCTATTGGTATTAAACCAGAAAAGGCTTTTCAAAAAAACAATTTACTTAATGCCAAAAAAAGTTTAGAAAAAAATGGAGTGATGTTTGCTGAGAATTTTGATGAGATGGTTAATTATCGATTAAGAGTTCAAAACAGAGATCTTGCCAGAGAGGTTCAGGCGATCAATGTTTATCGAAAAGCTTTTAAAGAAAATCCAAAAACCGGTTTTGAGTGGGCATTGATTAGGGCTTTGGCTTACGAGACAAAATAAGATTAAGATAAACAAAAAAGCGGTATTTTACCGCTTTTTTGTTTTGCAAAGCCTGGTAAATTAACAAAATTTATGTTATGATTTTAATGTAATTAAAAAAAATATGGATAAAGAATTGGCTAGAAAAAGACTAGAAAAATTAAAAGAGCAAATGCGCGAAATTGATTACGCGTATTATGTTTTGGATCAGCCAATAGTTTCTGATGCCAGCAGAGATAGTTTAAAAGAGGAAGTAGAAGAAATAGAAATGACTTTTCCGGAATTAATAACTGCTGATTCTCCAACCCAGAGAATTGGTGGTGAAGTTTTGTCCGGTTTTAAAAAGGTAAAACATCAAATTGAAAAGTATTCTTTGGATGATGTTTTTAGTTATGATGATATTTATGCTTTTGATAAAAGAGTAAAAAAGTTTTTAAATTTAAAAGAATCAGAAAATATTGAGTATGTTTGTGAACTGAAAATAGATGGGTTAAATATGTCGTTTCATTACGAAGATGGCATTTTTAGAAAAGCAATTACGCGTGGAGATGGAATTTTTGGAGAAGATGTTTCTCATTCGGTAAAAACGATCAAAAGTTTACCTTTGAAATTAAAAGAAGAGATTGATTTGGAGATTGGTGGAGAAGTGTTTATGCCCAAGAAAAGTTTTGAAAAATTAAATGAATGGGCAAAGAAAAACGGCAAACCGGTTTTTGCTAATACCAGAAATGCGGCCGCCGGATCAGTTCGTCAGCTTGATCCCAAAATAGCTTCACAACGAGATTTAGATGTTTTTTGTTGGACAATTTATTCTGAGAATGGAAACAAAACTCAGACAGAATTATTATTAAAAATGCAAGAGTTAGGATTTAAAATAAATAAAAATTTCGAAAAATTAAAAACAGTTCAAGAAGTAATTTATTTTTGCGAAAAGTGGAATAAAAAACGAAAAAGTTTGCCTTATGAAATCGATGGCGTGGCGATCAAGGTGAATCGGTTAGATTGGCAAAAAAGATTAGGCAAGGCTTCTAAATATGTGCGCTGGGCCTGTGCTTATAAATTTCCGGCGGAGCAAGCCACCTCTGTTTTGGAGGATGTTAAATGGCAAGTTGGCAGAACGGGAGCATTAACTCCCGTCGCTCATCTTCGTCCTGTCCGTGTTGCCGGTTCTACTGTTAGTCGTGCGACTTTACATAATATTGATGAGATCAAAAAGTTGGATGTTAGGATTGGGGATACAGTGATTGTTCAAAAGGCAGGAGATATTATCCCCGAAATTATTGAACCGTTAATAAAAATGAGAGATGGCAAAGAAAAAAAGATTATTGAACCACAAAACTGCCCGATTTGTGGTAGTGAGTTAAAAAGGAAAAAAGGAGAAGTTGCTATTTATTGTGCTAATCAAAAATGTTTTGCTCAAGAAAAAGAAAAAATAAAACATTTTGTTTCACGCAAAGGTTTTAATATTAATGGACTAGGGGATAAAATTATTGAACAGTTAATTAATGAAGGACTAATAAATAATTCGGCCGAAATTTTTCAATTAAAAGTTGGCGATTTACAGCTATTAGAGAGATTTGCCGAAAAGTCAGCCCAAAAATTGATTGAGGCCATTGAAAAAAGTAAAAAAATAAGCTTGTCAAAATTTTTATATGCGTTGGGAGTTCGTTATGTGGGTGAAGAAACGGCTGATATTTTTGCTGATTTTTTTCAAGCCAAAAACATTTCACAATTGATAGAAAAAAGTCAAAAAACCACCGTTGAAGAGTTAGCGCAGATTGATGGAATTGGTTATGTTGCGGGAGAAAGTTTTTTGAGTTTTTTTGCCCAAAAAGAAAATCTGACTTTATTGAAAGATTTAGAAAGTTTTGGTGTTGTTTTTGAGAATAGTTTATCATCAAAAAATAAAAGTTTATTAACAGGAAAGATTTTTGTATTAACGGGAACTTTATCTCAGCGATCTCGCGACGAAGCCAAGCAACTTTTAAGAAATCTAGGGGCCAAAGTAACTGGTTCCGTCAGTGCTAAAACAGATTTTGTCGTGGCAGGCGTTGATCCTGGATCAA
>CAZSER010000026.1:0-10493 GCA_964605975.1 uncultured Gammaproteobacteria bacterium
TAGATCGGAAGATTTTGATTTTAGGGTTTATGAAAATAAAAATGATGAACCGTTAGAAAAAAGAAGTAATGTTTATTTGTCAGACGAAGAAGTAAAGAGGCAGTTGAAGGAATTTAATGGATTTAAGAAATCAACCGAATTATAATGATCAAAACTGAATAACAGAATAACCCAATTTGTCATTTCGATCGAAGTGGAGAAATCTCAAATTCGGAAAATTGTAAAATACAAACATGAGATCTCTCCATGCAGTTCGTTTATTCGAGATGATAAAACAGAAAAAGGTAGGTATACATTCTATCAGATTAACATTATAGCAATTCCAATTAAATAGTCGGTTTATAAATTCAAAAAACAAATTGATATGTCAAAAGATTATTATAAAGTATTAGGCGTTGAAAAAAATGCCAATGCAGATGAAATTAAAACTGCTTTTCGCAAACTTGCGCACAAATATCATCCGGATAAAGAGAGTGGAGACGAAGCAAAATTCAAAGAAATAAATGAGGCTTATCAAGTTTTGGGAAATGAAGAGAAAAGAACTAAATATGACCAATTCGGTAGTGATTTTGAACAGCAAGGCGGTTTTGGTGGTGGCATGAATTGGGAAGATTTCATGAGACAAGCACGCAGTGGCGGTTTTGGTGGTGCCAGTTTTAATTTTGGTGGATTTGATTTAAATGATCTTTTTGGCGATTTTATGGGTTTTGGTGGAGGTCGTTCTTCTCGTCGCCAAGGTGGAGAAAATATTCAAGTGGATTTAAATTTAACTTTTGAAGAAGCCGTTTTTGGTGTTAAGAAAAAAGTAGATCTTTTTAAAACTGCAGTTTGTGATCTTTGTTCGGGATCTGGTGCTGAAAAGGGGTCAAAAATGATTAAGTGTAGTGTTTGTGGTGGGGATGGCAAAAAGAGAATTAGACAACAAACGATTTTTGGAATTATTGAAACAGAAGATATTTGTGATAGCTGTTTTGGTCGGGGACAAAAACCGGAGAAAAAATGCTCAAACTGTTCTGGAACAGGTTTAAAGAAAAAAAATGTTGAAATTGAAATTGCTGTTCCGGCCGGAGTTGAAAACGGAACAACATTAAGAGTTTCCGGGGCGGGAGAAAGTAATCCTTATGGGAGCGGAGATCTTTATGTTAAGATAAGAGTTAAAAAAGATCCTCGGTTTGAAAGGGTTAATGATGATATTTTTATCGAGTTAAAAATTAGTTTTGTCGAAGCCGTCTTGGGAGCAAGAAAAACGGTACCAACTTTGGAGGGTGATCTTACTTTGAAAATTGAAGAAGGAACTGAGCATGGAACTAAGTTAAGAATAAAAGGTAAAGGAGTTCCACGATTAAATGGTTATGGTCGAGGAGATTTTTATGTTATGATAAAAATTGAAATTCCCAAAAAAATTTCTCGCAAACAAAAAAAATTATTAGAAGAATTTAATGAAGAATAAAAAAATGCCCATTAGGGCATTTTTTTGAAATTTTTATTTAACAGTTTTGATTGTTTTTGCTATTAGGAAGGCACTGTTTTCGGATGGAAGGAAGTTGATCTCGACTTGGTCGCCAACTTCAAGGTTTTGATTGAATAAAATTTTTTCTTCAAAAAACCAGTTATTATTAATTGGGTCAAAACTATTTTGGTAATAAAAAATTTTTGTTTCGGGAGAAATTTTTACGGGAAAGAGAGTCTCATTATTGTTGAGTAGCGTTTTAAGATCTAGGTTTTCTTTACGAACAATTAGTAGATCTTGTTTTTTTTCGGTGATTCTCCCAATGAAGTGAGTTTCATCGTTTTTCTGATAAAGACCAATAAGTTCGGGAATTTGTGATAGTTTGTTGTCCAAATCCTGGAGTAATAGTTCTTTTTGAATGGTAATTTCTTGATTACAGGTAGCTTTTTGTGAAAAAAAAGAACCGAGTAAAAAACCAAAACTAAGAATAAAGATAGCCAAGGTTGGGACAACTATTTTTTTGTTCATAAAAATTATTTTTATAATTTAATTATAACATAAAAGAAAAGTATGGTATAATCAAGAAGAATAAAAAATAAAATATGTTTAAAACAAAAAAGATATTGGCATTATTTTTAATTGTAGGGGCGCTTTTCTTTTGGCAAATTTCATTAGTTTTGGCTTGGAGTGAGCCTATTGGAACTCCGCCAACTTACAATGTTGACGCCCCAATAAATGTTGGTAATGCGTTACAGTTAAAGACGGGATCAATTGGGATCAAGGGAGCAACGCCGGGTATTACTCATGGATTAGCCGTTGGTAGTGGCGCTGATGGTTCAATTATTACCACTAATTCGACGACCAGTGCAGTAGTGAAAATTAATGAAAAATTTTATGGTTTAAATGTCGAAGCAACAAATAGAAATAGTTATAATGGTGTTTATTCTGAAATTAGCGGGACTAATTCCTCGGCCGGATATTTCAAAAATAATGATTTAACGGGACTAGGAATTAGAGTTCTTAGTGCTGGAACAGGTGGAATTTTTTCTGGTGGTAAGATTGCTTTATCTTTAAGTTCACCAGAAACGGCATTAAAAATAAACTCAAATAAAGAGGCTGTAATTTCTGAACTTATAAATACTGGCAATCAAACGGTTAGTAGAACTAAAATCAATTTTTTGGATAATAGAAAGGTCTTTGGATTAAGAACCGAGAAAATAAACCCTTCCAGTGGTCAGGTGGATTTTTTGGTGGAGTTAGCTCGTGACGATGTCGGTGCATACATAAAATCAATTAATAGTGACAATCTTGCTTTAAAAGTAGATGGAAACTCTAGCTTTTCTGGTGATATCTTTGTCGCTGGTGCTCTATCGGTTACGCAGGGGTGTAATGGCTGTTCTGTTGGAGATTTGGCCGAGAATTTTGCTATAAAAGAAGACAAAATAACGGCTGGTGATATTGTAGCTTTGAATGAAAAACTGCAACTTTTTAAAGCGGATAAAAATGAAAATAGAGTTGTGGGGGTAATTTCTAAATCCCCATCTTTAAATTTAAATAATGTCGCTGGAATGCCGTTAGCATTATCTGGTGTTGTTTCTGTTAAAGTTAATAGTGAAAATGGACCGATTTTGGCGGGTGATTTTGTTGCTCCGTCTTCAACAGCAGGAGTCGGAATGAAAGCTTGTTCAGTGGGGACGGTAGTTGGCAAGGCTTTGGAAAATTTTGCTGATAATTTCGGTGAAATTAAGGTTTTGGTTAGTCTAAGTTATTTTCCCGGGATAACTTGTCAAAAATAGAAAATTAAGTTAAAATATAGAAAATATTTTTTAAATAGATTGACCAGGCTACAAAGAATTTTTGTTAAAAATATGACAACAGTAAGAATTTATAATACGCTTAGTCGTCAGATTGAAGATTTTAAACCGCAAAACAAAAAGGAGGTTTCTTTTTATAGTTGTGGCCCCACCGTTTATGCCTATGCTCATATTGGAAATTTACGGACTTATATTTTCGAAGATATTTTAAAGAGAGTTTTACTTTTTAATGGGTATGAGGTTAAGCATGTTTTAAATATTACGGATGTTGGTCATCTGACTGATGATGGTGATGATGGTGAAGATAAAATTGAAAAGACGGCTAATTTAGAATCCAAATCGGCACAGGATATTGTTGTTTTTTACACCAATGCTTTTAAACAGGATTTACAAAAGTTAAACATTTTGGAACCACAGATTTGGGCCAAAGCAACTGATCATATTTCGGAACAAATTGCAATGATAAAAAAACTGGAGGAAAAAGGTTTTTTATATAAAACTTCTGATGGTCTTTATTTTGATACTTCCAAGTTTTCTAGATATGGTGAGTTGGCACGATTGAATTTATCAGGACAAAATGAGGGTGCGAGGGTAGAAGTTAATCCCGAGAAAAAAAATCCTAATGATTTTGCCGTTTGGAAATTTTCACCCTCAAACAAAAAAAGACAAATGGAATGGGATTCTCCGTGGGGAGTTGGTTTTCCCGGTTGGCATATTGAATGTTCGGCAATGAGTATGAAATATCTAGGTGAAACTTTAGATCTTCATGCTGGGGGAATTGATCATATCCCCGTTCATCATACTAACGAAATTGCGCAAAGTGAATGTGCAACGGGCAAAAGGTTTGTTAATTATTGGGCGCATGGTGAATTTTTATTAGTTAACGATAATCGAATGGGTAAGTCGGTGGGGAATTTTATTACTTTGACTGATTTACAAGAGCAAGGGTTTGAACCTTTGGTTTATCGTTTTTTTTGTTTGTTATCTCATTATCGTAGTAAATTAAATTTTACTTTGGAAAATTTACAAAATGCCAAAATCATTTGGCAAAAATTTAAAAACAAATTTTTTAACTTGGGAAAATTAACAGGGCAAGTTGATCAAAAATTTTTAAACGATTTTCGTGATTGCGTCAATGATGATTTAGGAATTCCCAAAGCGTTAGCCATTGTGTGGGAAGTTTTTAAATCAGATCTGCCTGATTTTGACAAAAGAGCGACTATTTTAGAGTTTGATAAAGTACTTGGTTTTGGGTTGTTGAATTTAAAAGAAGAAGAACTGGAAATCCCGGAAGAAATAAAAAAAATGGCTGAAGAAAGATTTTCTGCCAAGTTAAAAAAGGATTATAAAAGAGCAGACGAGTTAAGAAATAACATTTTGGAAAAAGGTTTTGAAATTGAAGATTTTACGGAAAGTTATAAGATCAAAAAAATAGTTCGATAAAAATTTTTACAAAAAAAAGAAAGCTGCTCGGTGGGGAGCAGCTTTTCGGTGAATGGTTGACGATTTTTTTATCGTCAGTCAATCATCTGGAAGAATCCCGATATCGATATTTGTTTCGTGGAGAAACGAAACAACCGATTCGGGAAAGAACTTTTTGAATTCCGCAAAAACGATATGACCGTCTTTGGGGGATCTACAGGTGTAGATCCGAAGCACCAGGCTTCTGTGCTCGATGTAGCAATGAACATCGGCACTTGACTCCATGACGCATTCCATTATGGTGGCCGCGTCAGCAATAGGGTTGTCAAAGACAACTACCAGCTCTGCATCTTTCCCGTTTGGGAGTTTGGCGATGGTAAAGTTTTCTTTAGCCAACGCTGTCCTTAGTGCCTGTCGGACATACTCGGGAGCAAAATGCTCTAGGGCAATCTTTTTGAAAATTGCCGTAATCTGGTTGCCGACAGCGGGAGAAACATAAACACCTTCATTGTTTACACACATGACACATTCCCTCCATTGTTGAGAAGCACCAATATAGATGAAAAAAGTAAAAACTTTTTTCGTGCTAATTATAGAGATAATTTATCTAAAATGCAATAGCAATACAATATGGTGGATAACTTTTGGCAAAAACAAAAAAAACCAATGTTAGTTTTGGCGCCATTGGCGGGGATTACGGATGCACCAATGCGTCGTCTTTGTCGAGATTTTGGGGCGGATATTGTTTATACGGAGATGACTTCAATTGATGGTCTTTTTTATGATTCCAAAAATACGATTAACTATTTAAAAAAGATGAAGGGAGAAGCTCCAACCGTTTTGCAGTTGTTTGGCAAAAGACCAGAGTTAATTAAAAAAGCGGTACAAATGGTTGAAAAGGCGGGTTTCTCTGGTATTGATCTAAATTTTGGTTGTCCTGCCAAAAAAGTTGTCAATCATGGTGGTGGCGTTAATTTGTTGCGTGATTTGAATTTATGTCAGGAGTTGGTTCAGGCCGTTTGTGAATCGACAAAACTTCCAGTATCGGTAAAAACTAGAACTTCTATAAACAAAAAAAATGGATCTGGGAAAATTACGGTCTTTGATTTTATTGAAAAGATAAAAAATTTACCGGTCACAACCTTAATGCTTCATGGACGAAGCTATGAACAAGGCTTTGTTGGTCCTGTTGATTTTGAAGTGATGAAAGAGGCGAGACAAAGGTTTAATGGAATTTTTATTGGTAATGGGAATTTAAACACACCAGAGGATGTTAAGGAAATGTTAGAAAAAACTGATGCCGATGGCGTTTCTTTGGCACGAGGTACTTATGGTAAACCATGGCTATTTCAACAGACCAAAGATTTTTTAAACAAAGGAAGTTATAGTTTTCCAACTTTAAAAGAAATAAAAAAAACAGCTTTGCGTCACGCCAAATACAATTACAAAATCAAAGGCGATCATGGAATTATTGAAATGCGCAAATATCTATGTTGGTATTTTCGAGGGTTTGATGAGGCTTCATTTTGGCGTCAAAGATTAGTTTCAGTGACAACCTTGCCTGAAATAAAAAAGATTTTAAAGGAGATGAAAGAGTGAGGATTTTTTAAAAACCTAATTCTTTTAAATGTTTTTTTATAATTTATAAAAATCAAGGGAGTTAATATCATTGGGGGGGCAAAAATAAAAAGATCATTATCTTTGTTTTTAAAATAAAAACCATTAATAACTAATTGAAATTTCCTCATAAATTTCTGGAGCGCAAGCGCCAACAATAAATTCGTCATTATTTTTTTTTGACAGATAATAAAAGCTTTTTTCTTTAGAACCAAATTTAGGATCTTGTGGTTGGTGATTTAAGTATCCAGAAATTATCAAGGGCGATAGGTCTAGACAGGTTGAGTTTGTTTTTTGTTGCGGGCAGTTTTCGGGAGGTGTTTTTTCGCAGGTGCCAATTAAATAAAAATTATTATCTGGCAGATTTTTTAAAAATGAATTATCAAGTTTTTTGTTATAAATTTTTATTGCCGAACTTAAATTTTCGAGATCATGCCATCTTTTAATATCGCGAGAAGTTTTTAATCTAGTAACGGGATCTATAACTATTTCAAAAATTAAAACAGTAATAATTATAATTACCAAAACTATTAGCAGGTTCAAAAAGTTTAAATTTTTTTTGGACATAAAGTTTGATCGTTTTTAGCTCAAATTTATTTTAACATTTCCCAACTTTATTGTTAAAAGGTGGGGTAATTGCCATTTGAAATTTTTTCTTTGTTTGGTATATTGGAATTAAAGATATGAGTATCAAAAGAAAAGGAGAAAAAGGTCAGGTTGTTATTACCAGTATTTTGGTGGTCAGTTTTTTAATTTTGGTTGGGAATGTTTTTCTTTTTGGTAAACATTTAATTAATAGAGAGAATGATCCGTTGATTTTGAGTAAAAATAGAAATAGGTTGTTATCAGAGTTGTGTTTGGAGCATGTTTTTCAGAGAATAAGAATTGCTAACGATTTTGTCGGTATTGGTAATTTATCTAAGGATTTAGGAGTGTGTTCTTATCAAGTTTTGGCAGATAAAGAAAAGGGTAAAGTTGTTAAAATAAGCGTAATTTCAGGAGAAATAAGTAAAAGAATGGTAGTGGTTTTAGAAGAAACAACTCCAATGATAAAGATCAGTTCTTGGACGGAGGAGTAATTTGTGTAGGGGCTTTTTATTTGTTTCTTTTTGTGTTATGATATAAGTATAAAAGTTTATAAAAAATCAATCCCAAATAGCTAAATAAAAAGTTATGGCTGATGATAAAAAGAATTTAGAAAATATTGTTTTTGAAAATGAAATTGCTAAGGACAGCGCTAGTCTCGATAATTTTGATAAAGCTATCAGTAAGGTTTTGGATATTGAGAAGGAAGAGGAAGGAGAGTTAGAACCTGATAAATTTTCAATAGAAAAAGCTCCCAAAACAGGTAATTTTAATACTACGACGGCCCAAACTACGCCATTAAATAATCAAGTAATTTCTACTTTTTCCGAAAAAAGCGAACAGTTGGTTAGGATAGAAAAAATTTTGGCCAAAGATTTAGAACTTATTTATAAGGATCTCCCCGAAAGTCGTCGTTTGGAGTTTAAGCATGAAGGTGAATTGACGGCAAGGAAAATCGATAAAATTTTGAATGCGACAAAGGTTAATGTTTCCAAAATTTTAAAATTGATAGTTCGTTGGTTAAAGATGATTCCCGGGGTTAATAAGTTTTTTTTGGAACAGTCAGCCAAAATAAAAGTTGATGATTTGTTGAGAGTAAAAAGAGATCGATAGTAAAAACAAAAACAAAAATGGCATCTTGATAAAAGATTAAAAATAACTTTATGATGGCCATTTTTTTTGTTGATAAATATTTTTTCTTTAAAATAAAAAAAATAAAATATGTTTATTCGTAAAATTGGTATTGATTTGGGAACAACCTATACTTTGGTTCATTTACCCAAAAAAGGTATTGTTATCAATGAACCATCAGTGGTGGCAATTTCTATCACTGACAAAAAAATCCTAGCCGTAGGAGATGAAGCCAAGGAGATGATCGGCAGAACTCCCGAGTCAATTATTGCTGTTCGACCTTTAAAAGATGGAGTAATTGCTGATTATAAAATTACTGAAGCCATGTTGCGTTATTTTATTAATAAGGCTTTGGGAGGAATAAAACTTTTTCGCCCTGAAGTTATGGTTGCCGTTCCGGCAGGAATAACTTCGGTGGAGAGAAGAGCAGTAATTGATGCAACTGTGGCTGCCGGAGCTCGTGCCGCTTATATTATCAAAGAGCCAATAGCGGCCGCTATTGGGGCGAATACCCCAATTGGCAGTGCTTCTGGGCATATGATTATTGATATTGGCGGTGGGACTTCGGAAATTGCCGTTATTTCTTTGGGAGGGATTGTGACTTCTTCCTCAGTCAGAATTGGGGGTAATCGTTTTGATAACTCAATTTCTGATTATGTCAGAAGAAAATATAATTTGGCTATTGGAGAGAGAACAGCAGAAGAAATTAAAATTGAGATTGGTTCGGCAATGTACTCCGAGGGGCCGGCTGTTTTGGATATTCGTGGCCGAGATATGATCTCAGGTTTACCAAAAACAATTACTATTAGTTCTAATGATGTGACCGAGGCTTTACAAAAAGATCTTCAAGGGATTGTTGAAGCCGTTAAAGATGTTTTGCATAAAACTCCGCCAGAGCTGTCTGCTGATGTTATTGATAAAGGAATCATGATGTCTGGGGGAAGTAGTCTTTTGCGTAATTTTGATCAACTAATGAGTCGAGCTGTGGGAGTTCCTGTTTATATTGCGGATGAATCTTTGTTATGTGTTGCCAAGGGGACAGGAATAACTTTGGAAAATTTGGAATTATATAAGAGATCAATTTTAGCAACAAAATAAGAAAATAATTATTATGATATTTTTTAAATTATTTTAGAGTAGTCTGAAAATCAAAGATAAAAAGAATGTTATTTTTGAAAAAAGTTAAGTTATGATTATTGGAATTGACGCTTCTCGCGCTAACAAAAAAACAAAAACCGGTGTGGAATGGTATGCGTATCATTTGATTCAAGAGTTTAAAAAAATAGATTCAGAAAATCATTACTTTTTGTATTCTAATGAAAGATTAAGTTTTGATTTAGGGAAATGTCCTGATAATTTTACTGAAAAAGTTCTTTCTTGGCCGTTTAAAAAATTTTGGACATTAGGGAGACTTTCTTGGGAAATGTTTTCTAAGAGAAAGCCAGAGGTTCTATTTGTTCCAGCTCACACTTTGCCGTTTTTTTCTGCCAAGAAAAAAACGGTTGTTACTATCCATGATATTGGATTTGAACATTTTCCTCACTTATATAATTGGTCGGCCAAAATTTATCACAAGTTTTCTATTCAAGTGATTAAAAGATTAGCTGACAAAATAATTACCGTTTCGGAATTCTGTAAAAATGATTTGGTGGAGAATTACAAAATTGATCCCAAAAAAATAGTTGTTATTTATAATGGTTATGATGAGCAAAATTTTTTTGTTCGTGAAAAGGCAACACCATTAGCTGAAAGTCCGTATGCTATTTTTGTTGGAAGATTGGAAGAGAAAAAAAATATAAGTCGGTTAGTAGAGGCTTTTGCTAATTACAAAAAAAAATCTAATAGCGATTTAAAACTGGTTTTGGTTGGATCCCGAGGGTTTGGGTTTGAAAAAATTCAACAGAAAATTATTGAAAACAACTTAACAACAGAAGTTATAATTACAGGCTGGTTGTCAACTGACAAATATGCGGAAGCTTTGTCCGGTGCCAAGTTCTTTATTTTTCCTTCATTATTTGAAGGGTTTGGCATTCCCATAATTGAAGCAATGGCTTGTGGTGTCCCGGTGGCTTGTTCTGGAACAACTTCTTTGGCGGAAATTGCGGGAGATAGCGCTTTTACTTTTGATCCGCAAAGCATAGAGGAAATGAAGGGTGCTTTTGAAGTTCTAGAAAAGGATGAAAATTTGAGGGGTGAGTTAAAAGCTCGCGGGTTGATTAGAGCCAAGCAGTTTTCCTGGGGGAAATGTGCCAGAGAGACCTTACAAGTTTTATTGTCAAGGTAAATAAATTTTGCTAAAATATAGGTATGAAAGATAATTTTAATTGGTCAGTTATCGGTAATGATCGGGTTAAGAACTATCTACAAAGAAGTTTGTTAAATAATGCGGTTGGTCAGGCTTATATTTTCTTTGGGCCCAAAGATATTGGCAAGAAAAATTTAGCGATGATTTTTGTTCAAACCTTACTTTGTTT
>CAZSER010000027.1:0-10088 GCA_964605975.1 uncultured Gammaproteobacteria bacterium
TGTTTTTGGTTTCTGGAAGGATTTAATCGTGGTTGTGGTGTTTGTATTATCCTGAAAAATAGGCGGTTTTAAGGCTATTTTGGGGTCTTGAAAGCACTTGCAATTTCTATTTTTTCGTGGTATAAAAAATAGAAATGTTTTTTGATAGAGCACTTTAAATTTTTACAGGAGGTTTTTGTGATTTACAGAAGTTTAACAGCTCCAATATCTTGCCAAATTGAATTGACAACGGCTTGTCAGCTTAAGTGTGTTCATTGTTATAATCACTGGAGATGCTTAAGTTGCGACAACGATTTGTTTATGACCGAAAAAGAGGCGGAGTTTGTCGCTAATCAGATTATTGATGCAAAGGTATTTCAGGTGACTCTAACCGGTGGAGAACCTTTGCTTAACCGCAAGGCATTATTTCGTATTCTTGATTTACTGAAAGATGAAAGAATTGAAATCGGGTTAAATTCTAACTTGATTAGTCTGAGTGAGAAGGATGTTGATATTCTGCATGCTGGAAATGTTAAATCCGTTTTAACTTCGTTTGCTTCATCTAGCGAAAGTGTGAATGATAGTATAATGAAGCTTGACGGGGCGCAAAAAAGAATAATCAAAGGGATCGAGTTGGTTGTGGAAACTGGTTTTAGTGTTGGTTGTAGCATGGTTGTCACCAAAATGAATCTTGATGATGTTGTTGAGACCGGATTATTCCTTCAGAGTCTTGGTGTGACTAATTTTTACGCCACAAAGGGTTCCCCACCGCTAAACTCCAAAGGTTTTGATAACTTTATGCTTTCCGGCGATGAATTGTTGAAGGTGATGGATGATTTGAGCTTATTAAAGGAAAGACACGGCCTTGAAGTTGGGATTTTGGAATGTTACCCGGTTTGTTTTTATTGTTTCCAGGAAAAATACCCTTTTACTGTCGGTAAGCGTTGTAGTGCTGGGTCGACGGCTTGTGCTATTGGTTCTGCTGGTGACGTTAGGGCTTGTACTCATTCAGACGTTATTTACGGTAATATCTTTAAAGGAGGTTTAAAGGAAGCGTGGGGTGAAATGAGGGACTGGAGAGATGGGGCTAGGATTTCCTCGACTTGTAGAACGTGTGTTTATTTTCCTGAATGTAGCGGTGGATGTAGAGTTGATGCTGAATTTTGCGGTGGTGCTAAGGATTCCATGGATCCTTATGCTGATAAAAATCAGATAGCAAGTGTCAGCTTGCTTAAAAAAGATGTATTGGTTGAATTTTCCGAAGAACAAAGATTTTTTGTAAAAAAAATAAAATTTAGAAAAGAGATTGACTCTGTTTTATGCGCAAGCCTTGATCGCGTGCATAGTCCGGTTTTGTTGACGGTGGATATGTTTGATTTTCTTGTTGAAATGAGTGAAAAGACCTTTACATTGTCGGAAATGTCAAGTATAATCAACTTGGATATTAATTCTTGTAAGGAATTGTGTTCATGTCTTTTTAAGGATGGATTGCTAAGTGTTCTTTAAAAAGAAAGGAGGTAATTGCATGAAAGAGAAGAAGAGCTTCGGATACGTTTCTTTGTTGCTCGATACATCTGTCGAGAATAAAAAAGACGATTCTAAAGCAGCTGTTTCGATGTCTTGTTACTGCAATTGTAATAGTTGCAATTGTTATGTGACAAAGTAAAGTTTCTTGTTTTATGGGCATCAATTTGATGCCCTATTATATTTATGCTAAAAAAGATAGGTTTAAAATTTGTTTCAAATAAAAATAACGATGTGGAGGAATTTTTTCGTCTCTGGCATGGGCACGAAAATCTTAGAGTTGGCTTAATGGATTTTGTAAATAACAATTCGAACAATATCATACACCCCGATATTGCCCCGTCGAAAGATATTTTGGCTTTGGCTGTGAAAAGTAGATACGAGATGGATGAGAAAAAGATCGTTAAAACGTTATTTTTTGCGGAGAACAAATGGTGCGAAATAGAACCGTTATTTTATGATTTAGTCGGCAAGATATTTAAGAAGGATTTTTCCTTTGATAAAATAATAAAGGTCTATGTTTCAGTGCTTCCGTTTTTTGTAAGAAATTTGGATGAAGGGCGTGTCTCTATTCCGTATAACACAAGCAATGAAAACGAGCCAGTTTTTGTTTTAGCTCATGAGCTCTTGCATGTTATTTTCTATTCTTACATTCATGATAATTATGAAGAATTAAGAGAAAGTCTTTCTAGTAAGAAGGTTTGGGATTTTTCTGAAGCTATAAACGTCGTTATACAGGGGCAGGTTGAGTGGGTGAATATTTTTAAAATAGAGCCCAGCTTTTATCCCGAGCACGAAGCGTTGTACTTAGCACTGAATAAAAAGTGGGAAAAAGATAAAGACATAGATTCTTTGATAAGGGATTTTTTGGTTAATGTGGCAGAACGGCAAAATTAAAAACAAGCCTTTTGGGGCTTGTTTTTGGTTTCTGGAAGGATTTAATCGTGGTTGCGGTGTTTGTTTGTCCTGAAAAATAGGTGGTTTTAAGGCCATTTTGGGGTCTTGAAAACACTTGCAATTTCTATTTTTTTGTGTTATATTATGGCTTAATCTAAAAATGGCAAATATTGCCAGTTTTTTGTTTAAAAAGTCTTAATCACAAATCCGACCTCAAAACAAAGTATTTATGCAACTAATTAAAAAAATTTCGTTAAAAGGTTTGTTTTGTTTTGTAATATTGCCTATTTTTTTAAGTTTATTTTCTTTACCAAAAACAGAAACAAGGGAAATAAATATAAATAAAGAAGATTTTCCCTACATACTTAATTATGATTGGGGGAACAACAAGGATGAACATTCGCTTAAGTATGTGTTTTTAAAGATGTTGGATTCAACATTAAAATTGGAATTTTATAACATATGCTTAAACAATGATTCGTATATAGAGAAAAATGGTAAAATAATTTTAAGAGATGATTTAGTGCCGCCAATGGGAAATCTAAGCGTTGACGTATATCCTTTAGCTGAAAATTTCAAAATATATAATTACTTTCAATTTTTAAAATATAGAAACAAGGACTTTATTGATTACAGCGGAAAAGGATTAGAATATAGTAAGACCTTGATTTCGGAGCCCGGGAAAACAAGATGTTTGAAGCAATTAACAGATGAAGATGGTTTTTTGTTTACTGGCATAAAAATAAAGACTCTTGGCGCCACCTGGATTGGTATTAAGGATGATTCTGGGGGACATTCGGTGACCGTAGACACTGATACGTATGTGGAATTTTTTGGTAATTCCAAAATATTTATAAAAACAAACTGGTTGGCGTTATTAATTAAATTTTTTATTTTATTTTTTCTTTTTGAAGGAATAATTCTCATGTTATCGTCTGTGGTAGAAAAAGTAATTAAAAAACAGATAGCACGATTTAAACAAATAGAAAATCCAATGAAAAAAATCCTAATTCTTAACTACGAATTCCCGCCCTTGGGCGGCGGTGCAGCCAACGCCACATACTACCTATTAAAGGAATTTTCCAAATTCCCGGATTTAGAATTGGATTTAGTAACTTCTTCTGTCGATAAGTTTAGAGTCGAGCAATTCAGTGACAATATTCGCATTCATTACTTAGATATAAACAAAAAAGGCAATCTTCACTACCAAAGCATTAAAGATCTTTTAACTTATTCTTGGAAAGCCTATAAATACTGTAAAGAATTAAAGAAAAAAGAAAAGTTTGATTTGATTCACGCTTTTTTTGGCATACCTTGTGGTTACATAGCGATGAAATTGAAAATTCCATACATTATAAGCTTAAGAGGTACGGATGTTCCATTTCATAAAAAAAGATTTTATTGGCTGGATAAGCTGGTGTTTAAAAATTTAAGCAAGAAAGTTTGGAAAAATGCAAAAGCTGTTATTTCCAATTCTAAGGGGCTTAAAGAACAAGCGCAAAAAACAAATGAAAAACAAATAATAGATGTTATTTGCAACGGCGTTGACACTGATTTTTTTTGCCCATTATTGAATAAGCAAGTTGGCAACAAAATAAAATTAATTTCCGTCGGCAGATTAGCCCCGGAAAAAGGTTATGATTATCTAATTAAAGCATTTGGTGGGCTTAAAGATTTTGAATTAACACTGATCGGCTCCGGAAAAGCAGAAGAAGATTTAAAAACCCTAGCAAATGAATATAAAGTTAAGGTTAATTTTCTTGGTCGGCAAGAAAAAGAAGTTGTTAAAAAAGAATTTCAAAATTCAGATATATACATTTTGTCATCACTAAAAGAGGGGATGTCTAACTCCATGATGGAGGGCATGGCCTGTGGCTTGCCGGTAATAGCAACAAACGTTAGTGGTAGCGAAGAATTAATAAAAGGCAATGGATTTATTGTTGAAAAAGGTGATTCCAAGGCTATTTCTGAAAAGCTTAAGGTTTTTCAAGATGATAAAAATTTGATTTTAACAATGGGTAAAATTTCCAGGGATTTAGCGGAAAAAATGAGCTGGAAAAATGTTGCCGATGAATATTTAAATATCTATAATTTAAAACCATGAAACACATAATACGTTGCATTTGGTTTATATTTTTTATTAAATCAAAGGTTGTTTTTTTAAGATTGCTCGGGGTAAAAATAGGAACCAATGTGAGAATATATACAAAAATAAGCAATTTAGATTTGCTGTATATAAAAAATTTAAGCATTGGTAATAATGTGACTATAACAAAAGATTGCAAAATATTTGTTCACAATGGAGCAGTTTCCCAGTTAAAAAGAATGGGGGTGGAAAAAGACTTGATAGCACCTGTTAAAATAAAGGACGATGTTTTTATTGGTAGCGGTTCTATTGTTTTGCCGGGCATAGAGATTGGCTCCAATAGCATTATTGGAGCTGGTAGTGTGGTTACGAAGTCGGTTCCTGGTAACTGTATCGTGGCGGGCAACCCAGCAAAAGTAATAAAAACTTCCGTTGATTATTAAATATTAAAACATGAAGAAAGTTTCCATAGGAATACTAAATAGAAATGGTATTGATAGACTTAAAAAAACCGTAAACTCAGTGTTGAATCAGGACTATGAAGATCTTGAAGTTGTATTTTTTGACAATGGATCAACCGACCAGAGTATTGATTTTTTGCGTAAATTTGAACAAATAAAAATTGTTCAATCAGACAGCAATCTTGGTTATGGGAAAGGAAAGAATAGGTTGGTGGAAAGTTGTTCTGGTGAATACATCTTACTTCTGGATAATGACATAGAATTAAGAGATGCAAAAACTATCTCTAAATTACTTAGAGCATGCGAAGAGTGTGGCGGGGAATGTTTTATTTCTCCTTTAGTTTTGGATGATGGATCGGACACAACAACAACCGGCCTTTTTTATTCAAAAGTTTCGAAACCACAAAAGCTTAATAAAATAGAAAATTTTGGATTGATTGAAATCGGTGCCTATAGAGGAAATACCGTTTTCTTCAAAAAAGATGTTTTTTTGAGGCTTGGAATGTATGATGAGATATACCCTTTTAATATAGATGATTATGACATGAGCGCTAGAGCAAGTATCAACGGACTAAAAATTTTCACTTACACGGATTGCGTAGTGATACATCACGGAATAGAAAGTCGCATAAACGCCAGTTCTTTGGCTTGGAAGTATAAATATCATTTTTGTGGATTCTGCAGGATGATGGTAAAAAATTACGCATTAAAAAATTTACTCTTTTGGTTTCCGATTGTTTTTGTTTGGATTACAATTAAGGCTATAAGAAATTCTTTTTTATCAAAGAGTTTGAAGCCTTTTTTTTCCCACCTGCTTTCAATCTCTTATTTCATAAGAGATATTAAAAGCTCTCTAGCTGAGAGAAAAAAAATTCAATCACACAGGAAGAATAAATTAGATTCGTTTTTAGCAATAAAACCTTAATAAAAAATGAAAAAAAGAATTTTGTTTATAATTAAATTGCTTATATTTTTAGTTATATTTTTTTATTTATTTAAAAAGACAAATTTTAGCGATCTTTTAAATAATTTATCAAAAGTAAAAATTGTATACTTAATTTTGTCGATGTTTTTATCTGCGTTTACGACCTTTTTAATGTCCACTAGACAAAGGATGATTTTGGGACTTAAAGGGGTTCGTATTGGAAGACTGAGAGCCTTTTTGATAAATTATTACGCACAGTTTATAAATAATTTCTTTTTTGGTTTTGTTGGTGGCGATGCCTACACAACCATGTCTATAGAAGGCGATAAAAAGACTGTTGTTAAGGGTGTTTTATTGGATCGCCTTACTGGAATGTTCGTTTTAATTTTAATGTCAGTTCCTGGTGTTATTTTTTATTTTTTTAATAGAAATGAATATTCAAATGTTGTGCAAATAAAGATTCCTTTTGCGATTGTCTTGTTTATTTGTTTCTTTTTGGTTGCTGTTTATTTTTTTATTTTTAAAAAAGACTTTTTTTTAAGCAAATTAAATAGTATAAAAAAAATACTTCTTCATAGAAATATTTTGTTTTTGGCAATAGCCATACAAATTTTGATGATTTTAAATTTGAATTTAATTTTTTTATCTCTTGGTTGGCATATATCTTATTTAAATCTTTTTCTTTTTGTTCCGTTAATAAATTTAATAATAACTTTACCAATTAGCATAAAAGGCTATGGTTTTAGGGAGTTACTAATATCGGTGTTTTTTGGGATAAACATTAGCGAGGTTCTGGTTTTTACTATTGTAAATACAGCCGTTACTATATTGCACACTTCAATTGGTGCTAGCTTAAATATCATTAATAATAAAAAAAATTAGTTGGTATTATTTGAAAACAGCATAACTCCCTCTTTTTTGTATATTTGTTCGAGACTGTTGTTTTTAATGAAGTTTATAAAAGCATCATCTTTGTATTGGTTGGTATCTAAAATTAGATATACTTTATCATTCAATTTGTTAAATTCTATAGTATTGGCAAAAGGTAGACCATCGTAATAATCAACCTCAACTCCAGCAGCGTTGAAATATATTTTGGAAACTTTTCTTTTGATTGTATAATTAGCGTTTACTCCGTAGTAACCAGAAATAAGTCCATTTCCGGTTATGATTATTCCCCCCTTTTCCTTATCATTTGTTTCATTGTTAAGATATGCAGATGCTTCTCTCCATGAGTATCTGTTTTTTTGTAGAGATGAGTTGTAGGCTATTTTGGATGATGGGAGTAAAAAAGCATCCCTTATTGACGAAATTGAAGTTAAAATTAGGATTAATGTTATTAAAAAAGCAAGTTTCTTTTTGTTTGTCGAGGATGACGTAAGTAGATACAAGTTTCTTATTCCAAGAATTAACACAACTGGGTATGTATATATTATATATCTCTCAACCTTTGTCACTAACACAAAACTCATAACAAAAAAAGAATACATAACAAATATGAACAATGCTATGCTGATATTTTTTGTTTTTTTATTATCTCGCAGAGCTAATAAGGGGCTTATTAAGAATAGTAAACTTAAAAATAAAAAATTATTATAAAATAGTTTTACATAAAAAAGCACCCCATTATCTAGAAAACTGTATCTAATAGCCTTAAACAGGAAATATATTACTGTTTCATGAAAGAAAAAAAATAGAATTAATATCATTAATACAAAAGATATTAATATGCTATTTCTTTTGATTTTACTCATTGAATCCCTTGTCTTATAAATATTAAGACAAACAACGAAAAATACAAACGGTAGTATAACTGATAAAAGTTGATGGTTTATTACAGATAAGGACGTTGCCGCAATTAATAAGATTAAATTTAGATTATTTTTTTGGTATGTAAAATTGTATAAATAAATTATAATTAAGTGAACCAATAAAATTGTTAATGCGTAAAATCTAATTTCTCTCGAGTAGTTTATTAACCATAAAGAAAGACATACACCCACAGCTGTTAGTAATGCTATTTTTTTAGAATTAAATATTTTTTTTACTACTATGTAGTTTACCGGTATTGTTAAAGACCCTATGATTGCGAAAGGAATTCTTGCTGTCAACTCTGACACTTTATTTAATAAAAAACTCAACGATAAAATAAAGATGGACGGCAAGCTAAAGAAATAGTTATTCCCAGATGGCAAAGTCATTCCGCTGCCGCTTAAAAAATTTTTTGTTACCAGAACTAAAACTACTTCATCATTCCAAAAAGAAGGTAGTCCAAGATTTTTTATTCTCACATAAATACCGGTGATTGTTATAAAAATGAGACTAATTATTATTATTGATTTGTTTTTTATTTTTTTGTTATCAAAAGATTGTTTGATGCGATCATTGTCGGTTATTTCAATATCACTTTTTTTATTTGTTGTATTGTTTTTGAAATAAAAAGTAAAGAGACCAAAGATAATAAAAAGAATTAATAAGTATTCATAGTTTTGTTCTAGAAGAGTTGTTATTTTTAGGATGTGGCTGTTTTTAATAAATTCAAGACAGTTTTTTGCTATTATGGCTATCGTGAAAAAATAAAAACCAACTTTAAAGATGGTTTTTATTTTTTTATGTATGATTCCTGCGTTTTGTTTGCTGAAAAAAAATAACCAGGCGAAGAAAAAAATAATATCAAAAGAAATGAGCCAATGACTGTCTGCGAATGTACTAAAAGATGAAATTGATAAGTAATTTAAAATAGTTAATATAAAACACAGGCAATATAAATTGCCAAAAAATAAAGCAAAAGACAACCTGTTTTTTTTAAAGAAATTTTCCATTTATTTTTTTACTTTAATTTTTATTTTACATAGTTCACCCATACCATAGAGTGAGAGTGTTGTGCTTTTGTTTTCTGTTAGTAATATTTTTTTATCGGAATTTTTAGAGGCGGAAACCGTTGGTATGATTTTAATGATATTTATTTTCCCTTGTAAATAATTTGCACCGCCATGTTTTGATAATCCAATTGTTAAATCAACTTTATTGTCGCCATAATCTTTGTAGATTGTTTCATTAGCAAAATATTCACGACCGGCAAAAACGCCATCAACGAAAAGTTCGATGTAGCCGTTAGTTGTTGGTTGCTGACAAATACTTTCTTCTATAACAACTGGATTCCCGCCTTCGCGGGAATGACAAGCGGAGGATGTTGCCGTAGAAACAGGGGAATAGACGGCAAGGAGGGTGTGCGGCTTATTAAAGAAAGCTTCGTTTACATTGTAGGATATGCTATATGCTGGTCCAGTTGATGATGACATGCGACCAACTCTAAAATAAACAGCATTCTCATTCTGCCATATTTCCCAATTGTAGTGGCCAATGATCTGTTGGCCATTTTCGGCCTTTTCCGGCGTCCATTCGGCGTAAACGGTAAAAGGGCCATCTTCGAATTTATCGGCGGTGTTGGGCATTACAAGGCGTGTAGAACCATCTAGGACGATGGAATCGTCTTTGGTGTCGATCAATGACGGTTTTACGGGGTGAAACAAAAAGGATTGGACTGCGGATGTTCTTGATACGCGAAGCGGTGGAAGTGTCATTCCTAGCCATTCTTTGGAGGCTATGGAGGAGTTGGCCTCGCCGTCGATTTGCGATTTCTCTTCTTTTGCGATGACCATGCTTACAGCCTTGGCGTTCTCGTTCTTGTCGGTAGTAAGGTAAAGGTTTTGGCCGTCGAAAGCGACGATGGCTGTTCTTTTCTCTCCAAGGAAATAATCCGGAAGCTGGTATTTAAGAGTTTGATCTTTGTATTTTAAGACCATCTCTTTTTGGTTTTGGGTCAAGGAGATGTCGCCGGTTAAGAGGGGGACGGATTTTTTGGCCAGCCAGGTCAATTCAAGGGAGAATCCTTGATAGAAGCGCTTCGATTCATAATTGCCAACCATGAGAGGTTCGTCGTTCTCTTCATAAGGAAGTTGGGCGCACAACCCATTTCTTTTGCCGACAGCACTGCAATCAATTCCTTTTAGATTGGAATTGATTATCACGTTTTTTATCGGTTCCGATTCGGTGTTCTGGAATTTTTCGAAGATTTGTTTTTCGGATAGTTCGGCTTGGAAGTATTGTTCTATGTTCTGGGCGTTCCAATCGTAGTCCCATTTAACGTCGGTAAGGTCTGGTGGCAAAATGAAAGACACGCCGGAGGAGGCGGTGAGTTCGGCTTCGATCGTGG
>CAZSER010000028.1:0-9694 GCA_964605975.1 uncultured Gammaproteobacteria bacterium
ATGACAAATTGGGTTGTTCAATTGTTTTTTTGTTCACTTTTTTTGCTTTACTTTCTTTTTGGTCATCTCGACCTTCCCCTCTTTTTGTCATCTCGACTAAACGAAGTGCATGGAGAGATCTCATGATTGTATTTTACAGTTTTCCCAATTTGAGATTTCTCCACTACGGTCAAAATGACAAATTGGGTTGTTCAATTGTTTTTCGTCTACCTCTTCATCACCGACAAAAAAGCCTCCGGCGGAATATTAACTTTCCCCTTTCCAAAAGCCATCATTTTCTTTTTACCTTTTTTCTGTTTTTCCAAAAGCTTCTGTCTACGAGTCCAATCACCACCATAAAGTTTCGCCGTCACATCTTTACGCAAAGCAGAAATTCTTTCGGAAGCAATTACTTTTCCACCAATAGCGGCCTGAATTTTGACTACAAACTGATGTTTAGGAATTGTTTCTCTTAAATTTTCAACAATTTTTTTGCCCGTATTATAAGCAGAATCACGGTAAACAATAGTCGAAAAAGCCTCCACCGCTTCCTCAGCTAATAAAATATCCATTTTTTGTAAATCCGCTTTTTGATAAGAATGAAATTCGTAATTCATTGAACCATACCCGGAAGTGACTGTTTTTAATTTATCATAAAAATCAACAATCAACATCGCCAACGGAATCCGATAATGCAAAATAACTCTACTTAAATCAATATATTCCGTATTTAAATATTCACCTCTACTTTCTTGAACTAAAGCCATAACATTACCTAAATAATCCTTGGGAACAACAATATCAACCGACATAAGCGGTTCTTGCATATGATCAATTTGCGACGGATCAGGAAATTCATTAGGGTTTTTTATTAGATATTCAGAATCATTCAAAATTTGTTCCTTTTTGACATTGCTTGGCATTTTTACTCCGGCTTTGACCACCATTTTATACGCTACACTAGGAACAGTCACGACTAAATCCAAATCAAATTCCCGACGCAATCTTTCTTGAAAAATTTCCAAATGCAACATTCCCAAAAAACCACAACGAAAACCGAATCCCAAAACTGGAGAATTTTCCGGTTCATAAATTAAAGCAGAGTCATTTAACTTTAATTTTCCAATAGCTTGACGAAGTTCCTCATATTCATTTCCCTCAGCACAAAAAACACCCGCATAAACCATCGGTTTAACCTGCTTATACCCGGCTAAAGCTTCAATCTTTTCTTTATCCTTTTTCAAAGATATGGTATCACCAACACGACAATCTTCAATCTGTTTTAATCCTGTGACGATATAACCAATTTCTCCCGCTTTTAAACTTTCTGCTGAAACCAAATTTGGTCGCAAAACACCACACTCCAAAACTTCACCCAACGCTTGCGTCCCAAACATAACAATTTCGTCATTTTTATGTAATTGACCATCAACAATTCTAACATAAGCCACCACGCCACGATATTCATCGTAAAAAGAATCAAAAATCAAAGCGCGCAAAGGTTTATCAATGTCCTGTTGAGGAGAAGGAACTTTTTCAATAACTCGATCCAAAATCTCGGCAATTCCCAAACCGGTTTTGCCAGAAGCATGCAAAATTTCTTCTTCTTTGCATCCCAATAAATTAACAATTTCTTGTGTCACTTTTGGAACATTCGCCGCAGGTAAATCAATTTTATTAATCACCGGAATTATTTCTAAATTTTGCTCAATCGCCAAATATAAATTAACCAAAGTTTGCGCTTGAACTCCTTGCGCGGCATCAACCAATAGAATAGCTCCTTCAACAGCAGCGAGAGATCGAGAAACTTCATAATTAAAATCCACATGACCCGGAGTATCAATCAAATTCAAAATATAACCTTTGTATTCCATTTTGGCCGGTTGCAATTTGATAGTAATACCGCGCTCTCTCTCTAATTCCATTTGATCAAGTAGCTGATCCTTCATTTTTCTCTTGTCCACGGTATTAGTCAATTCCAAAAAACGGTCAGCCAAAGTGGACTTGCCATGATCAATGTGAGCAATAATACAAAAATTTCTAATTTTATTCATATATTTATTGCCAATATAATAGCAAATTTTCAATAAAAAGCAAGTTTAAACCTCTTTTTTTTGAGGAGGTAGTTTTGATCTTTTTGTCGCTAAATATAGTCCTTTTAATTTTACTACAAAAACTCGATATTTGTTGATGCTTTACAATAAAAAAAGAGATTTAATTTAAAATCTTTTTTTGTTTGAAACTATATTTTTTAAAACTATAAAATAACTTCATCGAAAATTTTAGATTTTTTCCAAAATTTTAATTTTATTTTTTGCCAAAAATTTTGGAATTCAACAATTCCCAACCATTTTCCCAAAAACAAATAAATTATTAAAGAAGTAAACCCGGCAAAGATATCAAATAAAACTTTACCCGACAAACTAACAACTCCAAACCGGTGCAAAAAATGTCGAACTACAAAAGCAACTACCGCCAAAGCTCCAACGGACAAAAATATTTTGATTGAATAGACAAAAGAAAACTTCGCTGAATCTTTTTGCCAAAATGTAAGCAAAATAAAGTTTACAAAAGAGCTGACACCAAAAGAAGCGATCAACCCATTCAAACCGAAATATTGAATCCCCCAAAAAGCCAAACCAACATTTACCAACAAAGAAATAAACGCGCCCCAAAAAGGTCGCCAACTGTCGCCGGAAGCGTAAAAAGATCTGGCCAAAAGCGGTAATAACGATTGAAAAGGCAAACTTAAACAAAAAATTCGCAACGCCGTCAAGGTTTGAGAAGCGGAAGAAAAGTTTCCACCACTCAATGTTAGAGAAATCAACTCGGCGCCAAAAATATAAAACCAAACAGTAAAGGGTAAAACATAAAAAATTATTTGCCGATAAGTTTTTTGTTTTATTTGTCGAAAATTTTCCTGTTTTTTTTCATTATACGCTTTTGCAAGTGACGGAAAAGCGGCCACCGCAAAAGAAACGCCAAACAAACCGAGCGGTAAACTTTGTAAATTGTTGGCAAAATTAAAAACGGCCAAACTACCAATCGGCAATAGCGAAGCAAAAAAAGTAATTACCAACAAATTTAACTGACCTGATGCCAAACCTAGAATTCGTGGACCGGTCATCTTTAAAATTTTCAGAAAATTCTTTTCTCGTCGATCAAAAATAAGTGAATATTTAAAACCAAGAGAAAAAACAGCCGGGATTTGAATAAGCAAATGCAAAAATGCGCCAAACACCACACCAAGAGCCAAACCTTTTAAACCAAAAATCGGCACTAATAAAAGCGCGCCGATAATAATTCCCAAATTGTACATAATCGGCGCCAAAGAAAATATCAAGAATCTTTTGGTCGCTTGGAGAACACTACTCAAAACCGCACTAAAACCAAGAAATATCGGACTGATCATCATTATTCTAGTAAACATTACGGTTAATTTTATTTTTTCCGCATCAAAACCGGGAGTAATTATCTTTACCATCGGCTCAGCAAAAATTTCAAAAATTATCGCCAAAACAATCAAACTTAAACCAAGAATATTTAAAACATTGCTGACCAATTTCCAAGCTTCCTTGTTTTTGTTGTCCCCATTTTCAAAAACAGATAAAAAAACTGGAATAAATCCGGCTGACAAAACTCCGAGAATCAATAAATTATAAATCAAATCGGGAAGACGAAAAGCGGCATAATAAATATCCAACTCATTACCAGCACCAAACTGCACCGCCAAAATTTTATCTCGAACAATTCCCAAAAGCCTACTGAGCAAACTAAAAAAAGCGATTACCATCGCCGAAAAAGCTAGACTTTCGAACTTTTTATTTAAGATTTTTTTTAACATAACCAAAAAAGATTATCCAAAAACAAGCTCTCTCTCGCAAAAAATTAAATTGATTTCGCAATCACCAACTCCTCATTCGCAGGAACAACCAAAATTTTTGTTTTAAAAGGCAAATCGTTGATAATCAACCGTCTGATATCAGGATTTCTCTCCCCAACTCCGGCAGAAAAAACAATTGCATCCACCTTACCATTCAAAACAGCAAAATAAGCGCCTAAATATTTTTTAATTTGGTAAAGATACATTTCTAACGCCAACTTTGCCATTTTTTTAGTCTTGATGTTTTTGGACTTTTTGTAAGAATAACCTGGAATTTTATATCCATTTAAAATTAAAATATCCCGCAAATCGGCTAATTCACAAACCCCCTTCAATCCCGAATAATTATTTAGTAGTTTTTCAATTTCTGTCATGGTATAACCTTTACGAAAAAGATAAAAAATTATTGCCGGATCAAAATCTCCCGGTCTGGTTGTCATAACTAAGCCAGAAAGAGGAGTAAACCCCATAGAACTATCCACCGAAACACCTTTTTGAATAGCACAAATACTGGCCCCTGACCCTAAATGACAAGTCAATAAATTAGGATTTTTTTTCTTCAATAACTTCTCAGCCTGTTCTTTCATAAAAAAATGCGATAACCCATGAAATCCATAACGACGAATACCAAAATCAAGATAAGTTTCAGTCGGTAAAGCATAACGAAAAGCTTTTTCTGGAATAGTCGAATGAAAAGAAGTATCAAAAACAGCATAATTTTTAGCTTTTGGAAAAAAATCCAAACAAAGACTAATTCCCAATAAATTTTTGGGGTTATGCAACGGAGCCAACTCGTTAAATTTTTCTAACTCCTTCAATTTCCGAGAACTAACTAATAACGGTTTAATAAATTTCTCTCCACCATGAACAACACGATGCCCGATTTTGCTAAAAGATTCTTTGACAAATCCTTTCTCGGATAAAAAATTGAAAATCAATTTTAAAGCTTCTTCATGATTACGAACATCCTGGCGTAAATTTTTATTTTGCCAAGAAGAATTTAGAAAAGATCCAGCCATCCCAATTCTTTCCACAATTCCCATTCCTAGCTCTTGTAAATCATGAGAAAAAACTTTGAACTTAACCGTTGCCGAACCACAGTTAAGCACCAAAATATTTTTATTTTTCATAAAAAGATTAAATCCTTAAAATTTTTATTTTTGCAATTTTTTAAGTAAAAAACAAGACAATAAAATGACCATTATTTTTTTTGTTAATACTCAAAAACCTATTTTAAGATAAATCCTTCTGTTTCACCATCAACTCCAGCAGCATTCGCTTCGTCAGTGTCCAAATGCAAAGACAAGTCAAAACCTTCACCAATCCGTACTTCCACTTCGCCAAAAATTAACGACCTCGGTCCATCAATTTTGACTTGAATATTCTGGCCATTAGTCAAATTAAGCTCCATCGCTTGTTCTGAATTAAGATGCAAATGTCGCTTGGCGACAATCAAACCTTCGGCCAATTCCAGTTCTCCTTTTGGGCCAACAATTTTTATGGCACCGGAACGGATAACTTTGCCAGAAAGACGCAAAGGAGCATTATTACCCAAGAAAAAACAGTCTGTTCGCGAAACTTCTACTTGCGAAAAAGAACGACAAGGACCCAAAACACGGACATTTTCAATTTTATTTTTTTGTCCTTCCAAAGTGACGATATCAGTCGAAGCAAACTCTCCTTCTTGTGATAAATCTTTTAATTTTTGTAGTTGATAACCTTCGCCAAAAAGAATTTCCAAATCCTGTAAGGTTAAATGAACATGCCTAGCAGAAACTTCAACGGGAATTTTGATCATAAGGATATTTTTATTTATAGGGATTTAAATAGTCATTACAAACAGTTTTAATTAATAGTAATTATAGCATATTTAGGATTTTTATCCAAAACTTGCCAGGAAATAAAAAATATTATAAAATAATAAACCTCCAATATTTTACGATCTTTGAAAATAAATTTAACTGAATATTTTTTAAATTCAATACCGGAGGGGAAAAAATGAATGACCAAAAACTAAATCATAAGTTTTTTTTCAGTAAAGTAAAAGAAAAAATTAGTGATCAACGATTCAGAACATCGATTGAAATCGCCTATAGTTTAGCTAAAGAATTTCATCGGGGACAGTTCCGCGACGGAGGAGAAAGATATTTTGAGCATGTTCGAGCCGTTGCCTGGGTTATTTTAACTGAAACAACAATAATTGATCAACTTCGCTTAACCATATTGATAACTTCCGCCTTGCTTCACGACATGATGGAAGATACTTATATGAACAAAAAAGCTCATTTGAGCTTTATTTTTGATCAAATTTGTCCAGACATCGCCAAAATAATTCAAGAACTTACAAAACCACCAAAAGATCGCTATCAAAATCCTTGGAAAAGGTTACAAAGAAGTTCTAGAATTCCCACCAAACTGATCAAAGCGGCTGACCGTTTACACAACCTCCGGACACTGGGAAGTTGTTCTCCCGAAAAAATAGCCCGCAAGGTAATAGAAACAGAAACAGTTATTATTCCCTGGTTAAAAAGCAATTCGCCAATTCATGATCGCGATAATCAAGATATTGTTCACTTAACAAACGAGATTGAAAAAGAAATCCAGTTGTTAAAACAAAAATATTCACTAATATAAAATCCCCAGAGAATGCTGGGGATTTTTTCTTGAACTATTAAAGTTTTATTTTTAATAAACCGTTTTGCGCTCCAACTCGACATAAAACAGAAGCACTGTTACGAATGGCAACTTTTAACGCCTTTTCAAAATCTTCAAATCTAATTATTCCCGCTAGAAGCCCACTACCAAAAGCATCACCGGCACCAACAGTATCAACAATTTTGGAACTATCACCAACTGCCGGAGAATAAAAATAATCATCTTCTTCGTCAATAGCAATTGCGCCATTTGCACCTTTCGTAATAACCACTTTTTGGGGACCCAACTTCCGCAACTCTTCTAATAAATAACGCCCATTAGTAAGTTTTTCTTTGGGTGTTTTTTTCTTGATATTTTTTAACAAACCTTGTGCTTCTGAAAAGTTTAAAATCAACAACTCAATATTTGGCAAGAAACTTATCATCTTGGCCCAATCTTGTAACTGTCTTTCTCCTGGATTCCAAGCTATTTTTACTTTTCTTTTGGTATGTCTAACAATTTTTTCTAA
The DNA here is from genome assembly GCA_964605975.1 of uncultured Gammaproteobacteria bacterium. Classification (GTDB taxonomy): domain Bacteria; phylum Patescibacteriota; class Patescibacteriia; order UBA11705; family JABHMO01; genus JBAYHA01. Next base: position 7,026 of record CAZSER010000028.1, read on the forward strand.
TTCATAAACCCAATCTTTACCAGCCAAAGCAGAAACATAAAACCAACTCATCCGATAATCTGATAATCTAGGTAAAACTAATTCTTGACTGGCCCCTTTGTATGTAAAAATTGTGTGTTCTTTGTCTTTTTCTGAAGTGACAACAATCGAAAATCCGGTGTTTTTCTTTTTGTTTACCGTTAATAATGTTGTATCTATTTTTTCATTTTTTAAATAAGTATAAATTTCCTTGCCAACTTGATCATTTCCGACACAAACTAACGGAGCAACCTTAATTCCAAAATTATTCAAACCAACCGCCACATTCATTGCTCCACCACCATAATTAATAAAAATTTCATCAACAGGAATCTTGGATCCAAAAGGAAGTGCCAAATATTGAAAACTTTTGTTATCACTTTTTTGCGCTTTGATCTCGGTGGAGTAAAACATAATATCTTTCAAAGCACTCCCCACCGTAATAACATCAAAATGTTTCATATTTTTTAAATTTTGTTTTTGCTTTTTATGTGAAAAATTTTCATCATCATTATATCACAAAAAAGAAAAAACAAAAAATCGGATCCGCAGATCCGATTTTTTTAATAAATTTTTGTTCTTAAATATTCTGGTAGCTCCGTTAAATTAACAACCTCTTGTGTCATTGTATCACGATCACGAACTGTAACTGTTCCTTTTTCTAAACTATCAAAATCTACCGTTAAACAAAGTGGCGTACCGATTTCATCTTGATAGCGATATCTCTTACCAATATTTCCACGAGCATCAAAAGTGACAGAATAATCTTTTTTGAGGTCGTTATAAATTTCCTTGGCTTTGGCAACTAAGTTTTCTTTGTTAGCCAAAAGAGGAAATACGGCCACCTTATATGGAGCAACCTGTGGTTTTAATTTTAAAACAGTCCGAATATCACCTTCTTTGACCTCTTCCTCGTGATAAGCCTCCGCCAAAACGGCCAAAACAGTGCGATCCAAACCAAAAGATGGCTCAATAACATGAGGAACAAAACGAGTCTTACTTTCATCCTCAAAATATGACAAATCCTCTCCACTAAATTCCGCATGCTTTCGCAAATCATAATCAGTTCGATAAGCTAATCCCCAAAGTTCATCCGTCCCAAAAGGAAATTCATATTCAACATCAACTGTCCTTTTGCTATAAAAAGCCAACTCTTCATTTACAATTTCATTATTGTGAATTTTTTCTTCTGTTAATCCAACTGCCAATCCAAAAAGATGCATATCGGTTAACCATTTCTCAAATAAAGAGTTCCAATCTGCCGTTGGACTAATAAAATATTCTATTTCCATTTGTTCAAATTCCAAAGTACGAAAAGTAAAATTACCGGTAGTAATTTCATTGCGAAAGGCTTTACCAATTTGCCCAATGCCAAAAGGAATTTTTTTGTTCATTGATTGTAAAACATTTTTGAAATTAACAAAAATAGCCCCTGCCGTTTCTGGTCGTAAATAAACTGTTTGTCCTTCATTTTCAATCGGACCGATTGAAGTTTTGAACATACAGTTAAACATTTTGGTGTCCGTAAAAAAACCTCCGCAATCTGGACATTTAGTTGCATCTTTTAATTTATCTGGACGAAAACGATGATGACATTTCTTGCACTCTACCAAAGGATCATTAAAATTTTGCACATGACCACTTGCTTCCCAAATCCGCGGGCTCAAAATTATCCCACCATCCAAACCAACCATATCATCACGATCAGAAACAAAAAACTTCCACCAAATTTTTTTGATATTATTTTTTAACTCGACGCCCAATGGACCATAATCATAAGTATTAGCTAATCCACCATAAATTTCCGAACCTGGAAAAATAAATCCCCGTCTTTTGCAAAGACTAACTATTTTTTCCATCTTTGATAATTCTTTTGCCATAATTTTTTCAAGTTTAGACGGACATGATTTCTTTTTCTTTTTCTTCGGAAATTTTGACTAATTCCGCATTCAGTTTACTTACTTTTTCATCCAATTCTTTTTGAAAAGCAAACTTTTCATCTTCCGTTATTTCACTATTTTTAAAAGCATCAGTAATACTATTCTTGATATCTTCTCGGACACCACGAACACCGACTTTGGCCATTTCTAATTTCTCGTTCATAATTTTAACCAAATCTCGACGATTCTCTTCGGTCATTTGAGGAACATTAACCCGAACACGACTTCCTTCCATTCCAACAGAAAGACCTAAATTTGACATACTAATAGCTTTTTCAATTTCTTTTCCCATGTTTTTGTCCCAAGGCTCTACCACCATTGTTCTAGATTCTTGAACCGTAATTGATCCTAACTGTTTTAGGGGAGTTTTCATCCCATAAGAATCAACCAATATTCCCTCGATCATTGCGGGATTAGCTCTTCCTGCACGCAAAGCACCTAACTCTTTTTTGAAGTGGTCAATAACACCAGAAAATTCAGTTTCTTTGTTTTGAATAAATTCATTCATCATATTATTTCTCTTAATAATAAATTCCTAAAAAAACAACCCCCTTAAATAAAAACTAATTTTGCTCTACATTTTTTACTGCGACAAAAATCTTATTCGGTTCTTTGGGGTGAATTAAGATTGAAGAACCTATACGGCTGGTTGGCAATCTTTTGACTGTCCAATTAGCACCACCATCCAATGTTTTATAAAAAGCCGCATTT
>CAZSER010000029.1:0-9115 GCA_964605975.1 uncultured Gammaproteobacteria bacterium
TTACTATTTTGGGATTGGTTCTTTTGACTATTGGTTCAATTGGTTTTTTAAATATGGCATTAAAAACATTTTTATTTACGAAGGCGGATGAACAAGTTCGGTTGAATTGGGAAATGCCAACAATGGCGCCTTGTTATTTATCAGAAAAATATAAGGGGATGGAAGTTGATGATAGTAATCAGGTTGTCTTGAAGTTAACGGAAGAACAGGCAAGTGAAATAAAAATGTTATTGGAAAATTCCGAAAATTATGAAAAAAAGAGATCAGGAGTTGATCCTGTGTCGGCAAATAATCATCGCGATGCGGCTCGTAATTTAGCGTTAATGATTATTGGATTCCCTTTGTATTTATATCATTGGTTGATTATTAAAAAGGAAATAAAAGAGAAGAAAAAAAATTAAAAGAAAAAAACCGCTTTAATTAAAGCGGTTTTTTGATTGTTAGAAAAGTGCCAAGGCAATGGCCAGTTGATGTTTTATTGCCAGGTCGTTTATTTTTTTTAGCCTCAAGAAAATTTCAAGTCGGTGTTCCGTGGGTAGTAGTTCTAGCTGTTGCAATTCTTGTTCGGAGAATATTGCCGAAGGGGATAGAATCATACTTTTGAATTTGAACAAGCTAAAAATGTGCGAAAAAAAATCAGCATTGATCCAGTCCATTCTTTTTGGATAACTGAAAAGAGAAAAGACATTTTTAAAAGACTGCTTTTTGTCAATAAAAATTTGCAAACAAAGTTCTCGACATTGATCGTCGAGGTAGGTCAAACAAACAATAGGCCTAGCTTTTAATGAGCTACCAGCTTTTTTGATAATATTATCATCAAAGAGAACTGGTGGAAGATTTTTCCCATCTACCCAATCAGAAAAAAGTTCTAGCCAGTTGTAGGGAGCAATGATTCCCAAGTCGGGAGATTTAATTGATTCATGAACTTTATGCATTTCCGAACCTCCATAGGTTATGGTGATTAAAATTTACAAAAAAAGAATAAAAATGTCAAATTTATTTCAAATTTAGACAATTTTAAAGTCATCTGCTATAATAAAATAGATTTTTGTAATTGCTTATGAAAAAGGAGAATAAAAGGAAATTACATTTAATTTTAAGAAAAATAGAAAAAGAAAATTTGGAAGTTTTAGCTCAATGGTATTTATGGTTAAAAAATAATAAAAGTCTACAAGATCGAGAGGAAATTATTATAGGTTCTATTTTAACGCAAAACAGTTCTTGGAAAAATGTGGAAAAAGCTATTGATAATTTGCGTCGAGAAAGATTTTTACAATTAAATAAAATTGCTAGATGTTCTCTTTCCGATTTTGAAAATTTGAAAAAATTGATTAAGCCAGCAGGTTTTTTTAATCAAAAAGCACAATATCTGAAAAATATCTCTATTTTTTTTAAACAAAATGGTGGAGTGTCAAAATTTTTACAGAGAACAGATATTTTATTTTTACGAAAGGAACTTTTGGCAATTAAAGGAGTTGGTAGAGAAACGGCTGATACTATTTTGAACTATGCTTTGGATAAACCATTTTTTGTTATTGATTCTTATACGAAAAAATTTTTAAAAAAAGAGCAAATAATTTTTTCTGATGATTATGAAAAGTTAAGGGAATTTTTTGAGGAAGTTTTAGAAAAAGATTTTCTGCTTTATCAAAAAGTTCATGCGATAATTGTTCAAAAAGGAAAAAATAAAAATAATGATTAAAAAAATATGCAATTAAAAATAGAAAAGTTGGTTTATGGTGGAAAAGCCTTAGCTCGTCAAGATGGTAAAGTTTATTTTGTTGAAGGCGCTTTGCCGGGAGAGATTGTTGAGGTTGAGATTGTCAAAGAAAATAAAGGTTTTGCGGAAGCCAAGGTTTTAAAATTAATAGAAAGTTCCACTTTTCGGTTGGAGCCACGAGAACATCATTACGAAAGTTGTAGTCCTTGGCAAATTTTAAATTTTGCAAAAGAGAATGAAATTAAGAAGGAAATAATCAGGGAAACTTTTCAACGGTTTGCCAAAATTGAATTGCCGGAATTTACAATTGTTTATGATGAGCGTGATTTTAATTATCGTAATAAAATAGAGTTTTCTTTTCTGTTAATCGGAGAGAAATTGCAATATGCCGTTTTTAAGCCAAATAGTAACGATTTAGTTCCGATTCATGGTTGTGAGTTGGCCGATTTCCATATTAATCGTTGTGCAAAACAGTTTTTGGATTTTTTGGATAGATTGTTGGTAGAAAAAAGTATTTTTAAAAAAGTTATTTTTAGAACTAATTTAGCAGGAGATATTTTAGCATTACTAACAGTAAAGTCTGTCAAAGGTTTAGAAAATATAATTATGCCCGACTTTTTGCATGGTTGGCAAATTTTTGAAGATAATGGATTTAATTCGGAAAAAGTTTTTTCTTTTGGTTCTGAAGTTTTGGTCGAAAAAATTGAAAACACGGAACTGGTTTATGGTGGGGGAGCTTTTTTCCAGATTAATGTTCCAGTTTTCTTTCAAGCGGTAAAAGATATTGGAGATTATTTACGACCGATTGATGAAGTTTTGGATTTTTATTCCGGTGTCGGAGCGATTTCTTTACCAATAGCCGAAAAATTTAAAAAGGCAGAGTTGATAGAGTTAAATGAAGAAGCAGTTAATTTTGCCAAAATAAATATTGCAAAAAACAAGATAAAAAATTGTTCGGTCAAGAAGGTTTCTGCTGAATCGGCAATTAAGTTGATTGATTCTAAAAAGGTTTTATTAGTTGACCCACCTCGTCAAGGATTGGACGAGAAGATAACAAAAGAAATTCTAAAAAAAGTTCCTCCCAAAATAATTTACTTGTCGTGTGATCAGGCAACACAGGCGAGAGATTTTAATTTATTGAAAAATTTTTATGAAATAAAGTTCTTTAAGTTGTATAATTTTTTTCCGCACACGCCACATGTAGAAAGTTTGTTGGTTTTATATCGAAAAAAAGAACAAAATAACAATTGAACAAAACAACAATGGTCTAACGGAAAAACAGACTAAAATACTTTATCATTTTGACCGAACCGAATGGAGAAATCTCAAATTAGAAAAAATGTAAAATGTAAACACGAGATCTCTCGACTACGCTCGAGATGACAAAACAGAAAAAGCAGAGAAATCTCAAAACCAATTTGTCATTTCGACTGTAACGGAGAAATCTCAAATTGGGAAAATTGCAAACTGCAAATGGGGGATCTCTCCTCTCGTTCACTAATGCTCACTTGGTCGAGATGACAAGGAATAAAAAGGCAGTCAGGCGCGTTGCTTAGTCGAGATGAGAAAAAGGGAACAAGGAGGACAAGAAGAACAAGAAGACGAGAATATAAGCACAAAGGAACAAAAGAATAATACCAATTTGTCATTTCGAGTTTTTTTATTTTTAATATTAATTGTTTTTATGAATTTATCGGGAATTTTTGCTGTTAATAAGCCCAAAGGTCCATCTTCTTTCAAAATGATTTCACAGTTAAGAAAGTTAACTGGGGAAAAAAGAATTGGTCATGCGGGGACATTGGATCCTCTAGCCAGTGGAGTTTTAGTTGTTGCCGTGGGAAGAGAATTTACCAAAAAAATAAATGAATTTGTCAAAAAAGAAAAGGAGTATTTAGCAACTATAAAATTTGGTTTTACTAGTATAACTGACGATGAGGAGGGAGAAAAAATCGCATATGAGTTCTCGAGAGATATTCCTACTCTGGAGGATTTAAGAAGTTCAGTAGAAGATTTTATTGGGAAGATAGAACAAGTTCCGCCTGTATATAGTGCTATTAAAATAAATGGACAAAAGGCTTATGATTTGGCTAGGAAAAACAAAGTCCCCGAAATGAAATTGCGATCAGTTTTTATTAAAAATATCATAGTAGAAAAGTATGACTGGCCGATTGCCGTTTTGAAAGTCACTTGTGGGCCGGGAGTTTATATTCGATCTTTGGCGAAGGATTTGGGTGAAAAATTAGGAGTTGGTGGTTATTTGGCTGATTTAGTCCGAACTCGAGTTGGCGATTTTGTAATAAATGATGCTGTTGATCTAGAAAAATATTTTGTTAAATAAAAAAAGAACTTCAACATTGAAGTTCTTTTAAAAATAATTTAAAATCAAAACTTTATTTTTCTGGTTTGTTTTTGAAAGGTTATTGCAAATCGATGGGCTTCATCTCGAACGGAAATAATCGTTTTTTTGTTTTCTTTTATCCACGCTTTTAATCCTTCATCGGTAGTAAAAAAGTTTTCATTTTTTCTACTTGGTCCTTTGGCGATAGAAATAACTGGGATTTTGATAGAGAGATTTTTTAAAATTTTACTAATGCAATTAATTTGCGGTTTTCCTCCGTCAATCAAGAAGAGATCGGGAAGTGGCCAATCTTTTTTTAATCGTCTAGAAAAAACTTCTTTTAAACAAGCGATGTCATTTTGTTTTGGTACGGATTTTATTTTAAATTTGCGATATTTTTTTTTGTCGGGATGACCGTTTTGGAAAAAAACCATTGCGCCAACTAAACCTGAATTGCCGAAATTAGAGATGTCATAGCCTTCGATGGTCTTTATTTTTGATGGAGCGAAATTTTCTATTTCAAAAAATGATTTATTAAGTAAGGTTAAGTCTTGAATTTTTTGCAAATGGAAAAGTTGGTTCCTCCAAATTTTAGCTTCTTCGAATTCATTTTTGGAGGCCGATTGGTTCATGTTTTTTTCAAAAATCTTCAAAACTGATTTTTTTTTGCCAGACAAAAATTGTAAAAGTGGTTTAATAACTTTTTGTTGATAATCTTTTACTGAAATAGCTCCTTCACAAACTCCGAAACATTGTTCGATTTGACGATAGAAGCAGGCTTTGCCACTATTTGGTTCGCAGGTGCGATAGTTGAATATTTGACGCAGAATTTTTAAAATAGCTCGATTATTTAGTCCCGGAAAAGGACCGAATATCTGAATGAATTTTGTTTTCAGATCAACTTTTTTTTCTAATTCTCGTAAGTCGTGTTCTCGAACTGTTTTGATTGTCGGGTATTCTTCTTTGGTAATTACTAAATAGTTCCAGCTTTTGTCATCTTTGCCGAGAACATTATAGAGTGGTTGGTGTTTTTTTATTAAGGAAGCTTCCAAAATGATAGCTTCTAAAATTGAGTCAGTTATTTGGTAATCAATTTTTTTTACTTCGGAAATTAAGGTTTCTATTGGTCGATCGGATTTATTTCTCCCAGAAAAATAACTTTGAACTCGACTTCGTAAAGAGCTGGCTTTACCGACATAAATTAGTTTGTTTTCTTTATTAAAAAAAAGATAAACACCTGGGTTTTCAGGGAGTTTTATGTTCTTTGAATTATTTGGGGAGATTAAAATCTTGTTCATTTTTTTAAATTACCATATTCTTATAATTAAGTAAAATAAGCATTTAGGATCTTTTGATTTTTTGATATTAGAAATGGTATAATTAAATAAATTATAATTGTTATGTTTGAACAGTTTAATAACAATTCAGAAAGAGATAGAAAACTTTGTGAAGATTTTGGTGTTGAGCCGACAGAAAAAGATGATTGGCATGAAGGCAATTTTAGCGAATCTTTTTATGGGGTTTTGCAGTTGTTAGATTCAGCCAAGACTCCAGAGAAACGAAGGGAGTATTTGGTTAATATGTATGTTGATGCTTTTTTTAATAATTCAATAGGTGATTCTATTTTTGAAGATTTATATAGTTTTTCTCCGCCTCGAAGATCTTTTGTTAGTTGTGATGATTGGAGAGCTTTGGATTCTAAGGTTAAAAATGCTGTTTTTGTTGGAAAAAATATCGAATTAATGGATCCAAAGGCGGAAACATATTATTATCCTAAGGATAAAAAATTAACTTGGTGTCAATATGGATCGGCGAGGCTGTTTCAAGTTTTACCAGGTCAATTTTGTTTTATTCCCAAAGCGGAAATTAAAGCTGACACTGTTATTGGTTCGGATCATTTTACCGGATGTTCAGCTTTGATTATTCAAGTTGACGCAGGAGTTTTTTATTCTCATATTACTACCGAGGATTTTGGGGTAAGGAAAATAGTTGACTCTTTACCAGAGAAATTAAGAAAAGCCAAAATAACGCTGGTTCGTCCTACTTGGGATTTTGTCGCTGGTGGTAAAAATGATAACTATGAAGCGAGATGGAAAATTTTGGTCAAAGATTATCCAGAAATATCGCAGTTAACTTATGCTTATATTGCGGAGGGAAGTCGTCGTCCAAACAGTATTGACGAAAGTTCAATATTATTTACCTCGGGTAAGATTATAACGGTTGGCGCAGAGATTACTAACAGAGGAAAAAGAAAATATGATTTTTCTACCTTAAAAGAACTGAGTTAATTATTATCTGATTAAAAAAATATTAAAATTAAAATTAAATTTTTATTTTAAAACTGATTTTAAATAGTAACCAGTCCAGCTGTCTGCTTTGCGAGTAATTTCTTCGGGTGTTCCAACGGCGATTAGTTCTCCTCCTTTGTCTCCACCTTCTGGACCTAAATCAATCAGCCAATCTGCACATTTGATTACATCTAAGTTGTGTTCAATTAGCATTACTGTATTTCCTTGTGAAACAAGTTTTTGTAAAACATCAATTAATTTATTGACATCATCATAGTGAAGTCCTGTTGTTGGTTCATCAAGTAAATATAATGTTTTGGTGGTGTTTCTTTTTGCTAGTTCTTTGCTCAATTTAATTCGTTGTGCTTCTCCGCCGGACAATGTTGTTGCGGATTGTCCTAGTGTTAAATAATCAAGTCCAACCTCGCTTAAAACTTTTAATTTATCATAAATAAAAGGAATATCTCGAAAAAATTCTTTGGCTTCCGCAATGGTCATTTCTAAAATATCAGCAATGTTTTTACCTTTGTAATGAACTTGTAATGTTTCACGAGTAAATCTTTTCCCTTTACAAATATCACAAACAACTTCAACTGCTGGCAAAAAGTGCATTTCAATTTGTAATGTTCCTTTTCCTTCACAATGTTCGCATCTTCCACCAGGGCGGTTAAAACTGAATCGACCGGTTTTATAACCTCTAATTCTGGCTTCGGAAGTTGAAGCAAAAATCTCTCGAATATAATCAAAGGCTTTGGTATAAGTTGCTGGATTGGATCGAGGAGTTCTACCAATGGGAGATTGATCAATTTTTATTATTTTGTCAATATGATCAAGTCCGGAAATGTTTTTACAAGTTCCGGTTTTTTTATCCATGCGGAAAAGTTTATTCCGAACATTTTTATAAAGGATATCGTGCATTAAGGTTGATTTTCCAGAACCGCTAACACCAGTTAAACAAACAAAACGGCGCAAAGGAATTTCTACTTCGATGTTTTTTAAATTATTTTCTTTGGCGCCAGTAATTTTTATTTTTGGTGTGTTTTTGTCAACTTTTCTGCGTGTTTTTGGTGTTTCTATTTTTAATTCTTGGCGGAGATATTTTCCAGTCAAAGATTCTTTGGCTGTCCCGGCTGTTTGACAGTCAAAAACTTTTTCTGGCAGAACCATTTTGGTTTCTAGCAAGTTTTCCAGGGGACCATTAAAAGTTATTTTTCCTCCGTTTTTTCCTGCGCCCGGACCAATATCGACCAACCAATCACTTTCCAAAATAGTGTTTTCGTCATGTTCGACAATGATGATTGTATTTCCCATATCACAAAGTTGGCGTAAAGTTTTTACTAGCCGGTCATTATCCTTTTGGTGTAAGCCGATAGTCGGTTCATCCAAAACATAAAGCGCACCGACAAGTTTTGTTCCGACTTGAGAGGCTAAACGAATTCTTTGTGCCTCGCCACCCGAAAGAGTTCCTGCGGTTCTTCGTAAAGTTAGGTAATGTAAACCAACGTCTAACATAAATTGCAAACGATTGTTAATTTCATTTAAAATGACGGAACTAATTTCTAATTCTTTTGGGGATAATGCTTTATTTAATAAATCAAAATAATTTTTGGCGGAGGAAATAGTTAACTCCGTAATTTCAAAAATATTTTTATCCATTATTTTAACACTTAGAGCATTATCATTTAATCTTTTTCCTTGGCATTTCGGACACAATTCTTCCGAAAAAAGTTCTTTGGTTCCCAGTCCGGTACAACTTTCACAATAGCCATAAGGACTGTTAAAGCTAAAAAGTCGAGGTTCTATTTCTGGAAAAGCAAAATCATCATCAGGACAACTGTATTCAGTACTGAAATTTTTCTCATTTTTTTCTGGATTGATAATAGTCAAAAAGCCATCGCCAAGTTCAATAGCGTTTTCTACTGCTTCGCCAATTCTTTGGCGGACGCTTTCGCTTTTCTCAATAGCTTCAGGAACAACTAAACTAATTCGATCAATAATAATTTCGATAGTGTGTTTCTTGTTTCTTTCAAGCAAAATTTGTTCGCTTAATTTTTTTATTTTTCCATCAATTCTAGCTTCGTTATATCCATTGTTATAAATATCATAAAGCAGTTGATGATATTCTCCTTTTCTACCTCTAACAACGGGTGCTAAAATTTCAACAGTTGGTAATTTTACCTTGGTGTCTTTGATGTTTTCTATTATGGAAGTAATAATTTCATCTCGTGAACTTTTTTCTAATTTCCGACCGCAAATAGGGCAGTATGGTTTTCCTATTTTGGCAAAAAGAACACGCAAATAGTCGTAAATTTCGGTAATAGTCGCAACTGTTGATCGGGGGTTGGCGCTGTGCGCTTTTTGATCAATGGAAATAGCGGGGGATAGTCCGGTGATCTCTTCGACATTGGGTTTTTGCATTCCACCAAGAAACTGTCTGGCGTAGGCGGATAAACTTTCAATATAACGGCGTTGGCCCTCGGCAAAAATTGTATCAAAAGCTAGGCTGGATTTCCCAGAGCCGGAAAGTCCGGTGAAGACGATCATTTTGTCACGCGGAATTTCTAAGTTTATATTTTTTAAATTATGTTCGCGCGCGCCTTTGATGGTTATTTTATTTTGCATAATTTTCTTAAAAAAATTGATTTGTAATTTATTGGTTATTGCAGAGTTAAATGATTGTGAGTAGTCCGAGAGAAATATCAAATTGAAAAAATTGTAAAATACAATCATGAGATCTCTCCACTCGTTCACTAATGCTCACTCGGTCGA
>CAZSER010000030.1:0-8798 GCA_964605975.1 uncultured Gammaproteobacteria bacterium
CAAACTGTCTAATTTCATTATCGGAACTGATTATAACATATCTAGAAGGATCAGACGAGTTTTGCAAAATTTCCATAATTCTGGCATCAGCATCTCCTGCGAACTCGACCAAAACATTATAAGTACTCAAATTATCAGGACAAAAACCATCAAAAACTATCTTTATGTCTTTGCCATAATAATTTGCATACCTATCCAAAGCACCAATCATTTCTGCCTGATTTTCGTAATCAGTATTATAAAATAAATTATAACCATCAATTAAATACATTTTGGGATTTTGAAATTGACAAAAGAATTAAATTATGTTAAATTTTACTAGTTGAGGTTCATTGACAAATAGTTTGTTTTTTTAAGGAGGTGTCTGATGATTTTTTCTTTTGAAACCGAAGATGAAGTTCTGGAACTTGTTTTTGAGAAATACCACACGAATAAAAACGACCTAACTTTTATTCCACCGGAATATTTTCATGAATTTCAAGTTCTTTATTCCTCGTTCACAGATAACTTTGAATATCGTGACTATAAGTTTTATGAATTAAAAATAACACCAACACGAACATTTTCTTGTTCAAAAGTTTTAGTTGTGACCAAAAAAGAAGTTTCAACTGGTAAATATCGTGGCGATGTTTTTTTTAAGGACGAGCACGACAATCAATTTGTTTTCTCCGTTTTTAAAGGTTCATTAATCCCACCTGAATTATTTAAGCCCCAAATCCAAACAGCAATTGAATTTTGTTGCCCCATTTGCGGGAGCAATAATTATGTGCGTATTCATCAAGGACAAGAAGTTCTTGATTCTTTACCAAAGAGAACTGCCAACCAGCTTTATTCTTGTACCGGATGTACAGTCGTTTTTCGTAATCCCACAAAATTTTCCAAACAAGTTAAAAAGCCGACCTCATTAGCTCAAAAAGCTAAACCTATACATCCCGGAACAATAAACAACTTGGTTTTTAGAGATTCAAATCTTCCAAAAAACCGCAGATGACCAATAATCCATAATCGTTCTTAAAAAAGGACGATTTTTTTGTTTATCAAAGAACAGTCAAAATCCATAAAAATCACTGTTTTTTGCTTAAACTTAGTTATTTTTAGCAAAAATCATTGACTTTTAAATAGTTTTGTGATATAACTATATTTTCATTAATTTAGGAGAGAATATCATGGAAGATCGTCCCTACCCGCCACCAGGTTGGCGGTTTTTTTATTTTCAAAAAACTATTTTCGTTGATCAACCAATCCACCGACTAAAATCGACTAAGAAATTATAAAAACAAAAAAAATTTTAAAAAGTCCGGAAAAAGCAACCACTAGATTTCTCCACTACGGTCGAAATGACAAGTGGTTGCTTTTTCAATTTTTAAATTGTCTTCCTGAAACAAGTTCAGGATGACAATTTTAGGAAATTTTTATTTTTAAATTTTTTAATAAGTAAAATTCTGTTTTGAGATCCTTCGACATGCTCAGGATGACAAAACAGAATTACTTTATGAACTTTATAAACTTTACAAACTATTCAACCTTAGCATCCTGAACATTATCCTCTGATTTTTGAGTATTTTCTGGATTTGGATTTTCGGTTCCGGTCGCACCTGGCGCACCCGCAACCGGGCCAGCTGATTGGTACATAGCTTGTCCAGCTTTCATGGCTACTTCGTTGACTTCTTCTAATTTCTTTTTGATCGCTTCAATATCTTCCCCATCCTTTATTTTTTTCAACTCATCAACCTTTTCCGTTAACTGTTTACCAACCTCCCCAGGTATTTTTTCCGCATTTTCTCTTAGCATTTTTTCGGTAGCATAAATTGTACTATCGGCTTGATTTTTGGTTTCAATAGCTTCGCGCTTTTTTTTGTCTTCGTCAGCGTGAGCTTCCGCTTCTTTCTTCATTTTTTCAATTTCTTCCGCGCTTAAACCAGAAGAAGCCGTAATAGTAATTGTTTGTTCTTTATTCGTTGCCTTATCCTTGGCTTTAACATTCAAAATTCCATTAGCGTCAATGTCAAATGAAACTTCAATCTGTGGAACACCACGAGGTGCTGGAGGAATCCCATCAAGCATAAAACGGCCCAAAGTTTTGTTATCACCAGACATTTGTCTTTCTCCTTGAAGGACATGAATCTCTACTGAATTTTGATTATCTCCGGCCGTAGAAAATATTTGTGATTTAGAAGTTGGAATTGTCGTATTTCTCTCTATTAATCTGGTCATCACGCCACCCATTGTTTCAATTCCCAAAGACAAAGGAGTAACATCTAATAACAAAACATCTTTGACATCTCCTTGCAAAACACCAGCTTGAACGGCAGCACCAGTCGCCACGACTTCATCTGGATTAACGCTGATATTTGGTTTTTTGTTAAAAAATTCTTCAACTTTTTTTTGGACTAATGGCATTCTAGTCATTCCACCAACCAATAAAATTTCATTTAGCTCACCAACCGAAACCTTGGCATCTTCTAACGCCTTACGACAAGGTTCAAAAGTTTGCTCCACCAAATCCAAAACCAACTCTTCTAGTTTTGCTCTAGTCACTCTTTTGACTAAGTGCACCGGATTACCATTGGAATCCTGTGCAATAAATGGTTGATTAATTTCTGACTCTTGGGCAGTAGAAAGTTCAATTTTAACTCTTTCGGCGGCCTCTTTTACTCTTTGTAGCGCCATCATATCCTTGCTAAGATCTACTCCAGATTCATTCTTAAATTCAACCAACAACCAATCAATTATTTTCTTGTCGAAATCATCACCACCCAAATGAGTATCACCATTGGTAGATTTAACTTCAACGGTATCATCGGCCACTTCCAAAATAGAAATATCAAAAGTTCCGCCACCTAAATCATAAACAGCGATTTTACCACCCTTTTTTTTATCAAAACCATAAGCCAAAGCGGCGGCCGTCGGTTCATTAATAATTCTCTTTACTTTTAATCCGGCAATTTCTCCTGCATCTTTGGTTGCCTGTCTTTGGGCATCATTAAAATAAGCAGGAACGGTAATTACGGCTTCGGTAATTGTCTCTCCAGTTTTCGCCTCAGCATCAGCTTTTAATTTTTGTAAAATCATCGCCGAAACTTCTTGCGGAGAATAATCTTTACCGGAAATTTTTACTTTTACTCCTTCACCCGATTGAACAATTTCATAAGGCAAAGTTGTTTTATCTTTGGCAACTTCATCATCATTAAAACGACGCCCAATTAATCTTTTAATAGAAAACACTGTATCTCGTGGATTAGTAACGGCTTGTCTTTTGGCCGATTGACCGACCAATCTTTCCCCAGTTTTACTAATAGCCACAATTGATGGGGTTGTGCGATTTCCTTCTTTGTTTTCTAAAACTTTTGGTGAACCGCCTTCAATAATAGCCATACAACTATTAGTAGTTCCCAAATCAATTCCAAGAATTTTTGACATAAAGTTTTATTAAAATATTTTTTAAATTAAATTATTATTTTTTCTTGTTAACTTTGACTGCTATTTTTTTTACTTTTTTTTCTTCCGCTTTGGGAATAGCAATTTTCAAAACACCATTTTCATAATTCGCGGAAGCTTTTTCGCCAAGAACTCTGGCCGGTAACGGAATTTGCCGAAAAAAGGCACCTTGTCTAACCTCTCGACGATAATAATTTTTATCATCAACCTCCGATCTTTTTTCCATTTTTCCTTGAATATTCAAAATATCATTTTCAATCGAGATTTCAACATTTTCCGGATTAATTTGCGAAATTGGCATTTCAACAACTATTTCTTTGCCTTTCTCATAAACATCAACCGCCGGAGAGAAGCCTATTGGTGCTTTCATTCCAAAATTTTCAAACATTTTGTCAAAGTCATCAAAGTTGTCAACAAAAGGACGCCATGGTCTTAACATATTTTTATTTTCACTGTCTATAAATTAAAAATAAAAATCAAAATTATTATTTTTAAAAAATAGATCTGAAAGTTAATTTTTAAATTATTATTTAAGATTTAAAAAAATTATTCTTGTGATTTTTCTTCTTTTTTACTAACTACCACCTTGGACACCTGAATAACTTTGCCATTTAATTTATATCCCGGTTTTATTTCTTCCAAAATTTGACCTTCTTGATTTTCGCTTTCTCGATATTCAACGGCCTCATGTAAATCATGATCAAAATTTTCACCCACCGTTTTTATTTCTTCTATCCCGTTATTAGTCAAAAAATCAGACAACTGTTTCTTGATATAAGAAAACCCAACCACCCAAGCACTATCCTTTTCATTATCTGGAATCTGGCGAAAAGCCATTTTGAAATTATCATAAACAGGTAAAATTTCTAACAATAAATTACCATTGGCATATTTGACATATTCAGATCTCTCTCGTTCGTTTTCTTTTTTTAAATTGTGATAATCGGCTTGTGCCCTTTTCCAACCGTTTAGGTATTCTTCGCATTTTTCTTTGGTCAAAGTTAATTCATCCACATCCGACTCTTGATTTTTTATTTCTTTTTCTTCTATTAATTCTTGATTTTCTTTTTTACTCGTGTGATCTTTTTTTGGCATACTTATTTAAAATTGAATTTAATAAAGTTATGATATTTTTTAAATTACAGTTTTCCCAACTTGAGATTTCTCTGCTTTTTCTGTGTTGTCATCTCGACTAAACAAATTGCACGGAGAGATCTCATATTTGCAATTCTTATACTTTTACAATTTGAGATTTCTCGACAAGCTCTAAATGACAAATTGGTTAGTTCATCCTTTTCAAATTTGAGATTTCTCTGCTTTTTTACTTTGTCATGGTGAGGCTCTCGAACCATGCGAAGAAAAAAGTCATCTCTTACATTTTGTCGTGGTTCCCCTCGACTACGCTCGGGGCAGGCTCAGAGCCTCACCATGACAAAATATTGTGTTCTTTTGTTCTCTTGTTCTTTTGTTCTTTGATTCTATCCCAAAATTTCTCTAACTCTTTTTAACAAACAATAATTTTTTGAATAGTTCATTCTTATTGGACCCAAAATTCCTAATAAAATATTTTTTTCTTTAACCGAAATAAAACTGGCATCTTTGCCAAAGAACCCTTCTTCGCCAATTTCTATTTTTGGCTCAGAATAATCCCGATCAAACAGTTTTTCAACAATCAAATCAAATTTCTCTACCAATGAAGAAATATCCACCACCCGCGACTGTTCGGAAAACTCTTTTTGGGCAAAAAGATTTGATAATCCGGTATAGTAATTATCATCACCACCAAAAGAAACCAGTACTGCCAAATCTGCAATTTCAGCCACTTTTTTGGCCAATTCTTTGACAAAAAACCTTTCATTGCCAACCTCTGAGGGGAAATTAACCTGACATTTAATCGCCCAATCTCGACGCAAAAAATTATCAACATAAAAACGATAACCTTTTACTGTTGGAATTCTCCCCGCTGAAGTATGGGGTTGAATAATTAAATCATCCTTCTCTAATCCGGCTAAATCATTACGAATTGTCGCCGAACTAACAACCTCGCTATCAGCAATTTTTTTGGCTAAATATTGAGAAGAAACTGGCACTCCAGAATCGATAAAGCCATCAATTAACAGTGCTAAAATCTTCTGCTGTCTTTGACTTGGCATAAGACAAATTTTTAGTTCTATTTGAATTATAAAAAAATAATTAGCACTCTGTCAAGAGGAGTGCTAATTATTGACAATTTTTGCTAAAATGATAGGCTAAATTAGTCGTTCCGTTCTTTGATACAAACAGTGGAGAGAAAAAATGACTGAACCAAATAGTTCCAAAATAAATGCCTTGATTTCCTCAATTGATAAAAAATTCCAAAAAAGTGAAGAGAATGAAAAAAGATTGGAAGAACTACAAAATGAACTTGACCGCTTGACGACAGAACAAAAACAACTTCGTGATGCTGATTTTTCATTGGTTATACAAATCCGACAAGAAATCAGAGCCTTGCAAGAGGTCATCATGGATGAGGTTAACTTTTTCATCTTTTGTCATTTTACTTTTGATAAAACAACGCACCGCCTTTGTTGTCGAATTAGGACAAAAGAAAAATTAGATTCAAAAAAAGTTGATCTCACTCACGCCGAACCAACTGACATTCACCTTTTTGCCAAATTGAATGAAGAAGATCCTGATTCGGATTATGAAAATCTTTTTGATGAAACATTTTATCCAAATGAAAATGATAATTTTGACTATTTATCTTTTTTGCAAAAACTCAATTTGCTTCCTCCGGAATGCCCAATGTTTTTTGTAAAAATAAGTCGCTATAATGAAAATTCTAAGACCTTGGTTTCCATCAATTCCAGACGATTTCTTTTTCAAAAAGAACAAGAATCCTGGAAACAAACAGGAATCCGAATCTCTACTAATCAAAAATAAATCCGCCGAACAAAACTGTTCGCGGATTTTTTATTTAATAAAAAAAAAGACGACCAACTTAGGTCGTCAGGTTGTGAGTTTATTTTACTGGGAAAAAATACCCCAACAAAAAGGCTATCGAGAGGATAATAAAAATAACAAAAATACTTCTTCTTATTATTCTCTCAAAAATATCAATCCCCTTTCTCTTATCTTTCACTTACCACCTCCTCCTTGTCATCATTCTCCTTCAAAAAAAGTTCCTTTTGCAAAGAAATTAGAGACTGTTGCAACTGGTAATTATCCCTTACCAGAGAAAAAACCAATTCCTTTTTTTCTATTCTCTCCTGAACCTTCGTGTAAGTCATCAGAAAAAAAGAAAAAGTGACAAAACAACTGAAATAAAAAAAGAACTTCAACAAAAAACCATTAGATATTCGCATTGATTCCTCCCTAAATTTAAAAAAGCTTAGTTAAAAAACCAATTTAAATTATACCACACAAAAAACAAAAAGTCAACAAACAAATAACAACTTGCTAACTTTTAGATAAATTTAGTTAATTTTACAACTATTCAATCACTACGCTGTCCATATTTTCACCTTTTTCATCATTTTTAATTTGTGAAGTGACGGCATCATATTTTTTGTTTATTTTTTCCCCAGTCAAAGAATCTATGCCCTCCACCATTAACGATTCTGCCAAAACAGGAAATGTTCCAATATCATTTTGGGTTGGTGTTAACCCCACCTCTACGGCAAATCCCAAACTCCCAGCAGGAGCTGGAAGTTGATCTATCCGCCAAATTAAACTATTTTCAATCGTATCAAAACGCACCGGTTGTCCAAATGGCACATTGGAATTACCTGTAAAAATTACGCCATCAGCCAACTCTATCTTTACAACAACATCCTTCACTTCTGAAAGCTCATTCAACAGTTTTACCATTAACCAATATTTAGTTTCAAAACCAACCTGCGCAGGTAAAGGACCTCGTCCAAGTTGATCTCCACTTTTGGCAAAATAGATCGGATAAACTGACAAACCCAAATCAGTCATTACTTCCCAAGAAAATTTTTTACCAAAAATCTTTTTATCGTTCATTATTAAAAATGGTTCAACAAAAATTTGGGGGTTAGATAATAAAGAATTGTTTGGCAAAAAAAGTTTTAGTTCTTTTTCTGTTTTTTTGTTTTTCTCTAAATACTCCAACTCTGTCCAACTATCTTGGTCAAAAATTATTTGTCCATCCGTAACTAAACCTCCCGCTAATTCGCTTTTTTCAAAACTCCAAAGTTGCTCGTCAACATTAATTCCAATTTTAACATTTTTAATTGGAGGTTGGCTATTTTGAATTTTTATTTTTAATGTCAAGAAATCATCAAAAGATAAAGTTTTTTGAAAAGATTCAACTTCTACTTGCAGTGGAAAATTAACTAAGGAAAAGTTTTTATCAATTTTTGCCAGAAGAAATTTCCTTTCCAATGTTTGCCAATAAATATCATAAGAAAAATTGACTTCCGATTCCTCTAAGGGAAAAACAAAAAAATCTTCGAGAAAAAAGTTACTTTTACTTGGAACTGTTATTTCCGCAAACTCTTCTTTTAATAAAATACTTTCTGGAAAGTTTTTAACAATCTTTAAATTTTCCAAATTATAAAAACTTTTATTTTCCAAATAAATTTTCCAGTTTATTTCTTGTCCGGTAAAAATCTTTTCCTCTATCGGTAAATTATCATTCCACGATAGGATCGACTGGATGATCTCATATTCCAAAGTCGTTTTTTTGGCAAACTGTCCCCACATCTTGGAACCTTTATTATCCGATTTATAATAATTCAGTCCAACTTTGATTAGTTGTTTACTTCCAAAATCTTGATAATTTTTTCCCGTAAGGATCAAACTGCCATTCGCACCCGGTTCTAAATTGGAAATTTTTAAAATTTGATGATCAAAATCAAAATCCTGATGACTAGCCGAATAAAAAATAATATCCGCAGGATATTCAAAACTTAAAACGGCATCAGAGATTCTAAATTTATTACGATTTGCATAGTCAACTCGAAAAACAGTATCTGCACCAGCAATAACATCACCAACAACAGAAACTTTCAAATCGACTTTGTCATGAAAATAATTAAAGCCCCCCAATACCCAAAAAACATTAACAGCCACCAAAAACAAAAAACCCAAAAGAAAAATAAAATCCAAAAATAAATGTTTTTTATTTAATTTATTAAAACGAAACCAAGAACTTTTAACCCCGATCTTTGGATAATCTGAATTATTCATAATACCATTTTTATTGTCATCTTTCTTATCTTTTTTAAAATATATTCTTTATTTTTTTGTTCTCTATCTATTTAAAATTTAAACTCTAAACATATTCAATCTTCCCCGAACTCCAAACCCAATCCGGTAAAACAACATTCGGGCTGTCTTTGGTGATTCCTTTTTTT
>CAZSER010000031.1:0-8711 GCA_964605975.1 uncultured Gammaproteobacteria bacterium
TCTCGACTAAACGAAGTGCATGGAGAGATCTCATGTTTGCAATTCTTATACCTTTTCCAAATTGAGATTAATCTTTTGTTTTACTCTTTACCTAAACATTTATCAAATTCCTGACGATCCTTGAACTCTTGTTTCTTTCCATCATTCCAGCGATGAACAGGACTCAAATAACCAACAACCCTTGAATAAACTTCGCATTTTTGTCTTTCTCTTTTTTGTGAAACCATATGTTTTTTTTTGAGTCCCAAGTCAAAGATATTTTTTATTTTTGACTCGAGAAATTTAATTATTTATTTTTATTTTTATAAACAAACAGGAAATTAGAAAATTAATTATTTTTCAATTACTGATACTTGTTCTTTACTTGTTGCTCCTTTTAGCAAATCGGAATAACCCATTTCTTCGTCACAATAGGGACAAAACTCATGTTCCCCATCAATATAGCCGTGAATAGGACAGATACTAAAAGTTGGCGTAATGGTAAAATATGGCAAACGGAAATTTTCGGCAATTTTCTTGACTAATGATTTAGTACTCTCAACACTAGGCAACCTCTCACCAATAAAACCATGTAAAACTGTTCCCCCCGTATAACGAGTTTGAAGATCGTCTTGTAGTTTCAAAGCTTCAAAAATGTCATCCGTATAGCCAACTGGTAATTGCGTTGAATTGGTATAATATGGCGCTGATTTATTTTCTTGCCAAGCCTGTTCGTTAGCCACAACTATTTCCGGATATTTTTCCTTGTCCAATCGAGCAAAACGATATGCCGTACCTTCGGCCGGAGTTGCTTCTAAATTAAAAAGTTCATTGGTTTCATTTTGATAATCCATCATGCGTTCTCTCATAAAATCCAAAACTTCCTTGGCAAAATTATACCCGTCATCTTCGGTAATTGGTTTGCCCAAAAGATTCAAACTGGCCTCGTTCATTCCATTAATACCAATAGTATTAAAATGGTTTTTCCAATACTGACCAAATCTTTCGTAAATAGTAGATAAATAGTATTTAGAATAAGGATACAACCCACCTTCGGTAAATTTCTCGATGGCGTTTCTTTTTATCTTCAAACTTGTTTTGGCTAAATCCATCAAGACTGTTAAACGAGAAAAAAATTCTTCTTTGCTTTTGGAAATAAAACCCAACCGCGGTAAATTAATTGTCACTACACCAATAGACCCAGTCAAAGGATTCGCCCCAAACAATCCACCACCTCTCTTGCGCAACTCTCGATTATCCAACCGTAAACGACAACACATTGAACGAGCATCTTCCGGTTTCATGTCACTATTGATAAAATTACTAAAATAAGGGATGCCATACTTGGCCGTCATTTCCATTATTTTATTAATAATATCCGCATTCCAATCCCAATCAGCCGTCACATTATAAGTAGGAATTGGCCAACTAAGCACTCTTCCTTTTCTATCACCCTCCGTCATTATTTCGATAAAGGCTTGATTGAACATGTCCATTTCTTTTTGGAACTCTCCATAAGTTTCCTTTTGTGGTTGACCACCAATAATTACTTGTTCTCCTGCTAAAATTGATGGGACAAAAAGATCCAAAGTCACATTGGTAAAAGGAGTTTGAAAACCAACCCTAGTCGGAACATTGATATTATAAAGAAAAGTTTGCACCGTCTGTCTAACTTGATCGTAAGTCAAATTATCATAACGGATAAAGGGCGCCATATAAGTATCCAAACTGGAAACGGCTTGAGCTCCGGCAGCTTCTCCTTGCAAAGTATAAAAGAAATTAACCAACTGGCTCAAAGCAGTTCCAAAATGTTTAGCCGGTTTGCTTTCTACCTTTCCACGAACACCACCAAAACCTCGCAATAATAAATCTTTGAGGTCCCAACCACAACAGTAAGGCGCCAGCAGTTGCAAATCATGCAAATGAAAATCACCGTTAATATGGGCTTCGCGAATTTCGTTGGAATAAATTTTGTTTAACCAATAATTAGTGCTAATAGTTGAAGCAACATAATTATTTAAGCCTTGAAGAGAAAAATCCATGTTACTGTTTTCTCTAACCTTCCAATCCAACTGTTTCAAATAGTTTTCCATTAAATCATCGGAGTTAATCATGGATTGAAGATCTCGCATTTTGGTATGTTGATCTCTATAAATAATATAGGCCTTGGCAACGGTAATAAGTTTGCTCTCAATCAAAACCTCCTCGACAATATCCTGGATTTCTTCGACTGCAGGAATTGATCGTTCGTGAAATTTGCGATTCATCTTTTCGACAACTTGATCGCTCATTTTTTGTGCTAATTCATTGTCAGGTTGCCCAACGGCACGCATAGCATTAAAAATGGCTTTGGCGATTTTGGTTTGATCAAAATCAACGATACTGTCATCTCTCTTGTGAATTTTGGTAATTTTGTTTGCCGAGTAAGTCATAATATTGTGTTATTTCAGAATTTTTTGGGGTGATAAAAAAATAGCCCACCCAAGACCAATGGCACTATTTTGTGCGATTTCCTACTTCAATTATACCTCAAAAAAAACATCCTTCAAACAGGAAAAATAAGCTCTAAAATTCAGCAAAAATAAGTGTCGTTTAATTTTTCTATAACAAAAAAAAGGCTCTATGTGGATAACCTTTTTAAAAAAGAGATTGCTGGTTTAAATTAAGTCAAAAACGCTACAAAAGTAGAAATTTAATACTGATATTCAAGGTTAATACTTTCGTCTGCCCCGTATGATCTACAAAAGTAGAAATTTAATACTGATATTCAAGTTCAAAACGCAATGTTTTTGTTAATGAATATAAATTTGTGAAAGAATCAAAAATTTTATTAGACATATTTTTTTTATTATTAGATAGATATCTATATTATATCAGTAACAAAAAAGAGGGTAAACCCTCTTTTTTATATCTTACATCATTTTTCTACGAATAAAGGCTGGGATCTCTAAATCGCCATCATCAGAAGAACCGCTTAAATCATCATCTTTGGAAACAAGAACATCTTCAGGTTTTATCTTGTTAGGATTTTCCATGATCGGATCAATAGTTTCTGATTCTAATTTCTTGGCATCAAAATCATTAATTTCTTCGCGCCGAAATGGCTGTTCAATCTGTTTGGGCGGAGCAAAATAGTTCGGCGTTGCCTTGGGCATATTTAAATTAACGGTTGGACGGGCTAATGGATTCTTGCCATTATCATCAAAGCCTGTCGCCACAACGGTAATTTTAATTTGATCTTTCATCTCTTCGTTAATAACGGCACCAAAAATAATTTTGGCTTCATTATCTACCGACTCAGTAATAGTTTTGGCCGCCTCACTTACTTCATACATAGTCAAATCTGAACCACCGGTAATAGTAAACAAAATACCTCTGGCGCCCTCAATAGAAAGTTCCAATAACGGACTGGCAATGGCCGCCTTGGCCGCCTCAATGGCACGATTATCACCCGTGGCTTCGCCCATTCCCATCAAAGCAGAACCACTATTTTCCATAATTGTTTTGACATCGGCAAAATCGACATTGATAATACCAGGCAAAGTAATTAACTCCGAAATACCTTGAACACCTTGTCGCAAAACTTCATCAACCACACCAAAAGCTTCTAATAACGGAGTTTTCTTGTCAATAATTTGCCAAATTCGATCATTGGGAATAGTAATCAAAGTATCAACCTTGCCCGCTAACTCTTTGAGTCCTTCTTCTGATATTTTTTTCCTGGGACCACCCTCAAAAGAAAAAGGTTTCGTCACCACCGCAATAGTCAAAGCACCAATTTCTCGTGCGACTTCGGCAACTTTTGGTCCGGCTCCCGTTCCCGTTCCACCACCAGAACCATAAGTAATAAAAACCATATCCGCACCTTTGAGAGCTTCTCTAAGTTCATTTTGGGATTCTTCGGCAGACTTCCTCCCGACACCGGGATTCATTCCTGCGCCCAAACCTCTAGTTGTTGTTTTACCAATGTGAATTTTGATTGAAGCCAAACTGTTTTGCAATGCTTGTAAATCAGTATTAACCGCAATAAATTCAACCCCTTTTACTTTGGCCTCAATCATTCTATTGATGGCCGATCCTCCTCCCCCTCCAACACCTACCACTTTAATTTTGGCAATAGATTGTAGCTCCGGTTTTACTTCTGGCATATATTGTTGGCTATTTTCATTGGAATCACTCATCTTTATTTTAATATTGAATCATTAAATTTTTATCACAGTAAGACTAAGAAATCAAATTCTTGAACCATTTTTTGGCTTTTTGGGCAACTTCCTTAACGGAATCAAGTTGTGGCCCAAAGTTAAGTTTCCCTCCGGTTTTGTTGGCGCTAATAGTATTATACCCCCACAAAACAAGTCCTAACGAAGTAGAAAAAGCCACATCATTGACCCTTTCAACCGCAGTATTAAATCTTTTATTTTGTCCCAAAGAAACAGGTAGCATTGTTTTTCTCTTGGCAACTTCAATCATCCCCGGTAATTTGGCGCCACCACCAATCAAAATAAGTCCTGCTGGTAATAATCCACTACGATTAATTTTGGCTAATTCCGAATCAACTTTCTCAAAAATTTCTTCTACGCGCGCTTCAATTATTTCGGCAATATATCGTTTGGAAAAATTCTGATTTTCTCCACCAAAATCTTTGAGATTAATTTCATCAGTTTTTTGAAAATTCTGAGCCAAAGCGGAACCAATATCAATCTTTAATCTCTCGGCAACATCCAACGCTGTTTGCAAACCGATAGCCAAATCGGCCGTAATATGATCGGCTCCAATAGGTAATACAGAAACATGAATAACATCCCCCTCTTCAAAAACAATAATTTTGGTTGTTGAGGCACCAATATCAACCAAAGCAACCCCTAACTCTTTTTGGCGAGATGACAACACCGCTTCCGCTGAAGCCAAGGTAGCAAAAACCAAATCATTAATATCCAACCCCGTACGATAAACACATTTAGTTAAATTTTTTATCTGTGAACTTAAACCTCTAACAACCTGAGTAGCAACTTCTAACCTAATTCCCGACATTCCAATAGGATCTTTTATCCCTGATTGATTATCAATAGAGAAAGTTTTGGGAATAACATGCAAAACTTCATGATTAACGGGAGCAGAAACAGAGCGCGCAGCCTCAATAACCCGATCAACATCGTTCTCTTGAATCTCTCCGTTTGTTCTGGCAATAGCAATCACTCCCGAAGTTTCTTGGGAAGTGATATGCGTTCCTGAAACACCAATCCAAACATTTTCTACCGGCAAACCAATCATCCTCTCTGCCTTTTCCAAACAAGAAGATAAACTGGAAACAACATCCTCGATGCTGGAAACGGAACCTCGGTGCAATCCTTGAGAAGGCACTTCTACAACCCCGATGATATTTAATTGTTCATTGTCGGTCGAACGATTAGTTTGACCGACGACCATACGCATATTGGCAGAACCAATATCCAAACCGGCAATTATTTGTTCAGTCATAAAAAAATTGAGCAAACTTTTTGTTTTTGATTTTCAAAATTTTAATTAAGTTCGAGAACTTTAATTTAGCAATAAATCAAAAATCTCCCCAAGTTCTCTTCATCGTTTATTATATAATACTTTTGCAAAAAAGACCAACAGTTGCCCACAACTAAATTTATTGTTCAAGGCAAGTTTTTTTGTTCAAATTTATTGTTCAAAAAAAGAAATACGGCCAAAAAATCAATATACCAATAATCGCACTGACCAAGGAAATTATTAAAACTGTCGCCGACATAATGTCCTTAATTTCTCTAACATACTCATGAACTCTAGGCTTCAACATGTCGGATAATCTTTCAAAAATAGTATTCATCATTTCCAAAATAAGCACCATCGCAATCAACAGTAATAATAATGCCCATTGCCAAACTTTTATCTGAAAATATACGGCAAAAAACAAAACCACCACCGCAAAAAAAACATGCAAACGAAAATTTTGCTCCGTTTTAAAAACCTCCCCAACCCCCTTAAAAGCACAACGGAAACTTTTAACCAGTTTTTTAAAATTTAGCATAATATTTTTTTAAAATTTCCGACTCCAACCCTTCCATCAAAACAGCCTCCTTATTATTCTCGTGATCATATCCATATAAATGCAAAAACCCATGCAATAATAGTTTCTCGCACTCTCGTTGAAAAGATTGTTTAGCTTTTAGCGCTTGTTTTTTGGCCACAGAGGAACAGATAATAATTTCACCAAAAACTTCTTTTTCCGCAAGAGAAAAAGATAAAACATCCGTTGCTTTGTCTTTCCCACGATAAATTTTGTTTAGTTTTTTTATTTCACTAACAGAAACAAAAGCCAAAGAAACATTTTTATTTCTCTTGTCAGCTAAAAATTTCTGAGCAAACTCTAACAAAGCTAAAAACCTCTTTCGACAAAAACGAATTTTTACTTTATTACTGATTTCCAAAAAAACCATATTAAAAATTAGTCAATAATTACAGGTGGAAGTTCGTCCTTGTCTGAAATAATAATGGGACTATCTTTTTGTTCTTCAACTTTTAATTCCGATTTTGGTTCCAAAAAATTAAAACTATTAACAATCATTTCAAAAATTGAAATAAAGGAAGCTTCTTCTTTGAGTCCAATATTATAGTTAATCATATAAACCGTTCTTTTATCCCTGCTTTCTATATAAACGGTAAAAGCATCAGGACTTTCTATAACCGTTAATTTATGATAATTTCTGTACTCTTTTATTTCATCCTCAGTCAAAGAAGGTATTTTTGATAAATACCAAGCCCTTAATGATTGTTCTGCCGGCTTGTTTTCTACAATAATGTTAATAAATTCATTTTGAGAAGAACTAACTAAAACATCATAAGGATCTTCATCTATTGTCGGATCAACAATCCACGCTGAAGGATAATAAAAATGATAACCATAACGATTATTTTCGTACAAGCTAATAATATCTTCTTCCCACAAACGAACTGAGCCAGTACTAATTGGACTATAAAAATTTTTGATTTCTTCTTTATCTTTATAAATATCTCCATCTGTGTCGTTAGAATCAGGATTTGTTCCAAAAACAACCTCTTCATTATCCGTTAAACCATCTCTATCTGTATCCAAGGAAGCCATTAACGATAAAGAAAACTTCTTGATTTTTGCCGGGTCAAACTTCTCTTTAACAACCAGCTCTTCCTCTTCCTCGTCTTTATCATTTAAAACTTCTTCACCATCATTATCGACCAGAGAACGGTCATCCGAGTTAACAACAACGGGTGCTTCTATCTTAATTTCTGGTGGTCGAGAAACAACCTCGGTAGAAGACTGACTGTTCATGCTTTTGATCAATAAAAAGGTAGAACCAGCAACAATCAACAACAAAACAAAAACAATAACTATATTTAACAGTTTTTTCTTTTTTTCTGGAGAAACAGGATCTTCTTTTTTGTTTTTAGAAAAAACTCCCTTGGTAGCTTTAACTGTTTCGTCCCCCAAATAATATTCCATTGGCATAGTATGAATCTCTTCTTCCGGAACATCATGCTTAATTTCGGGAAAATTATTTTCAGCTGAAACAACCGCAGAAACTTTTTTTTCTTCTTTTTCTGCCTTTATTTCTGTTGGAATAATAGGTGAAGCAGATGGTTGTGGCAAAGGATTCTTTTGTTCCTCTAAATCATCAAACATAATTAGATTAATTTTAATTTTTATTTATTTTTCAAGAAAAAAACCCCAAAAATCTATTGGTGTCATTTATAATAAGTGACACCTAAGAATCTTTTAGTTTTGTTTATACTCGTCAAATGCCTTTTCAAAATCTAACAAACGACCAGCTCCATTTGGATCATAGTTATTAAAAACCTCATCACCATCCAAATATCCATCGCCATCCGTGTCTGGATTAAGTGGATCAGTTTTATAAACTCTTATCTCCTCAAAATCATTTAAACCATCTTCATCACTATCAACTTTTAAAATATGTGTCCCATGAACATCTTCTTCTTCGTCAGTCAACCCATCTCCATCAATATCCATGTCTTCTTTGCTTATATTTTCAGCTACCAACTCTTCGTCTTTATTTATAACTTCTTCTGGCTGTTTCTTCAGATCTTCACTAATTTCAATTACCGGAAGGTCTTCAATCGGTTCCGCTACGGTTTTTTTTAACAAAGTCAAAACAATAAAAATACCGGTTAAAATAAAAATAATTATTCCAATAACAAGAACTACCTTGCCAAAATTTATTTTTTTTATTTCGTCTATACTTTTTTCATTACTATCTTCAATAACGATTGGTGCTTGTTGTTGTTCTTCTTTAATAATCGGACTTTTTTCTTGTTTATTTGGTTTTTCCAATTGTTCAAAAATATCAACTACTTCTTTTTGATTCTCCATATTTTATTCTATTAATAATGGCACTACTTGATGTTTCATTTTTGGAAGTTCCTTCATAAAATTAAACTTATATGCGCCCATATTCCCTGAATTTACAGGATCAACGCGATAACTATAAACAGGGCTATTTTGTGGATCTTCCTCATAAAAACCTAAATGAAAATCTTGAATGTTCGAATTATAACAAGTTTCATTGTCATACCCAATAGGACAACGGACACAATACTGACCAGGAATCGCGCATTGAAAAGAACCACCCCCCGGACAAAACTGTTCTTCGTTTACAACAAATCCACAACTTGGACCGGTAAAATTTTCTCCGATACCAACAGACTCATAATAAAAATGATTTAAGGGATCA
>CAZSER010000032.1:0-8611 GCA_964605975.1 uncultured Gammaproteobacteria bacterium
GAAACATTAAATCCTTTTGCTTGTAATATTTTACCAATTGAAGCGGCTGCAACACCTTTCCCAACAGAAGACATCACTCCACCAACAATGAAAATAAATTTACTCATAAATTATTATTTTTATTTATAAAAAAGGGGCGACTAATTAAGCCCCCCTGTTTTAAAATTATTTTTTCTGTAAAAGCTCAACTGCTTTATCCAACTGAGGATCTTTTTTCTTTTGCCAATCCTCCAAACTATATTCAATTTCAATATCAGGAATTATTCCCTCGTCATTAATATTTCTACCTTTTGGAGTAAACCATTTAGCAACAGTAACCTTGACAGAAGATCCATCCGGTAATCTTTTGACCTGTTGCACAGACCCCTTCCCAAAACTTTTTTTACCAACAATCTGCGCCAATGAATAATCTTGTAAAGCCCCCGCAACAATTTCCGAACCAGAGGCACTTCCTTCATTAATCAGAATAACCGTTGGAATATCTTTCCAAAAAGCTCCATGACTAGAAAAATAGTTAGATTCTTGGTTTTTTCCGTCTCTCTCTACCATAACAATCGAATTATCAATCCAGTAAGAGACAATATCTATTGCTGTATCCAAAAGACCACCAGGATTATTTCGCATATCCAAAACAATCCCTTTAACCTCCCTGTTATCAACTTCTTGATTTATTTTTTCAAAAAGATGCATGGTATCATCATTAAATGATTTTAACTCAATATGCAAAATACCATTATCCAACCAATTCCAAACAACACTTTTAATGGTAATTAAATCTCTAATAATTGTTAATTCAAATGGTAGTTCATCTCCCCGAACCAAAGTCAAAGTGACAGCAGTCCCTCGTGGACCACGAATCATTTTGACGGCTTCATCAACTGTTTTGCCAACAATATCTTCTCCGTCAACAGCAAAAACCTTATCTCCAGAGCGCACACCAGCTTTTTCTGCCGGAGTATCAGGTAAAGGAGCGACGATAGTAATAATTCCCTCTTTTTGTCCGATTTCGGCACCAATCCCAAAAAACTCTCCAGAAATTTGCTCATCAAATTCTGCCGTAATTTCCGGATCC
Organism: uncultured Gammaproteobacteria bacterium; assembly: GCA_964605975.1. Classification (GTDB taxonomy): domain Bacteria; phylum Patescibacteriota; class Patescibacteriia; order UBA11705; family JABHMO01; genus JBAYHA01. The sequence goes on from CAZSER010000032.1 coordinate 1,073, forward strand.
ATAAAAACTGTATAAGGATCGCCAACACCATCAACCATTCCTCTAATAGCTCCATAATAAAGCTTTTTGTCTTCTATTTTTTGTTTATCAACAAAATCATCAACAATAATTCCATAAACCTGCTTAAATATTTTACTTTCAAAAATTTCAGATAATGCTTTTTCTTTATACAAATCAGGATTTACAACAACATCAATTTTACCATCACTAACCTTACCGGCAAAATAACCAACAGAAAAAGCACCAAACAAAAAAGAAACTATTATAAACAAAACAATTACTACTTTTAAAAATATCTTTTTACTTTTCTTTTCCATAATTTTTATTATTATTTTCCTATTCTCCAGGATTATTCATTAACTCTTTCAATTTCTGCTCCCAACATTTGTAATCGTTCTTCGATCTTTTCATATCCACGATCGATTTGATAAATATTATCCAAAATCGTTTCCCCTTTAGCAATTAATCCCGCCAAAACCAAAGCAAATCCGGCCCGTAAATCAGGACTGTCCAGTCGACGAGCAAAAAGCTCCGTTGGACCATTAATAATTATCCGATGAGGATCACACATCACAATCTTAGCTCCCATTTGGACCAACATATCAGAGAAAAAAAGTCTACCTTCAAAAATTGTTTCATGAAATAAGCTCATACCTTCGGATTGAGTCAATAAAATAACAAAAGGACTAGCCAAATCCGTAATAAAACCAGGATATTCATGAGTCACAACATTGGTAGTTTTGATCTCTTTTTTGGCTTTTACTTCAATCCAGTCTTTACCAACAGAGAAAGGAACTCCCATTTTTTCAAACATTGCTAATAAAGATTCCAAATGACCAGGAACACAGTTGATAACCCTTATCGGATCACCACACAGTGCTCCCAAAATAGCAAAACTTCCCGCCTCAACACGATCTGGAATAACTTCAAAAACATCGGCACTCAAACTATCCACACCATCAATAATAATAGTATTTGTTCCTGCTCCAGAAATTCTTGCACCACAACTATTTAAATATTCTGCCAATGCCGGTATTTCTGGTTCACAAGCACAGTTTTTGAGAATAGTTCTACCTTTGGCCAATGTCGCCGTCATCATCAAAAACTCTGTTCCCGTAACTGAAATGATTGGGAAAAAAATTTCTGCTCCTTGTAACTTTTCAGCTTTAAAGGTATAGCCCGTTTCATCTTCTACTACTGTTGCCCCCAATTTTTGCAAACCTGAAATAAAAAGATCTATTGGTCTTTTTCCAATGGCACAACCACCGGGATGAGGCATATGGACACGCCCCTCTCTCAATAAAACAACGCCCAACAACAAAACGGAAACTCTTATTTTTTTGACCAAAACTGGATCTAAATTAGTAGTAATTAATTTTTCAGTTTTTATTTTTACCACATCACCATCACGAGAAACTACCGACCCCAAACTTACACACAGTTCTAGCAAACGATTGATCTCTTCAATTTGAGGAACATTTTTGATCGTTATTTCTTCTTTTGATAATAAAGAAGCAACAATTATTTTTAAAGCACAATTTTTGGCGCCATTAACCTTAATTTCGCCCTTTAATTTTTTACCTCCTTTAATTTTAAAATAAGCCATATTTTTATTACTATTGATAAATTTTACTACTATATCTTAACATAAATAAAAGCAAAAAGAAAGTGCTTATTTAAGACAAAAAACCACCGCAAAGCTGGTGGTTTTTATTTGTATTTATGATCTAAGGTTCAAAATATCTAAAAATATTGCCTAAGATTTTATTCGAATTTTCTGTCAAGTTATAAATTTTTTCATAAAGATCATTCTTTTCTTTTACCTCCCCGGTAGAAAAATACTTACTTCTCAATCTAAGGAGTTCCTCTCCTCTCGCCATGACTATTGACTCTGCCAACTCCAAGTCTTCTATCTTCCCATTTCTATATAAATCCCTTAAAATCTCTTTATAATTATCAATAACAATCCCCCTTGCCAGTAAATTATTTTCTCTTTCTCTCAAACCTTCCATATCTTCCTGTATTTCCGATTCAACCTCAAACCAACCCCAACTGGTGTTTTCAACTTTTTCATTTGAAGAATTATCCCGTTCCCAATCTTTATTTTCCCTGCCAACAAAAGGAGCCGGCTCCCACTCTACTTCCTTAATTTCAAAATTTTCTGTTTTTAAATCATCACTTATATCAAAATCATCATTATATTCTTCTATCTCTTTTTCTTTTCTTTTATTTTTTAATTTACTAATCCATTCTCTTAGATTAAGTTTCATTCGAGGTGCAAGCAAAACTGCCGACCCCAATAAAAACTCTTTGGCAACACCAGCACCAACAGCGACCCCCAACCCCAAAGCCAACATTTGACGCACCTGTTTTCTTGAAACATCTTTTCTTTCTTCCTTTAATAGTTCACTATCCGCATCAGCAAGCAGTTCTGCTAGTTTTCTTCTAACTTCTTCTCTTTTTCTTTCTAATATTCGTAAAGATTCATCAATAAATTCTTTTTCTTCCATAATTTCTGAAGCTGATTTTTCGGTAATCTCTCTTTCGATCTCTTTGCTATCTTCCAGCGCTTTTGTTAAATCATTTTCTAAATTTTCCTCCAATTTAAAATCTTTATCCAAAAAAGAATCCCAATCAATACCCCCCTCAATTCTAGGCAAAGCTCCATTTAAAAATCCTTCTACTTGAGAAATTTTTAAATCAGCTTCTTTCCCCACCTTCTTCATAATAAACAACTGCATTTCCGAGGGGAACTGATTGTACATTTGTTGAGCTCTTTTTTTGGAAGAGTCCCAATTTTTGTAAACTTGTGCTTTTTTCTCATCATCACTACCCCTATAAGCATCAACTACCGCCTCGAAAAGTTTTCCGTTCACAAAAGCGGATAATTTCAAATAAGCAATCAGTTGTTCTTTTAAAATTATTATCTTTTCTTTTTTTAACCGTTCTGTTCTTCCAGGATCAGCTTCGCTTAACCTCTTGGAATCCTTAAAGTTTTTTGCATCTTTGGAAAAATCTTGCGGAATAGCCTCTCGTAATCGTCGATATTTTTCTTTTAGTAATTCCATATAAACGGGATTATCCGTCATTTTTTTGCCCCGCATTGCCATGGTTCCAGAGAAATACGCCAATAACTTTTCCAACTGAGCAGTGCTCATTTTGGTTGCTTCTTCTTTGGCTCTATTTAACAGTAGTTCTTCCTTTTTTTGTTCATAACCTTCCGGCTTTTTGCTATCAAAAAAGCCTCTTCCTTCTTCTTTAATAAAACTATCCAAAACTTTCTTATCGGACTTGTTTAATCCAATCTGTAAACTGTTTTTTTGATCTGCCAACTGATTAAGTCTGTCAAAAGTTCCTGAATAAGCCATCGCCCCACCAATAACTTTTTGAATTCCAAATAAAGGCAACGCAACATGAGGCATAGCAAAACCAATTCCCAACAGAGAAGCATTTATTACTGTACGAACATGTGGAGCTGATTTTAATTTATCAAAAAACTTTTTTCCCCAACCTTGCCTTGAGATAAAAACCTCCGCCCGACTATCAGCCAAAGCCACTTCTTGTTCTAAAGCTAAATCTAAACTATCAGAAACATATTCAGCTCTTGCTTGGCAAAAATTTTTATATAATTTTTCATTTTTGGCTTTTTCTTCCTTAAAATATTTATCATTACCTAAAGCAATATCAATTTTAGCAAAAAATCCGCCAAAATCCTTAGAGAAAACCACATTATGTTTCAAGTATTCTTGTCGAGCAGTTTCCAAAACTCTTTTGCGTAAAAAGTTAATTACTTTTTCCTTGATAACAGGAATATCCGGCAAGGATCTAACAAATTTTGAATTTGCCTCAGCATTAGAATCAAAAGCCAATTCAACCGCTTTGGCAATTACTTCCGTACGGTATAATGACCCATTTTCAGTTTTTAAAAATTTTGTTTTTCTAATCGCTTCCAAAAAAAGTTCCTCCGAAGAAGCTTGATTTATTTCTTGCCAAGATTCAGTTAAATTTTCTTCTATTTTTTGTAAATCATCAAAACTAATCTGATTTTTTTTATTAGTTTCTGGATCAAAAACTGTATATTTTTCTTCATCAATATTATAAGACTCTACATTCACTGCAAGACCGTTAAACAGTCCCCAATCTCCATTAGGAATTCTCAAACTGTTTTTTCGTTCTTTTTGTTCTCTAATCGCCAATTCTTCCAGGCTTTTCCGCACTCTTTCAGCTTCATCAATGTTTTCTTTTTCTTCATTTTCCACAGTCGCTATTGGCAAATCTTTTGTCGCTTTATTCTCCTGCGGATCCTCTATGTTTGTTGAAACAACCTCTTCATATTTCTTGCTAAGTTTATTTTTTCTAGATGCTGACTTTTTTTTCTTTGGCTTATCAATAATAACATCTCCTTGTTGTTTTTCTTTTTCTCCATTTTCGACATCAGCCGTTATCTTTTGGAAATATTTATCATAGAAAGAAATATCCCCCATATCTAATCGGCTTGAACGAACGGCTGATTGTTCTTCTTTTTCAATTCGAGATTCAAGATCAATAAGATTAGCCAATAACTTTGACTTTAAAACTTTATCATCACCAACAGAGTCATACTGCTGTTTTGTTTCTTGAAGTAGTTTTTTTAAATTAGAAACTTTTTCCACATCAAAAAAACCAGATGCCGTTTGTTCCAGCTCCTTTTGGAATACTTGATAAATATTTTCTGCTTTTTGTTGATACTTATTAGCAGTTTCCGCATCCAAAACCACTAATTTTTTTAGCAAATCCAAATAAGAATCTCTAATTACTTCAGCTTCTTTTTCTATTTTGTTTTTTTCTTCAAGCAAAGATTCAAAAGTCACTTTCTTTTGCTCTTTTTCCCTTTTATCTTTTTCTATCTTTTCAACCCGAGGTAATTTTTCTGCTTGAAAATTATTACTATTGCTTTGACGACTATTTAAAACAGCGCCTGATTCTTTTGGCATAATCGGCAAACTAATTGATTATTAAATTTTTTACTTTTTCTAAAGCTTCTTCTATTTTCTTTTTCTCAGCCAACTTAATAGCTTTACTTATTGCCCCCACCGTTTCTTTGGAGAGTCGCTTCATTTTGTCTTCAAACTCTTTTAATGCCTCAGTCATCAAATTAATCGCCTGTTCTGGTCTTATTTTTATTTTTGTTTTGTTCATAAATTAAATCTGGCCAACTGCTTGGAGCATTTCTTCTTTGACCTTAACAATTTCTTGTTTTAATAAATCATCCACATCAGGAACTTTTTCGGCGACAAACGCCAAAATCTCCTGTGGATTTCTCTCCATTTGAGTTAATTCTATAGAATCCTCAGCCTTCATCCGATCCATAATTTGCAACAAGACACGCTTCATCACTAAATCCGTCATTTTATCAATCAATGATTTTTTTTCTTGTTCACTTAACGCTTCTAGCCCCAAAAGCTCAATTATATTTTCACTAAGTAATTCATCTAAAGCCATACGGTTTTTATTTTAAGTTAAATCAACATAATTATATCACTATTTTGCTTTTCTCGCAAAAACTTGTCAAATATTATCTATTTTTTTAACTCTTTTAATTTTAGAGTAAATATGCTTTAATATCTAAAGAACAATTAATACTAAATTATGAATATCCACACCCGCAGAACAATTGCTTTACTATTTATCACTATTTTTTTTATTGGGACACCAATTCTTCTACTCTATACTTCCGGCTATCGTTATAATTTCAAGAAAGGAGATATCCAAAAAACCGGCGCATTGGTAATTGAAACGACTCCCAAAAATGCCACGATTTTCCTCTCTGGACAAAAACAACCAGCCACGACTCCCACCAGATTAAATAATCTGCTCCCTGACGAATATGAAATTACCGTTGAAAAAGAAAACCATTATCCTTGGCAAAAAAAACTATCAGTCGCTAGTCAAAAAACGACTTTTGCTGAAAAAATTGTTTTATTCAAAAAAACCAGTCCAACTCCAATATACGAAGATGACATAATTTGGTCTGATTTTAATAATAAAAAATTTTCTTTATTTACGACAAAAGACAAAGACCTCACTCACCTCTTTTTACTAGATAATCAGAAAGAAAAAACCAGATTGCTACTATCCACAAAAACACAAAATCCACAGTGGCAAGTTTTTTGGGACCATAAATCTAACTCATTTTTAGTTTTGAATGATTCAAACTCATGGTTAATAAATATTGGAATAACAAAAAATATTCAAGAGCTCAAAATACCTGCCGAAAAAATAAAAAATGTTCGCTTTGTCAATGGAATTCCTTATTTTTTTATAGACAATCATATTTATATTTTAAAAGAATCGGAACTACAACCATTTTATTTATCTCCAAAGGAAGAATTATTAATCGATTTTTGGGTAGATAGCGACAAAATATTTTTTATAAAAAAAATCGGAAACAATACCGTTCTTCGATTAGAACCTCTACCCGGAAACAGTTCCATAATTCCCAAAGACTTAACCCTACAAGGAGATGACAAAAAGATATTGGATAAAATTTCAAACAAGATTCTTCTTTACGAAAAAAATGACGCCACTTTTTATTTAATTGATGAATCACTGGAAAATGTTTCTTTGATCAAGCATGATTTTCTCGGTTATGATTTTCTTCCACAACTTAATAAAATTTTAATTTATACTGAAACAGAAATATCAGAACTTTTTTGGGGATATAAAACAGAAGAAAAAGTTCTCACTCGCTATAGTTCCGGAATTAAAAAAGTCCTTTGGCACAACAGTGGCGAATATATTCTAATCTTACAAAACGAAAAGATGACTGTTTTTGAAAATGATCACCGTAATGGGCACTTCCAATTAAGTTTGCCCATTTCTAATCTCACCGACTTTTCTATTGATGAAACCTCCAAGAATCTTATCTTTAGAGAAACAAACAAAATTATGAATTATCAACTACAATAAAAAACAAAAAAACGGCAAAGTTGCCGTTTTTTTGTTATCAACTTTTTATATTTCTTTGTTTATCTTATAAAAAATATCAATAAAAAAAGCTGTTATCAAGGAATGAATAAATCCTTTATAAATAAATAATCCAAAAAGAAAAATCACAAAAGCAAGCAAATTTAGAGGTAAAATTGCTCCTTGCGCATTGATAAAATAAAGAAAAATATTTAAAGCCAAAAAAGGCAAAACAAAAAGTAAAAAAGAAAAAAATAAAACAATACCAGAAGCAAACCATAATAGCAGTTCAAAAATCTTGGCAAAAAAGATATTTTTGAAATTAGAGACAATAAAATTTTTAGTAGCAATAAAGGCCCCCCAAAAATTATGACCTCTCAGAACTATCTGAATATAAAAATAATTTTTAAACAAAAATAAAAATAAATTATACACAGCAAAAAGAATAAAAAATATCAAAAAAATAATCATTTGTGTCGAAAAAAACAAAAAAATTAAAGGGATAATAAATAAAACATTAGGAATTAGCATTATAATTTCCAACAAAAAAACCTTTGGTAAAAAAGAGAGTCCTGATCTTAAACATTGTGACAA
>CAZSER010000033.1:0-8455 GCA_964605975.1 uncultured Gammaproteobacteria bacterium
AGAAGGCAAGAAAAGGGAAGTTGGATTTGTCTGAACAGGATGATTCTGTATTTAACGATGTTGAATTTTTGCAAAGATATCGTAGTTCTGTTGGTGATAAAATTTTTACCAAACAGTTAGGGAACTTTGCTGATAAAGGGGCGCATCAGCAAGGAGTTGCTAGAAATGCGGTTCGTTCAATGATGCAATCATCATTACAAAGACTAGAAGATGCTAGACGAACTGGAAATCAACAGGCAGTTAAAACCGCTGAAAATGATTTGAGTCAATTGATGCAATTAAGTATGGGAATAGCCTCTGGCATGGCAGATGTGGCTTCTTCTGTTGGAGGTAATACTAATGGTAATATTAATGGTGTTTCTGGCATAAACGAGGCCGGTGAAACAGTCGATTTGGCTGGACAGTTAGTGGTTGATCCAGACATTCAGGCCGTTTTAGATGAAAGTTTGCAAGAGATGAATGGTACAGATTTAGCTGAATTAGATTTTGATGCTGAATCAGGTAATCTTGGCCATGTAGCAAGAATTATTTCTGTTGGGCAGTTAAGTGAATTAGCGGGTAAAAATAAGCGAAAGGCGGGTAAGGTTGTTGAAGAAATGATTCGCTTGGGTAGTCATAGAGATGTCGCTGGCAATTATTTGAGAGATCCCGCTTTTTTCTCTCAGATTGCCAAAAATAATCGTATTATGGAAGTTATTAATGATCCGGAAGTCCTCAGAACTATTGAAAATTTTGAACGATCGAATAGTAATAGTGCTGGTTCTGGTCCCGTGAGAGATCGTGGCTCAGGTGGTGTTGGTAGTTCTGGTCCTTTTGGTGTTGGTGGGTTGGGTGGTTTTGGTATTCCTGATGATTTCCCGGGTGATTCTGGTGGTTCTGTTCCTGTTGGAGATAGTGGTTCGGGTGATTCTGGTAGTCCTGCGCCTGTTGGAGATAGTGGTCCGAGTGATTCTGGTGGTACTGCTCCTGTTGGAGATAGTGGTCCGAGTGATTCTGGTGGTCCTGCTCCTGTTGGAGATAGTGGCCCGAGTGATTCTGGTAGTCCTGCTCCTTCGGATGATGGTGGCGCAGGAGGAATATAAAAAACTTTTACAATTTTTGATTTTTTGAGTTGTTATTAATCTTAAAATTTTTTATTTTACTTAAATTTAAATTAGAAAAAAATGTCTGATCAATCAACGATAGAGCTACCAAAAAAGATAGAGGATATCCTTTATGGGGATGTTGCTGGGGTTGTCAATGAACAGTTGGCAAATGATTTTTCTTTGAGTATCGGGCAGTTGGCTAGAATGACAAGGTTGATTTCAGATGTTTTTTATAAAAGATTACAGATAGAGAACTTATTATCAACACTGGAATCAACATTGGAAATTGATTCTGAAAAAGCCAAAAATATTTGTTTAAGTATTTGTGGAAAAAGATTATTAGTTGCTGATGCGGAATGGTTTGGAGGGGCAGTTTCGGAGGAGATCAAAAAGTACGGAGGGCAAATTGATGATTATGCGGAATACATTACGGATTTTAAGAATAAATTAAATGATGAAATTAAAATAAAGGAAGAAAAGAATAACAAAGAGCAACAAGAATTAATGATGATAGAGGGTGATGAGGACGAGTCAGAAGAGCAGTTTTTTTCTTTTTTGAATAATCCTACGGAGGAAATGAATTCAATAAAAAAAGTTTTTTTGACTAATTTATTACAAGCGATTACTTTGTCAGATTTTGGTTTAAAAATGACTTTAAATGTTCGATTAGTTTTACTTTTACTAGCTGATGAGCAACAAAAACTGTTTCAACGAGATTTGTTGGAGGTCTTGGTTAGGAATGAAGAGATGGTTGGTAAAACAAAAATTGCTTTGGGAATGGAGACTGTTCCCGGTACATTGGGAAATTGGGTAAAGGATTTTATTCGTTTTGTTGGGATTGAGGATTTGGATAGTACAATCAAAAAAAGTCAATATTTAATAAATTCTAAAAATTTTAAAGCTTTAGAGGAAAATGATCGTAAGATTATTGAAACGGTCGTTAATGTTTATTTATCAATCAAAAGATTTTATGAAGATATCAATAAAAAAGAAATTGAAGATATCGAGATTTTCCCTTTTACAGAACAAGAGTTAGCGGAAGGAGGAGAAAAATTATTAAAAAGATGGGAGAAAATGGAAGAAAAAGTAGAAGAAGTTAAAGAAAAAATCGCCAAAAATCCAGTCATTGATCTGCAAAGTGCTTACAGTTTGTCCAATACCGAGTTAACGGCCATTAATAAGGAAAAAGATTTGTTGATGCAGGAGACAAGAGGAGAATATAGATCTTTGGCAGATAAATTAGAAGAAAGTTTGTTGCGTCGTCGGAAATATCAGATTATTGCTCAGTTGGAGCTTTTATGTGAAAGTGGAACGCTGGATGATATTTTGGTGGAAGATGAAAGGTTTAAATCTTTGTTGGTAGCTTATTTTCAAAGAAATAATTTAATGGAAGAAAAAGAAAAATTTATTCAAAATCCACGAGAAGCAATTTATTTGACTCATTTTTTCAAATTTATTTTTCTTGAAAGATTAGGTTTAAAAGAAGAAGATGGTGCCAAAATGACGGCTAGATTATCGGCAATAATGCGAAGTATCGGTTTACGGGAATATGCTAATTTGGCTTACTTCGACATGAATGAAAATAAATTTAAATGGGCGTAATATAAAAAAATATGCAAATACCAGTCGAGTATATTTTAATCAAAGATAAAGATGGCATTTTTAAGTATTTTAAAGATGGTCAACTTTTTTCTGTTGAGGAAATTGAAAAAAAGTTTCAAAAAGAAGAAAGTTCCGGGCAAATGGTAAATCCTCCAAAGGTGAAATTGAAACCTGTTCAACGACATCCTTTGGATTTGCCGATAACAAAACTACAAAAGAGTGAAAAAAAGATTAATAATCATGGTGAGAAGAAATATTCCAAGAAGAAATTGGAACCGATTATTGTTAGTGATAATGATATTCTGGATAAACTTCCTGTGGATAATTTTTTACAAGAAAAAAGAAAAGAAGATCGCCAAAAAATAGAAGAATCCGTTAATTTTGTTATTGATAAATTAAAAGTTCATTTTAGTGATCCTGAAACGGCTAAAAATTTTAATAAAATTTTAGCGACTTATTTTCGGGGGATTAGAACAGAAAAAGAGTTAGCATATGTTTTTTCTTTGCCAAAGGGTAGTGGGGGGATGGAGATACCCAAAGAAAAAGTTCCATTGGTTTTAACGGTTGTTAGAGAGGCGTTGGAACATTTGCAAAAAGGCCGAAAGGTTTTTTCTTTTCAGGAGCAACAATATAGAAAACCGCAAACTGAAACATTGAAATTATCTCCGCCTCCACCAAATATATCTTTGCTTGAGTCTTATGATAGATATGTAAAGAAAACTCCATCCAAAATTCAGAGTTTATCTGTTAATAAAAACGTTCCCCAGCCCAAAGTTGATATTACTAATTCAGATCAAAAATCAGTTTATAGTCCCAGACCACGAGTAGATGGTTTTTCGGTTGTTAATAAATTGGTGGGTCCGGTAGAGGAGTTAGCTTTAATGGATGTTGATAATTTAAGAAAATTAGGGAATGATTCTCGTCTTGTTTATGAAAAGATAATTAATAAATTTGAAATTTTGGGAAGTCAGGGCTTGGTTAAAAAAATGGCCGGGATTGAAGCTTGGAAAAGTTCTCCTATTTTTAAAATATATGTAGATATGACTATGCAAGGGATGTATGAAAAAAAGACAATTGCGGAAGTTATTAAGTTTAGACAAATAAAGAATTTGCCTGTTTTAATGCTTTCAGAATATGAATTGATTGGTTGGATAAATAGAACGGTTATTAAATAAAAATTATGCAACAGTTTTTGGTTCCACAATTTATTGATGTTGAAGACAAGATTATTGGTCCAATCACAACTCGGCAGTTCGTGATGTTGTTAGTGGCAATGTTTCTAGGATTTATTGAATTTAAATTGTTAAGTTTTTCCTATTTTTTATTGGCAGTAATTATTACGACTACAATTATTTGTATGTTTGCCTTTTTGAAAGTTAACGGTCGGCCTTTGCATTTTTTTGTATTAAATTTTATTCAAACATTAAAGAGACCACGATTAAGAGTTTGGAGTAGGCTTAGTTATGTTTATAATGCTAATTTAGTAGAAAGTGAAATTATTCAAGAGGTCAAAAAAGAAAATAAAAAAGCGCCGATTTCCGGTTCTCGTTTGAGAGATCTTTCGTTAGTGGTTAACACCGGAGGGGTTTATGAATCTGAATTTGGGAATGAAACACCAGCTTTTTTGCGAAAATTATAGTTGGAAAAAATAAAATTAAAGTAATATGTTTATATGCAAAGTCCTAAATTAGCCGGAAATAAAATTACTACTTCAACGCAGATATTTTTGGATATTTCTGAGATTAAAAATGATACGGTTATTATGAAAGACGGAACATTACGGGCGGTATTGATGGTTTCTAGCGTTAATTTTGCCTTGAAAAGTGAAGAAGAACAAGAGTCCTTGGTCGGCGCTTATGTGACTTTTTTGAATTATTTGGATTTTCCTTTGCAAATAGTTGTGCAATCACGCAAGTTAGATATAGAGGCTTATTTAAAGATGATTGAAGAAGCAGAGAGGATGCAAACTAATGAACTTCTAAAAGTGCAAATTGCTAATTATAAAAGTTATATAAAAGAACTTATAGAATTAAATGATATCATGAGCAAACGGTTTTTTGTTGTAATTCCTTACAGTTCAATAGAAGACAAAAAACAGGGATTTTTAACTCGAGTTTCTACTGTCTTATCTCCTAGTAAAATAATTAAATTAAAACAAGAAAAATTCCAAGAATATTTAAAAGAGTTAAATCAAAGGGTAGCACATGTTAAAATGAATATTGGTTCCCTTGATATTCAAGCTGAGAGGTTGGATACGCAAAGTTTAATTGAGCTTTTTTATGGTGTTTATAATCCTGTTTCCAGTATGAGTCAAAAATTAATGGATTTAGATCTTTTACAGGTGGACGATAATTTGACAATGAATTAATAATAAAAATATGTTTAACCCATCAGATATAAACAAGAAACCACTTAGTACCGAGAAAAAGGAGAAAGAAATTTTGACTGAAAACCAAAAAGTTGCTTCTTTGAAAAAAAAGTCAGGAGAAGAGTTGGTTTACTTGGAGCAAGAAAAACAGTATCGACAAGGGATTACTTCTGTTTTAGATATTATTGCTCCGGAAGCTTTTGAGGTTAATCCGGACTGTATTCGTTTGGGTTCTGTTTATGCCAGAACTTTATTTGTGTTGACTTATCCTCGATATATAAGTGTGGGATGGTTTGCTCCGGTTATTAATTATAATGCAACATTAGACATCGGGATGTTTTTTTATCCGATGGAATCGCCAATTGTTTTGAAGCAACTTAGAAATAAAGTTGGAGCGTTGATGGCTCAGTTTATGTCTGATCAAGAAAAAGGAGCTCCTCGTGATCCGATGAGAGAAACGGCTTTACGCGATATCGAAAAATTAAGAGATGATCTAACTCAAGGAGTGGAAAAATTTTTTCAATTTGCATTATATGTCACTTTGTATGAAACAAGTCGAGAAAAATTAGATTCGCTGACCGAAGATATCGAAACTGTTTTAGGAACTCGTTCGGTAGTATCAAAGAGAGTTTTTTATCAAGCGGAGCAGGGTTTTAATTCAACAATTCCTCTTGGTAATGATGAATTGATGATTACTACTAATTTAAATTCGTCACCAATTGCGTCTTCTTTCCCATTTATTTCTTCGGAATTAACTTCTGATGCTGGAATCCTTTTTGGAATTAATAGACATAATAATAGTTTAATTTTATTTGATCGGTTCTCTTTGCAAAATGCTAATTCTTGTGTTTTTGCAACTTCTGGTGCTGGAAAAAGTTATGCTATTAAGTTAGAAGTTCTTCGCAGTTTAATGATGGGGACTGATGTTATTATTATTGATCCTGAGCGAGAATACAAAAGTCTAAGTGATGCGGTTGGGGGTACTTATGTTAATATTTCTCTTAATTCGGACAGCAAAATTAATCCTTTTGACTTACCCCGTAGAATGGGGGATATGACTACGGCCGATGTTATTAGAAGTGCGGTAATTACACTGAAAGGGTTATTAAGAATTATGATTGGAGAAATAACGTTTCAAGAAGATTCAATTTTGGATCGTGCGTTAATTGAAACTTACGCCAAGAAAGACATAACTCCTGATGCTGATTTAAATAAAGTTGAACCGCCAATTATCCAAGATTTATATGAAGTTTTGGAGGGCATGGAGGGCGGTGAAGATTTGGCTTTGCGATTGAAGAAGTTTACCGATGGTACTTTTTCCGGTTTATTTAATGCTCCTACTAATGTAGACATGAATAATCAATTGGTTGTTTTTAGTGTTCGAGATTTAGAGGATGAGCTTCGTCCAATGGCTATTTATAATATTATCAGCTATATTTGGAATGTTGTTAGATCGGAAGTCAAAAAGAGAATTTTGGTAATTGATGAGGCTTGGTGGTTAATGCAACATGAAGATTCCGCCCGATTTATTTTTGCATTAGTTAAGCGTTGTCGTAAATATTATTTAGGAGTTACCACTATTACGCAGGATGTTAATGATTTTTTATTAAGTCAATACGGTCAAGCCATTGTTACTAATTCTGCGTTGAAGATCCTGTTGAAACAAGCACCGGCATCGGTAGAATTATTACAGAAAATTTTTCAACTTACTGATGGAGAAAAGTATTTGCTTTTGGAAAGTGGCGTAGGTGAAGGAATTTTCTTTGCGGGGAATAAACATGCGGCCATTAGGATTGTGGCTTCCCCAATGGAAGACGAGTTGATTACTACCGATCCTCGTCAATTATTAGAGATGGAAAAAAGAAGGAAAGAAGAAATGCAAGACTTTTAGGTTTGGAAATTTGGGAGTTTTTATTTTTCGTAAAAATAAAAATTAATTTAAATAGAGGATAAATAAAGAGATAAAAATATGTCTAATCGTGTAAAGATATTATTAATAATTGGGGGTGGAACTGTTTTAATTGTTCTGATTATTTTGGGTTTTTATTTTTCGGGAAAAGAGCAAAAAGAAAAATTTCAAGATTTAACTAGAGATGAGAATGCGCCAATTCCTTATGAGCAAATAAAGCCAGGAATCCCAGATTTAACTATCAACCAACCAACAGTGACAAATCAAGATCGGGGAACAGGAGAGGTTCGTTCTTTATCTATGGCATTTGTTGATAGTTTTGGTAGTTATTCAAATAGTGGTGATTTCTCGGATATTTCCAGAATGCAGACAGTTATGACTCCCGAATTTTTAGGTTATGTTCAAAATAGTTATTTACCGGAACTTCAGAAAAAACATGTTATTGATGGGTTCCCATATGTAATGAGAACAAAATCATTAGTCGCCAAGATTATTGAAGAGAGAAAAGAAGAGATGAAAATTATGATTTCTACTAGTCGAAAAGAAAAGAGTGGAAATAATGAAGAGAATATTTTTAATCAAGATATTTTAGTTTCCTTAAAAAAAATTGATAATAATTGGTTTATTGATGGGGCTTTTTGGCAATAAAATAAGTAAATTTTGGAATTCCTTGGAGGCCTTTTTTTTTTGCGGGGCTATTTCCTCAGGAGTGTTATGGTTGTGCAAAAGAGGGGGAGATTTTATGCTCCGCCTGTTTTGATGAGGTTGCATTTTTAAGAGATAATACCTGTGTTTTTTGTCAAAATAAGGAAGTTGTTAATGGTATTTGTCAGAACTGTCGAGATAGTTTTGGGATTAGAATGGCTTTGTCCGCAGTTTCTTATAAACATCCACAAATAAAAAAAATCATTGAAGGGTTAAAGTTCGGATTTGTGGAAGAAAATGCGGAAGTTTTAGCTAGATTTTTGGTAAAGAAATTACAGCAAGAAAAAAATATTAATTGGCAGGAATATTTATTTATTCCCATCCCTTTGCATAAAAAGAGAAAAAATTGGCGCGGATTTAATCAAACTGAACTGTTATTGTATAATGTAAAGAAAATAATGCCGGAAATAACCTTTGTTGATATTTTAGAAAGAGCAAAAAACACGAAACAACAGGCTTTACTTGATAAAACAAAAAGAGAAAAAAATTTACGGGAAGCTTTTTCTTTAAAACCAGTCTTTTTTGGAGAAAAAATTGTTTTGGTTGATGATGTTATTACTACGGGGGAAACGATTTTGTCGGCGGTAAAAATTTTCAGAGAAAAAGGAGTTAAGGAAATTATTGTTTTATCAGTAGCACATGGATAATTTTTTTTAATTAAATTTATATGAAAATTTTTTTGGTTGGCGGTGGCACCATGGGTTCAGTTTCTCCCTTGTTAGCAGTCAAGGAAGAGTTAGAGAAGAGAAATTTATCGGATAAACCGGAATTTTTGTGGTTAGGAAC
>CAZSER010000034.1:0-7783 GCA_964605975.1 uncultured Gammaproteobacteria bacterium
CTTTCTGGCGGAGAGAGTGGCATTTGTGCACCACCTAAAAATTCCGTTTTAGATTATTGCGGAATAACAACAAACAAAAATCCTCATCCAAATAAAGACGCTTTAATTCAGAAATTCAAAGATTATGCGGCCTGTGGTGATTTTAATTACAACCTACTAATGGGAATGGCAGAACATGAGTCAGGATTTAAACCAGGATTAGTAAACTGTTCCTGCTTTAAAGGACTCTTTCAATTTAAAAATGACACCTGGACATCCACAATTAAAATGGGACTGCCAAACTCTCCAGAGTTCTATCTATCTCAACTTCAGCTTGACACCTCTCCTCTCTCAAAAAACGACCTCCGCTTATTCAACGATGATCTACAGACATTAGGCATGATGACAGCTATTATTTCTGCTAAAGAAAAAATTGAAACTATCTGTGGAAGTAAAATGAGTAATCTTAGTGATGGAGATATCGCAACCTTGTTGTATTTATATCATAATAGCGGAACTGGAACATTAGGACAAACCCTAAATAACGGTGGATGTAATGGTGGAGAAAACATTGAAAAAGCCATTGCTAACGCTTGGATGAACATAATCTCTTCTCGTTGTAAAAAAAATGCTTTCGATAAGGGAAAATCTGTTTGTACTGCTGGAGATGGCGGATATCAAAACGATAAGTGGACAGGTGGACAATACAAAAACATGGAAGAAGCCAAAGCTGGTGGACTTATGTTTGGAGAAGGAAAAGCACGATCGGTAAGAAAAGCAGGAGAAGCAAGAGTTATAAACAAATATAAAGCTAAAAATTTATTTGAAGCTGTTCCTGATGCAGGGAATTGTCCTATTCAATTAAAATAAAATTTTTCTCCTTATGTCATCCACCGTCTTTTCTTGTACCAATTGCGACTCTCAATTCCCTAAATGGTCAGGGCGATGTTTAAATTGTGGCCAATGGGGGACTTTGCAAGAGGTTTCTTTTTCCAAACAAACAGAAAAAAATAAAAAATTTTTACCATTTAATAGTAAAACAATAATTGATTTTGAAAAAATAAAAAACGAAGAAATCCCTCGCCTACCAACGGGAATTTCTGAATTTGATCAACTGTTGGGCGGTGGATTAGTTCGTGGTAGTTTAATTTTACTTGGTGGAGAACCTGGTGTTGGCAAGTCAACTTTGGTGACCCAAGTCTTACATAATTTATCCCAAAAAAATCTTTCCTTACTTTATATTTCCGGAGAAGAATCGGCCGAACAAGTAAAAATCCGCAGTGAACGATTAGGATATAATGGCAAGAACTTAAAATTCATGTCCGAAACGGAAACTGCTCAAATATGTTCTGCCATTGAAAATATTAAACCGGACTTAGCAATTGTCGATTCAATTCAAACTATTCGCAATACCGAAAATAATGGTGAACAAGGCTCCGTTAGTCAAATTCGTTCTGCCACCGGCGAAATTATGACCGTAGCCAAAAAAACTGGCGTTCCGGTAATTATTATTGGTCATGTCACAAAAGATGGCTCCGTTGCCGGACCCAAAACTTTGGAACATTTAGTAGATGTGGTTATTTATCTAGAAGGTGAAAAATTTCAAGATCTCCGAATCATCCGAGCAAGCAAAAATAGATTTGGAAATACCAATGAAATTGGTGTTTTTGAAATGACGGAAAAAGGCCTGCTAGAAATATCCGACCCCAGTAAAATTTTTCTTTATGAAAATTTAGAAAATATTGCGGGAACAGTAATTTCCGCCACGATTGAAGGTTCTCGTGCTTTTCTTATTGAAATTCAAGCCTTGGTAACCCCGACCGTATTTGGTTATCCCCAAAGAAAAAGTTCCGGATTTGATCTCAACAGACTACAAATGTTATCAGCCGTTTTGTGGCGAAGAGCTAACTTAAATTTAGGAAATCAAGATATTCATTTAAATATCGTCGGCGGATTAAAAGCGGATGAACCGGCCATGGATTTACCGGTGGCGTTAGCAATATACTCTTCCCTTAAAAATATCCCTCAAAACCGCCAAACGGTAACCTTTGGAGAAGTTGGGCTGGGAGGAGAAGTTCGTCCCGTCACAAAAATTGAAAAAAGATTATCAGAAGCCAAAAAATTGGGTTTTACCTCCGCGATTGTACCCGAAATGAAAATTGATAAAGATTTTGGATTAAAAATTACCAAAATAAAAAATATCCGAGATATTTTAAAGTAAAAATTGAATAAACAAAAAAAACGGACAAACACCGTTTTTTTGTTTATTCAAAATGATTAACCACAAAAACTTTTTGTAATCGACGACTCAATTCAGCGCTTAGATTATTTTCGCTAACAACTCTTTGCGCTTCTTTTTGAGCTAATTCAATAAGTTCGCTATCTTGTAAATCCAGGTTTTGTAAATCAGAAAATCCCGATTGTATTTGTCCATAAACTTCTCCAGCTCCACGAAGTTGTAAATCAATTTCCGCTAAAGCAAAACCATCTGCTAACTTTTCTAAATAACGCAATCTTTTTTGAGTTGATAATAACTGATTATCACTAAATAAAAAACAAAAAGATTGAAACTCTCCCCTGCCCACTCGTCCTCTAAATTGATGCAACTGCGCCAAACCAAAACGATCTGCCCCTTCAATCATCATAATTGTGGCATTAGGAATATCAATTCCCACTTCAATAACGGAAGTGGAAACCAAAATTTGACTTTCATTTCGAGCAAACCTGGTCATAACCTCTTCCTTCTCTGTTGCTTTCATTTTTCCATGTAAAAGATCTACCGAAAAATCAGAGAAAATTTCTTTTTTTAATTTCTCATATTCCTGCTTGACTGATTTAACCCCCAAACTATCAGAAGGATCAATCAAGGGACAAATAACAAAAACTTGACGACCTTCCTTTATTTGTTGTTGAATAAAATCATAAACAGAGAAACGATCACTTTCTATAACAAACTGTGTTTTTATCGGCAATCTATTTCTTGGTTTATTTTTAATAATTGATAACTCTAAATCTCCAAAAGCAGTTAACGCCAAAGTTCTAGGTATTGGCGTTGCCGTCATCGACAAAAAATGAGGAGTAAAACTTTGCTCTCCGCGTAAACTTAAATTTTTCCGTTGTTTAACACCAAAACGATGCTGTTCATCAACAACAACCAAAGCCAAATCTTTTATCTTGACATTTTCACTCAAAATAGCATGTGTTCCAATTAACAAATCAACCGCCCCTTCGGCAAGTAATTTTAACAATCTATTTTTTGTTATTTTTTCTTTGTTTAAAAATTTTTGCGCCGAACTAAAAAGAGCAATTCGCCAATTTTCATCTGAAAAAAATTTTTGGACCGTTTCAAAATGTTGTTTTGCCAAAATTTCCGTTGGCGCCAAAACGGCGACCTTGCAACCATTTTTAATTACATTCAAAACCGCAATAGACATTACTACTGTTTTTCCAGAGCCAACATCGCCATTAAGCAATCTATTCATTGGCCGTTCTTTTTCTAAATCTTGTAAAATCTCCCAAGCGCATTTTTTTTGATCAATGGTCAATTCAAATGGCAAGGAAGCAACATAATCCCGTGTTGGTTTTTCTAAAAATTTAATTGGCCAAGAATTCGCCTTTTCATTTTCTTTTTTGGACTTTTGAATAAAAATCTGACGCAAAAAAAGTCGGTCAAAACTTAATCTTTTTTGTGCTTTTTTTAATAACAAAAAATTAGTTGGAAAATGAATTTCCCGCAAAGCCTCTGGCAAAGTTAACATTTTTTCTTGATGTAAAAAACTTTCTGCCAAAATTTCTGGATAATCTTTTAGTTGTGTCAATGCCGTTTTAACTAAAAATCTTAACTGTTTCTCTGTAAGCCCCGCTGTTAAGTGATATACCGGAACAATTCTAGCCGTATGTGTGGTTTCTTGGCGATATTTTTCATAATCTGGACTAGTCATCTGCATTTTGTTTTGATCAAATGAACCAGAAAAGTAATATTCATCACCAACGGTAATAACTTTACTCAAAAAAGGCTGGTTAAACCAAACAATTTTAATTGTCCCCGTAGCATCAGAAACCAACGCTTCGGTAATAAATTTTTTGGTTCGAAAACTTTTCTTGGTAGCAATCATCATCACCTTGGCACAAATAGTTGTTGCTTGAAAATTTTGCAGTTCGGAAATTTTATTTATTTGGCTCCAGTCTTCATAACGAAAAGGTAAATAAAAAAGTAAATCTTCAACAGTCTTGAGATTTAGAATTTTTAATCTTGACGCCGTAGTTTTACCCACCCGACCAAGTTCAGAAATGGATGTTTGCAAATTCATTATAAGTTATTAAATATTTTTACTTTATAAAAAATAATTACTTTTCTTTTATTTTATTTTACCATAAAATTCAGAAACAAAAAAACGGCATTACCCGTTTTTTTGTTATTTTAATCTTCAAATCTTTCTCTTTTTCTTTTTGATTCCTCACCATTTTTTCGTAATCTTACAGATTTTGGAGTAACTTCTAAATACTCGTCTTCATTCATAATTGCCAGTCCAATTTCCAAACTAAGAGTCATTGGGGGAGTAAGTTTTACGCCCTCGTCAGCATTAGATGATCTCATATTAGTTAAATGTTTTCCTTTGACCGGATTAACTGTCATATCATTTTCCTTGCTGGTATTACCAATAACCATTCCATCATAAACTTCATCACCGGGCGCAACATATAAATTTCCACGATTTTGTAAATTCGCCAAAGAATAGGCCAAAGCCTTTCCTGTCGCCATACTTACCATTGCTCCATATTCACTTTTTTCTACTTCCCCCGCATAAGGCTTAAAATCTAAAAACCGAGAACAAAGAATTCCTTCTCCTTTGGTATCCGTAATAAACTCATTGCGATATCCAAGTAATCCTCTGGTCGGAATTTCAAAAATCAAACGGGACTGTCCATTTTGGTTTTTTATATTTACCAACTGACCTCTTCTTTTTGATATTTTCTCGATAACAATACCAGAAAACTCTTCGGGAATGTCTACCGTTGTTTCTTCAAAAGGCTCACAATCAACACCATCAATTTTTTTGATGATTACTTGTGGTTGAGAAACCTGTAATTCATAACTTTCTCGACGCAAATTTTCTAACAAAATTCCAATATGTAATTCACCTCTTCCGCTTACTCGGAAAAAAGCGGGATCGCTAAAATCGATTTTTAAACCAACATTAACTTCTAACTCTTTTTCCAATCTTTCTCTAATTTGTCTACTGGTCACATACTTCCCTTCCCTTCCGGCAAAAGGAGAATTATTTACCAAAAAATTAACAGTAATTGTTGGTTCGTCAATTTTAATCGCCGGCAAAGATTCTTGATCTACTGATTCACAAATAGTATCTCCAATATAAATATCAGGTAAACCGGCCAATAAAATAATATCCCCCGCCTCTGCTTCATTAACCTCTTGTCTTTTTAGTCCTTGAAAAGTAAATATCTTGGTAATTTTTCCAATACTGTTTTCACCTTTGCCATTTTTGACTACTACGGATTGAGCCTGTTTTATTTTGCCGGAATAAACACGACAAATAGCACACCTACCCAAATAGTTATCATAAGCCAAATTAAAAGGTTGCGCTCTCATTATTTCATTTTTTAAATTACTCTCTACTGGGTTTACTTTTTCCAAAATCAAATCCAATAATGGAAATAAATTATCGCTATCTTCTTCCAAAGTCCTTTTGGCAAAACCTTGACGACTGGAAGCAAAAACAAAAGGAAAATCTAACTGCTCATCATTAGCACCCAAATCCAAGAAAAGTTCATACACCATTTCTTGAACTTCCAATGGTCGTGCTGCTGGTTTATCAATTTTATTTATGACCACAATCGGCTTCAAACCAAGTTCCAATGATTTTTTCAAAACAAATTTTGTTTGAGGCATTGGTCCTTCTTGTGCATCAACCACTAATAGAACAGAATCAATAGAACGCAAAATTCGCTCTACTTCAGAACTAAAATCAGCATGACCGGGAGTATCAACAATGTTTATTTTGGTTTCTTTGTAAAAAATAGAAGCATTTTTACTATAAATAGTAATTCCTCGCTCCTGTTCAAGCGCATTACTGTCCATAGTCACCGTTTCATCAGTCATCCCAGTTTGACGCATAATAGCATCCGTCAAAGTAGTTTTTCCATGATCAACGTGAGCAATAATAGCAATATTCCTAATTTCCATAAAAAATATTCAAATTTAGCCGTTAATAAGTGAGTAAATAATACATTATAGAAATAAAAAAGTCAAGCTCCCTACTTTGAAAAGTGAAGTCTAAAAAAACAAAAAAACTACCTCATCAAGAATTTTTCGCCCTCGACTGGGTATAAAATTTTTTCAATTAAAATTTTCTTTTCACCTTTTGGGGTTTTTAAAAAGATTGAATGACCAACTTTCTCTCCCAACAAAGCGCACCCCAAAGGAGATAACACGGAAATTTTACCCTGCGAAAAATCGGCATTTTCAGGAAAAACCAAGGTTAAATTTTTCACTTGATTTGTCTGCTCATCACGAAAAACAATCTGTGAATTCATAATCACAATATCTTTGACAGTTTTGTTTAAATCAAGAATTGTCGCCCGAGAAAGTTCATTAATCAAAGCTAGATCTTCGTCAGTATGACCTTCTTTGTTCTGTAAAAGTTCCTTTAATTTTTGATAATCACTTGAAGTAATAAAAATTTTATTCATATTATTGTTATTTAAAAAAACCGCCGATTAGGCGGTTCGTTTGATTATATAAAATAAATCAACAAAACAAACCACCGTCAAAAGACGGAGATTAGTGCTATTTTTTGACTATTAAAATTATAATTCATAAAAAATAAATACCTATTAATTATCCAAAAAAGTAAACGAATTAAAAACATCCCAAACATCCTCACGAATAGAAGCATCTTCCGTCAATGCAAACGATTGTAGTCTATATATCTTTGTCTTTTCCGGGTTTAGCCAAAAAAATTCATCAAAAAACCCCATACCTTCAAAACTATAATTTATCGCCTCATTTTTGTCCAAATATTTCAAAACAACATTATCTTTAAAATAATAATTAGTATAAATACCATAACTATTGCTATTTTGCTGGATCCAGTCAATTAAATTTAAATTTCCATCGTTATTATAAACTGACAAAGTCATAACATCAGGTCCACCACTTACACAATCTTCGCAATTCTCCCACCAGTTTTTACTGTCAAAATCCTCGATTAAATAATATTCCAAAAGTCCTTTAATTTGTTGGTTCTCATTTTTAACATAACGAGGAGTCAAATATCTATTATCAACTCCAATACTGAAATCAGTTCCCGTGAAAACACCACTCTCTTGAATTGCAGTTTCTTGGTTAACAGTTTCTTTTGTTAGCCGATCTGAAAAGAAAAAACCAAACAATAATGCAACAAACAATAAAACAGAGATAACAAGCACTATTGATAAAAAAAGTTTATTTTTATTCATAATTTAAAATCTAATCAAAATAAAAAAATAATTTATATTTAAAACTATTATATTTTATTTTAGCAAATAAAAAAGGATTAGACAAGAAAAAAAATTAATAAAACAATCGCTACTTCTATTTTAATCTAACCTTAAAATTTTGCTTATCCCGAATTATTATATTTAAAACAAAAACAGAACCGCTAGGCTTTATCTTAAAAGATGTTTTTATTTTATTATTGCCTTCTTAAATATAATAAAAAAATTAACTGGCGGTGTTTTTTGAACGAAGTTCGAACTTTTTTTGACGAAAATCCTGAAAACTAATTTGGACTCGGCGGGGCAA
>CAZSER010000035.1:0-7640 GCA_964605975.1 uncultured Gammaproteobacteria bacterium
CTGAGATTAAAAGAGATGGCCTTATTTATGAGCAAGAATATAAACAAGGAAATCCCCAATATAAAGTTAAAGAAATCGGTAAAATCACCAAAGTAAAAAAAGTTGAGCCTCTCTATCCGGAAAAGGCTTTTACTAAGGGCACAACCATTATTTTTGAACCTGATCCTGAAATATTTACCGTCACTGAATTCAACTGGGATAAAATTCTTACCCGATTAAGACAACAAGCTTACTTAACCAAAGGGATTAAAATTGTTTTGATTGATTTACGAAACGAAGAAAAACCAAAACAATACGCTTTTTATTTCGAAGGTGGCGTTGCTTCTTATGCTCGACATTTAAATATTCATGACAAAATGAAGCATGATAATATTTTTTATGTCGAAAAAACACAAGACAATGTTAATGTCGAAATTGCCCTTAAATACACCGAAGAATATACTGAGACATTACTAGCTTTTACCAACAACATTTTAAATCCAGAGGGAGGAATGCATGTTGCCGGTTTTCGTTCAGCACTGACCAGAACAATAAATAACTATGCCCGAAAAAACAACTTACTCAAAGAAAAAGATGAAAACCTTACTGGCGATGATGTTCGTGAAGGATTAACGGCCGTTATTTCCATCAAAGTTCCAGAACCACAGTTTGAAGGACAAACTAAAGCTAAATTAGGAAACGCCGAAGTAAAACCGATTGTTGATGCCGTTTTATCAGAACATCTAGCGATATTTTTGGAAGAACATCCCAAAGATGCCGAAGCAATTATTGGCAAAGCCTTATTGGCAGCAACGGCAAGGCGAGCCAGTCGAGCAGCCAGAGAAACCGTTTTACGCAAAGGGGTTTTGGACAGTTTAAGTTTACCTGGTAAGTTAGCAGACTGTTCTAGTCGAACGCCAGAAAAATGTGAACTATATATTGTCGAGGGAGATTCCGCCGGAGGATCAGCCAAACAAGGTCGTGATCGAGAATTTCAAGCAATCTTGCCATTAAGAGGAAAAATTATTAATGTCGAAAAAGCTCGACTAGACAAAATGTTAGCCAACAATGAAGTTAAAGCTCTAATTATTGCGCTTGGCACAAACATTGGCGGCGAACAGTTTGATCTGAGTAAACTTCGTTATCACAAAGTAATAATCATGACGGATGCCGATGTTGACGGTTCGCACATTAGAACTTTACTTCTAACTCTTTTTTATCGCTATTTACCAGAACTTATAAAAACTGGTCATGTTTTTGCGGCCCAACCACCACTCTTTCGAATTAGCAAAGGCAAAGAAGTCACTTATATCTACAACGACAATGAAATGGAAAAATATCTAGCAACAATGAAAAAAGAAAAAATTGACAAAGTTGAAGTAGAACAAATAATAGAAACGGACACTGGTGAAAATATTGAAGAAACAAAGATCAAAGGATTAAATATCCAACGCTACAAAGGTTTGGGAGAAATGAATGCTGAACAACTTTGGGAAACAACCATGAATCCTGCTAAACGAGTCCTCAAAAGAATTTCTATTCATGATGCCGAAGAAGCTGACAAGGTATTTGATGTTTTGATGGGATCCGATGTTGTTCCTCGTAAAAGGTTTATTCAAACGCACGCCAAATCAGCCAAAATTGATATCTAAAAAAAGAGCGAACCTGCGGGTTCGCTTTTCGATTTTCTATCCAAAAGGATCAACTCTCCTTTTTGCCGTTCTCCGAAAATCTTCGTCCCAACCATAAGTGGCTGAGATTCCTAATCTATCTTTAGTTTTTGGTAATTCATACAAAGAACCACAAGATAAACAAGTCAAAACTTTTTGTCGAAAATGCTTTTCCGTTAAAACAAAGCGATGACCACAAGGCAAAGTAATTGTTTGAGTGGTTTTGACGGCATTATTATCTTTTGGCATAAAAAAGACCTCCTTGTTATAACAGTTGCCAAAACACAGAAAAATCAAATTATATCATTCTAGCAAAAAAGTCAATAAATACACTGTTTTTTGTTTAATTTTAGATGTTTTTCTTATAAAAACCAACAATAAAGAAATACTCTTGTCAAAAAGATTATTTTGTAATATAATTCAAATATAAGGCCAAAGGGCCTTTTTAGAATAGTTTTAACCTTAAATTGCAACTTATTATGTCATTAAAGGAAAATCGTTTGGTCAAATATGTCTTGGAATCCAAAGCGGAACTAAAAAAAGTGACTTGGCCAACCAAACAAGAGACTGTTAAACATTCTTTGTTGGTTATTGGCATCAGTCTTTTTGTTGCTTTATTTTTAGGAATAATTGATTTTGGTCTTACCAAACTTTTGGCTATTATCATAAAATAAAAACTAATATGCCCAAGCAAACAACTGAGCGCGGTCGTCGTTGGTATGTTATTCATACTATCTCCGGCTACGAAGAAAATGTGGCTGAAAACCTCAAACATCGTATTGATTCGATGGACATGGAAGACAAAATTTTCAGCATTCTTATTCCAACCGAAAAGAAAATTAAAATTAGAAATGGCAAGAGAAAAATAACTACGGAAAAGATTTTTCCCGGATATGTATTTGTTGAGATGGCCGTTACCGATGATTCTTGGTATGTTGTCAGAAACACCCCTAATGTCACCGGCTTTATTGGAACAGGAACAACCCCAACCCCAGTAAGCGAAGAAGAAATTAAATCTTTGCAAAAGAGAATGGGTGTTGATGAACCTAAGTATGCTATCGAATTAACTTTGGACGAAATAGTCAAAATTGTTGATGGTCCTTTCAAAAACATGGAAGGAAAAGTTGCTGAAGTTGATAACGACCGCGGAAAAATTAAAGTTTTAGTCACTATGTTTGGTCGTGAGACACCAATCGAACTGGACTATTTACAAGTTAAGAAAAATTAATTTTATATTTTAGTTAATCAAGTTGCCTGGATTTGTGTTTATTTGTCAAAAATAATCACGATACCCTAGCGCTTAATAAATTTATGGCCAAGAAAATTACCGCCCAAATTAAATTACAGATTGCCGGTGGACGCGCTACTCCAGCTCCACCTGTCGGTCCAGCCTTGGGTCAACACGGAGTTAACATTCAAGATTTTTGTACAAAATTTAATGATGCGACAAAAACTAAGCCGGGAGAAATTGTTCCTGTAATTATTTCTGTTTACGAAGATCGAACTTTTACCTTTATAATGAAAACGCCCCCAGCTTCGGAATTAGTCAAAAAGTTTGCGGGGATAAGCAAAGGATCTGGAAAACCTTTAACTGAAAAAGTCGGAAAATTAACCAAAGCACAAGTTCGAGAAATTGCAGAAATAAAATTGCCAGATTTAAACACCGAAAATATCGAATCAGCAATGCGTTTAATCGAAGGAACTGCCAGACAGATGGGCGTTAAGATTGTTGAATAATTTTTTTCTTTTTACAATTTTACTTTTAAACTTGTGGGAGTTTTCCTTTTTGAGGAAAACGATCGCACCACGGTCATAAATTTTCATCTTTTATTTTTAGTTATAATTGATGATCAAAAATAAGACCGTGTTTGGTCTTATTTTAATTTATTTAATAATTTATATCTTTATGAACAAGAAAATTAAAAAACTTTATACCGAAGTAGACAAAAATAAAGTTTACTCAATTAATGAAGCTTTGGAATTAGTCAAAAAAACGGCCAAAGCCAAGTTTGATGAAACTATCGAAGTCCATTTCAGATTAGGAATTGATCCTCGTAAAGGTGAACAGCAAGTTCGTGGAAATATCGTTTTACCGTTTACTTTTGGAGAATCCAAAAAGGTTGCCGCTTTTGTCACTGCTGACAAAATTGCCGAAGCCAAAGAAGCTGGAGCTGATATTATTATTTCTGAAAACGATTTAGATGATTTCAAAAAATCGGGAAAAACTGATTTTGATGTTGCCGTAGCAAATCCTGAAATTATGAAATTAATGGCACCCTTGGCTAGGATTCTTGGACCAAAAGGATTAATGCCTTCACCAAAAAATGAAACGGTAAGTACCAACATCAAAAAGACAGTGGAAGAGTTAAAGAAGGGAAAACTTTCTTTCAAAAACGACGATACCGCCAATCTACACATTGCTTTTGGTAAAGCCAGCATGTCAAGTGAAAACCTTATGGCGAATTATCAATTAATTCTAGAAACTGTTACCAAGTCAAAACCGGAAACATCAAAAGGAACTTATCTCAAAAACATTGTCATCTGTTCCACTATGGGCCCAAGCATCACTGTTCAAGCCTAAAATCCAAAAAAAAAGAACGACCAAGTTGGTTGTTCTTTTTTTTGTTTGTTAACAAACAAAAATTACCTCTTGTCAATAATATCCACAATAAAAAATTTATCTCAAAAACCAGTTATCTAAATTTATTGTTTTTTTGTCTTTGTCATATTTAAAAAACTATTTTAAAAAGTAATAATTTGCTAAAATATACTTAGTTTAATTAAATAACTTATCCAATGGTAGGGGTTGGATTTTTACTAAATATGAATAACTACATTCGTCCTTCTTGGGATGATTATTTCATGAAAATTGTTGAGATCGTCGGGACTCGCGGAACATGTGATCGTGGTCGTGGCGGTTGTGTGATTGTCAAAAATAATAGAATTGTTGCTACCGGTTATGTTGGTTCTCCTGCCGGGACAAAACATTGTGATGAAGTTGGTCATGAAATGCATACCGTTATTCACGAAAGCGGAGAACAGTCTAGACATTGTATTAGAACAACTCACATGGAACAAAACGCTATTGCTCAAGCGGCCAGATTTGGAATTAGCATTGATGGAGGAACTTTGTATTTAAAAATGACACCTTGCTATACTTGTGCCAAAATTATTATTAATGCTGGGATCAAAAGAGTTGTTTGTGCCATGGACTATCATGCTGGAGCAAGATCCAAAGAAATTTTTCAAGAAGCCGGAGTTGAATTTGTTTTATTAAATGATGAAGTTCTAACTTATTCTGATATGAACAGTTCTGACAAAAAAGAGTCTCAAATCACCACGATCGGAGAAACAACTACCCCGCCTAGTAATCTACTCACCACTATTTTACCAGCAGAAAAAAAAGATGACCGTCAACTACAAGATATTTTTATTTATGATGAATTCAATCCAGAAGATACCGCCATGCTCCAAGCTCTTTATTCCAGAAGTCCGGAATCTGTAGCCACCCATGTAGAAAAAGTAAAACAAACAGGATCTGGAAAGTTCATGGAAACTTTTTATGTTGGATATGGTCATTCCAGTATTGCTGATTGTGGATCTTCTACTATATTTATAGAAAATATCAGTATTTTGGCGGATAAAGCAATTCAAGATTGGCCACTTTACTCTGGACAAGAAACCAGTACTAGATATGTTGACATGAGTAAACAAAAAATTATTGATCCTCTAAATTCTGCCGAATCAAAAAAAATAATGGACGACTGGATGAGTTTTTATATTCACAGTCAAGAAAAAGTTGAACTTCATCTCAAAAATCTTTACCCTAAAAAAACTGATGAAAAAGAAGCTGTTTATGCCAAAGCAATCAAAGCGCGTGCTTTTGATATTTTGCGTGGATTTTTACCAGCGGGAATTACCACTCAACTATCATGGCATACCAATCTGCGACAAGCTTGGGATAAACTTTCCCAATTACGCTTTCACCCCTTAATTGAGGTTTCTCAAATTGCAAATAAAATTCTAAAAAATCTTCAAGAAAAATACCCTCATAGCTTTTCTTTTGAACCGACCAAAGAACAGAATGATTACCGTCAAAACTGTCAAACTTATTATAACTATTTCTCTCCACTTGACTTCCCTTCTGATTTTAAATTTCATACAGACATTCAAATAAGTGAACTTAATCAATACAAAAACATTTTAACCCGCCCAGAAAAAACCGGATTACCAAATTTTTTGGCGGAATTAGGTCTAAATCGCTTTGAATTTTTACTTGATTATGGTGCTTTTCGTGATATTCAAAGACATCGTAATGGTGTTTGTCGAATGCCTCTATTGACCACTAAATACGGTTTTCATAACTGGTATTTAGAACAACTGCCAAACGAACTAAAAATTGAAGCTCTTAACCTAATAGAAAAACAAAAGTTTGCAATAAATAATTTAATGACCACGCCAGAAATAAAACAGTATTATGTTTCGCTAGGTTTTTTGGTTCCTTGTCAAGTTTCTTATGGATTACCCGCGTCTGTTTATGTTGCCGAACTTCGATCAGGAAAACCGGTTCATCCAACATTAAGGGAAATTGCTCACAAAATGTGTTTTGCCTTATCAGAAAACTTCCCAAACTTGAAATTAAATTGCGATCTGGAAAAAGATGATTGGGATGTTCGACGCGGTTTGCAGGATATTGTTAAAAAATAAGTTTCAACATATCAACTGATCACTTTAATTTAAATTATTAAATGATTTGTCATTTTGTTGGTCAGTTGAAAAAAATATGACCAAAATAATTCTCGGTTTTGTCGGCGAAATGGCCAGTGGCAAAGGCACTGCCTGTGATTATATTACAAAAAAATATTCAGCCGGCGCTCATCGTTATTCAACCATTCTTCGCGATATATTGGACCGACTTTATATTGAAAAGTCTCGCGACAACATGCAAAAAATTTCTTTAATTCTTCGAGAAAATTTAAGTCAGGAACTTTTTGCTCGAGTAATTGCCGAGGATGTAAAAAATGATCCTGCGGAAATCGTTTGCGTTGATGGCATTCGTCGCTTGCCGGACATTGCTCATCTCCAACAATTACCGAACTTTTATTTGATTAATATTATTGCTGACGAAAAAACTCGTTACGAAAGAATAATTTTGCGTTCCGAAAATTCCGATGACAAAAATAAAACTTTTGAACAGTTCAAAAAAGATCATAAAGCGGAAACTGAACAAACCATCAGACAAGTAGCCGAACAATCCACCATTACTCTTGATAACAACGGCACGCGCGAAGATTTAGAAAAAAATATTGATGCTTTGATTCAGAAATTAAAACAAAATTATTCTTTTTAGAATCCAAATTTTTTGCTACACTGAGCCTGTCAAGTTACGACAAAAAATCCCCTTGCCTCCTTGTACAAGCTCAGGATAACAATGGGGAAATAATAAAATATCCATGAATTTAAAAATAAAGCTAATTGATGAAACCTTGCCACTCCCCGAATACAAAACCTCCGGAGCCGTGGCTTTTGATTTATATTCTCGAGTGGAAATGGAAATTTCGCCAAAGAGTTTGGCCTTAATTCCTCTCAATGTAATTATCAAAATTCCTGAAGGTTTTTTTATTGGGCTTTTTTCTCGGAGCAGTTTACCTGTTAAAAAAAATTTGATGTGCGCTAACAGTGTTGGAATAATGGATGCTGATTTTTGTGGTCCCCATGATGAGTACCAATTTGAAGCGTATAATTTTTCTGATCAACCAGTAAAAATAGAACGAGGAGAAAGAATTTGCCAAGCCGTTTTAATCCCTTATCAAAAAGCAACTATTGTAAAAAACAGTGACGAAATAAAAGAAAATTCGCGTGGAGGATTAGGCAGTACAGGTAGTTAAAATTTTTTATTTTTATTTAATTTTTCCCAATTTGAGATTTCTACCCCTTTTTTTACTTTGTCGTGGTTCCCCTCGACTACGCTCGGGGCAGGCTCAGAGCCTC
>CAZSER010000036.1:0-6953 GCA_964605975.1 uncultured Gammaproteobacteria bacterium
CTAATTCTTTTTTATTATATAAAACAGACGCCAGTAGGGAATTAAAAATCAAAAAAATAAAACCAAGTGTAGGTAAAATTAAAATCATGGCCCAATGACCAAAAAGATCAATCCCTAAATAAATATTGTAATGCAAGGGAATAGATAATCGATCTTCCGGTAAGTTTTTTATTAACGGATAAAATTTAAAATAGACCAGAAGCCAGTTGCTTAAATTTAGGATTAAGGTAATAATTATTGGCCAATAAAAAACTTTTCTTTTCCAAATGGAGGAATTTTTGATTTTATTTAGAAATGAATACAGTTTAATAAACATAAGTGTTATTTTACTCTGCACATATTATAACAGAAATAATAAACAATTGGAAGTCAGTCGGCTTGATTTTTTTGAGGAAATTTAGTATAATTAATTGAGTAAAAAATATGTTTTTATGAAAAATTTTCACATAATTACTTTTGGTTGTCAAATGAATCATAATGATTCTTTGCGTTTAGCAACTGTTTTGGAAAGTTTTGGTTGGCAAGAAACAACATTGGACCGGTCTAATTTAATTATTGTTAATGCTTGTTCTATTCGACAGTCAGGAATTGACCGTATTTGGGGAATGGCCAAGGGCTGGTTAAAACAAAAAGAGAGTAAGGGGTTAAAGATTCTTTTAACGGGATGTGTTTTGGCAGAGGACAAAAAAATTTTTGCGAAGAGATTTGATTTGGTTTTTGATATTAAAGAATTGAATGTCTTGGAAAATTTTTTGCAAGAAAAATTTTCGAATGATCCTTTTTATTCTTTTCAACCCAAAAAAATGAATTCCGCTTTTGCTTATGTTCCTATTATGACTGGCTGTAATAATTTTTGTAGTTATTGTGTTGTCCCTTATACTAGGGGGAGAGAGCAATCTCGTTCGGTAATTGAAATTTTGGCGGAAATAGAAAATTTAGTCAAAGAGGGAATTAAGGAGGTTCATTTGCTTGGTCAAAATGTTAATTCTTATTCTCCTGCTGATTTCGGAAGTTTTTCTGTTGATAATCCATATCAAAATAATTTTGCCAAACTTCTTTTTGAAGTTAATCAAATTGAAGGAGTAAAGAGAATTCATTTTTCCAGTAGCCATCCCAAAGACATGAGTGATGATTTAATTGAAGCTTTGTCTTTGTCAAAAATGGTCAATTATTTACATTTACCTTTGCAATCTGGTGATGATGATATCTTGCAAAAGATGAATCGCAACTATTCTACCGCTGATTTTTTCAAAATTGTTGAAAAGGTTAGAAAAGTTAAACCGGAAATTGCTATTGGGACAGATATTATAGTTGGGTTTTGTGGAGAGACAGAGGAACAGTTCAAAAACAGTCTGAAATTTTATGAAAAGGTTGGTTTTGATATCTGTTTTTTGGCAATGTATAGTGAGAGAGTTGGAACTTTGGCCGAAAAAATGAGTGATGATATTCCCCTGCAAGAAAAGAAAAGACGATGGCATGAATTACAAAAATTAATGAAAAAAATAGTTTACCAAAAAAATCAAAAATATCTTGATCGGGAAATAGAAATTTTAATTGATCTCGACGGTACTGATTTTTGGGAAGGAAATATTCGAGAAATGAAAAGAGCTAGGGTCAATAAGAGTGATTTCCCTGAACAAAAAATTGGCGATTTAATTGTTGCCAAAGTAAAAGACCCCAAAGAATGGATTTTGTATTGTTAATAAAAAAATATCATTTTTTATATAAATGATATTTTTTAAATTATTTTTCCGAAAGAAGTTTTTTTATTTTGGGGATCTGTTTTTCTGTTTCTCTGATACCATTTTGAACTAATTCGTGAGTTAGTTTGTCAGTAAAATAATCACGAAAACTGCTTATCCCGACAACCGGAGTGAAAGGTTCAATGATAATGTCAGAAGATGCTGTGGAATGTTTTGCTAAGTGGAAGCGCAGAATATTTAAACTTCGTTGTGCTGTTTGTTTCATACTCAAAATTTTTTCTCCATTTAGCTGTTCATTTTTTATATAGTTATCCAAGTTGACCGAGATAACGATATCAGCTCCCATTTTTCGGACTGTTTCGTCAGGAATCGGGTCACTTATTCCGCCATCAACCAATAACTTATTTTCAAACTGTACGGGCTTGAAAAGAGTAGGAACTGAGATACTGGCTCGGACTGCCGGGGCAATTTTCCCAGAGTAGAAAAAAGTTGGTTTCCCGGAATATAGATCGGTAGCAACAATCCTTAATGGGATTTTGGTATCTTTGAAGTCGGTATCGTTAAGCCATTCTTTTAAAAGTCGAGAAATTTTTTCACCTTTAACTAGTCCGCCTCCAAAACTTGGTTCAAGAAAGGAATAAACTTTCTCTTTTCTTTTTTTGACTGTATATTCTTCCAATTTTTCAATATCTTGAAAAATTGCGAAATGGGCAGAAACCCAAACCCCAATACTGCTACCGGCAATATAGTCAATTGGAATATTATGTTTTAGTAATGTTTTGATAACTCCGACATGAGCTAACCCTCTGATTCCACCACTGCCAAGCGCTAATCCAACTTTTTTTTGATTTTTTTTCATATAATAAATATCAAAACTTTTTTAATCCACTTTTTTTAAACGAATCGCCAAAACTCCAAAGATATTTTCTTCCTCTGGGGTATAATATTCATAAAGTTTGTTCAAGAAGTCTTGTTTTGTTGTTGTTTCAGTAAATCCAAGTTCTTTGAGGTGGAAGTTTTTTTGTAGTTCTTCAAAGGTTTTAAATTTTTGGAGTTCAACTATTTTAGTTAGAACTTTTTTTTGTAAATCAGGTTTTTTAGAAAATTCAATTAAATGTCCAACTCGTAAGGCTTTTCTTTTTTCGTCAAAAAGACGGATTTCAACAGTTTTAATTTCGTTATTAATTTTTTCAAATGGTTCAGGATGTAATTTCATTTCGTGGATGCGTATCATAAGTTTTTTAAAATTATTTTGTCTTTAATAAATCTCTGATTTCTTTTAATAATTTAACCTCCATTGATTCGGAAGATTTTTTTTGTTCTTCAGTCTTTTTTAATTTGTTTATTTGTTTTACCAAGAAAAAAACGGCAAGGGATATAATCAAAAAATCGAGAATTACATTTATAAAACTACCATAATTAAAAGTGACAGCCGGTTTTTTTTCGGTAGCTTCTTTGAGAATAAAAGACAGTTTAGAAAAATCAACTCCAGCCAAAATAGCTCCAATTGGGGGCATGATAATATCATTTACCAAGCTACTAACAACCTTGCCAAAAGCTCCACCAATGATAATGCCAACTGCTAAATCAATGACATTGCCCTTGATGGCAAATTTTTTAAATTCTTGAAAAATCATAAAGAAAAATAAAACAATTTTTTTATAAAGTTATTTTTTGGTAAAAAATTTAATTGCTTTTTTTAGTTCCGATTTGGTTTGGGCATATTTATTTAGTGGGATTTTTCGGGAGTATGCTTCACAGGCTTGAATTAATGCTTTGGCTCCGGCTTGAGTGCCATCAGGATGAGCATGACAACCTGCACCCATAGTGGTAATGAAATCAACAGAGCCCATTGATTCTATGAACGGTTTTAGTAATGTAGGATTAAGTCCTCCGGAAATAATTGGACAACATTTTTTTATTCCTCTCCAGTTATCATCTTGTAAAATGGGTTTTTCTGCGCGATCTTGTTTAACCAGTTTTTGGTTGTCGGAATCTTTTGAGGGAATTGTTCCCCAGTTTTGGGTAAAGAAATGACCAGGCGCTTCGAAATGCAAGATGTTATGAGCAGAAATAATATCTTCATCTGGCGTTCCTGCCATTTTGCCAATACCGGCTGTCCCGGTATGAATTCCGGAGACTCCGGCTAACCGTGCTAATTTGGAAAGAACAAGAACAGAGAATCCAATTGGATTTTCTGGACGAGTAAATGCTCCATGTCCGGCACGATGAAAGTGTAGGAAAACATCTGGATATCGTCGGCGAAGAGTTTGCACTGCCATCCATCCCGCCGTAATGCCATCAATTAGAAAAACATAACTGCCAGGTTCAAATCCGGCATTACTAATAAGTTCACAGCGACTGATCATGGTATCAAAGTCAGGCGCAGAAACATTAAAAGAGTGAACTTTTTTCTTGCCAGTTATTTTTACTGCTTTATCCATTGCTTGTTTCACATGGGAAACCATTTTTTCATAAGGACAAAAATCTTGATCCGCTTGTGGCTCATCATTTTTGACAAAATCTCCTCCACCGAGCCAAAAGTCATAGCAAACTTCGGCATATTCAGCAGAAGTTAACCCCATTTTTGGTTTGACAATTGTTCCCAGAATTGGGCGATTATAAACATCCAGATAAGCACGAAGATCGTCTAGTGTATAGCTAGGACCGTCATACTGTTCCAGCATTGATGGAGGAAACCAAATATCCAATAGTTTTAACGCTTGAATTTCTTTCATTCCCAAAATATTTCCGGCAATATAAGTAATAATATTTTGGATATTTCCTTGTCGATCAAACAATCTCCAAGGATAAGCGATCCACACCAAGTTTTTTTTCAGGTCAACTTTATAAACTAGAGCATTCATTGTTTTTGAAAAGTTCGTTTCGGTTGTCACTTCAAAGTTAGTTCCGGTAGAAGATTCTGCGGCCACTTCCGCTGATGCTTGTAATATGTTTAATTTTTTGTCGGCAATTAAATGAAAAACGGCTAATAAATATTCACCATTTTGTGGATTTGGTAGATCCAATTTAACATAGTTTTGTTGTTTTCGAGTCAATTTTTTTAGTAAAATTTTGCTGTTTTTATTGAACATATTTTTTGTTTAAATTTGTTTTAAAGTATAGAAAAACTATTTTTTAAAAATGAATAAATTTTAAGTTTTAAACTGTAAAGATTACTATAATTTTATCATAAATTTATTATTTTTACTAATAAAAATAAGGTTGACATTTTTTTATTTTGTAGTTAAAGTTTTGTGGGTGATCTAAAAAAAATGGGGTTAAAAATGAAAGAACTTTTTACAATAGAAGATTTTTGTTTAATTTTAGAGGAGATGTCTTTGTCAGACTTGAGTTGTTGTTTGATACTTCGAGAGCTTGATTTGCGGGTTGGTTTTCTAGAATTGCGCTTGATTGCGCCTATTGATGAGCGTCATGTTGTCTATTTAGAAATTATTGATCCTGACGAAGGTTTATGGGGTAGGATTAGGTTGGTCAAAAAGTGGAAAAGAGTTCTTTTTTACAAAAGAGTAATTGATTTGGATGTTTTTATCTGTAATCGGCAGGGGAAAGAAATTCATTATGGGGGATGTTTTATTTTTTCCAAAAAGATGCAAAAAATTTTTGCACAACTACGAAAAGGTCAATGGCCGGAAAAGGTCAAAAAATAATCAAGGATAAAGAGATGGAAAAGTTATTTAAGTTATTGAAATCAAAGCTTCCTGATTTTGTTGATTATTTGCAACGATTAAATAATGGAGAACTAAAAATTAAAGTTGGAGATGAGGGTATGTTTGAGGGTATTGGTAATTTTTATGTTCATTTTGAAAATAGTTCTTTTAACGGAAAGGGTGTTTTGGTTGTTTCTAAGGGAAAAAGATCTCCATGGTTGTTTTTTATAAAACCTAAATATCATGTTTCGGCGGTCTGTTTTTCTGAAGAAAAAATCTCACGGATAGAAAAATATTATTCGGTAATGTTTTCTCATTCGGAGTTTACTTCTTTATACAAGGAGTTAAGTTGTTTAATTAGAAAGTAGCGGAGTTTCCATTGACTCCGTTTTTTATTTTGAAATTAGAAAAATTTTCTGTTAAGATGTTAGCAATATGAAAAAGAAGAAAATAGTTATAGTATTGGGAGCGACCGCTAGTGGAAAGTCGGCGTTGGCTTTGGATTTAGCCAAGAGGTTCAATGGTTTTTTGCTTTCCGCCGACTCTCGACAAGTTTTTAAAAAAATGGATATCGGAACAAATAAAGATGTGGGCGTTTGGGAGAAGGGTATTTTTTTTGTTGATGGTATTGAAGAATATTTGGTTGATTTAGTTGAACCGGATGATTATTTCTCGGTGGATTCATGGTTGACCGAAGCAAAAAAAATAATTGAAAAAAAATCTAGTTTACCGATTATTGTTGGCGGAACCGGTTTTTATATTTCCGCTTTGGTGGATAATTATGATCTAACCGGTTATTATGATGAAAAAATAAGAAAACAGGCTGAATATTTTTTACAAAAACATGGTTTAGAGTTTTTAATTAAGGAAATAAAGAAAATTGATCCACAAATAAAAGATAAAATTGACGAAAAAAATCCTCGTCGGGTTTTACGAGCTTATGAAATTATTAAACAAACAGGAACTCCCTTAAATTTGTTAAAAAGAGATTGTCCCTATGATGTTTTACAGATTGGTAAAAATTTAGATAAAGAAAAGTTAAATGAAAAAATTGATAAGAGGGTGGAGCAGATGATCGAGCAAGGTTTAATTGATGAGGTCAAAAGATTAAAAGATCTAGGGTATCAAGAAAAATCCAGTGCTGTTTCGGGAATCGGTTATCGACAGATTTATAAATTTTTAAATAATGAAATAAGTGGTGTAGAGGCGGTCAGGTTAATTAAGAGAGATACTCGTCGTTATGCCAAAAGACAACTAACATGGTTTCGTCGAGATGAAAGAATTAACTGGGTAAATAATTTTGCGGAAGCGCAAAAGTTAGTTGAAAAGTTTTTAAAAAAAGAAGCCCCCGAGTAAGTGTACTCGGGGGGAAATGAAAAGGATGACGATTAAAAATATTACGAATGTCATTTACGAAGCAAGGCAGGAGACTTTTTAAATGACATTCGTAATCAGTAGCGAGAGTTATTTCTCCGAATAATTTTTACGCGCCATCAAGAGGCAATAGAAAAACACTGAGGTTTTTTGAGACACTTGATGGGTTTTACCCGGTGAATAGTTGGCACCGAAATTACGGAAA
>CAZSER010000037.1:0-6435 GCA_964605975.1 uncultured Gammaproteobacteria bacterium
AAACTCGATTGTGACTCCTACTATGGATATGGTTTGGGGGGCTTATCATGTCACTTCTCTTTTACCAACAAAAGAAAATGAAATTTTGAAAGTGTTTACTACTGTTTCGGAAGCAAAAATTGCTTATGATTTAAGAAAAATAAGTTTAAGACAATTAATAAAAGTTCGGGTAGGTAATGATTTTAATGGCAAAATCAAAGAAGAAATCTTTGAAACTTCAGTGGGAAGAATTTTGTTTAACGATCTTTTACCCGAAAAAATGCCTTATTTTAATGAGCCAATTGATAAGAAAAAAATGGCTGGGATTGTGCAACTTTCATTAGAGTTTTATGGGTTTGATATTACAGTGGAAGTTTTGGATAAAATCAAAGATTTTGGATTCAAACAGTTAACTAAGGCTGGTTATTCTTGGGGTATGGGTGATCTCCCTGGTATTAAAGGCAAAGAGGAACTTCTAGAAAAAGGACTTGAAGATGTTGAGTTGGTCCAAAGTCAGTATGAAGAAGGACTACTAACTAATGACGAAAGATATAGTAAGGTTATTGAAATTTGGACTAAGGTAAAAGATGAAGTCACCAAGCTAAGTCAAAAGGTTTTACCAACTGATGGTCCCATTTTTACCATGATTAATTCAGGTGCTAGGGGTTCTTGGGGACAGGTGACTCAGATGCTTGGTATGAAAGGATTGGTGACTAATCCTGCCGGACAAATTATTGAATTACCGGTAAAGGCAAATTTCAAAGAAGGCTTTTCAGTTTTGGAATACTATATTTCGACTCATGGTACTAGAAAAGGTTTGTCTGATACCGCTTTGCGTACTGCTAATGCCGGATATTTAACCAGAAGATTAGTTGATGTTGCTCAAGATTTAGTAATTAAAGATTATGATTGTGGTGATGATGTTGGTCGCGTGATAACAAAAGAAGAGAGTGATAAGATGGGTCTAAACTTTATTGAGAGATTAATTGGGCGTTATACGATTGAAGAAATAAAAGATGAAGATTCCGGTGAGATTTTTGTTTCTGCTGGAGAATTAGTGACGGAAGAAATTGCTAGAAAAATGGAAAAAGCAAATATAAAATCAGTAAAATTAAGATCTGGTTTGGCTTGTCGCTTAACTCATGGTGTTTGTCAGAAATGTTATGGTTTTGATTTGGCTTATAATAAGGTTGTGGA
The DNA here is from genome assembly GCA_964605975.1 of uncultured Gammaproteobacteria bacterium. GTDB lineage: Bacteria > Patescibacteriota > Patescibacteriia > UBA11705 > JABHMO01 > JBAYHA01. The sequence goes on from CAZSER010000037.1 coordinate 1,177, forward strand.
AATGGGAACTGCTGTTGGTATTATTGCCGCACAATCTATCGGAGAGCCTGGAACACAGTTAACCATGAGAACTTTTCATACCGGAGGTGTGGCTGGCGGTGGAGATATTACCCAAGGATTACCTCGCGTAGAAGAAATTTTTGAAGCTCGTCCACCCAAAAAGAGAGCTTTATTAGCAGAAGTGGGTGGAAAAGTTTCTATCGAGGAGCAAGCTAGAACAATCTCTGGACCAAAGGGGACTATTGTCGCCAAAACTTCGTTTGGACAAAGAGTTTTGAAGATTGCGTATAAGGATTTTCAAGAGAAAAATTTAATTATTCCTGATGGAGCTAAAATAAAAGTAAAAGATGGACAGTTGGTTAAAGAAGGTGATTTGCTTTTTACTACTGCGGAAAAAGTAAAAGTAAAATCGGAACATTTTGGTCAAGTGACAGTTGATGGTAGCAAGATGAGAATTTATAATGACTCTGAAAGGACAAAGGAATATTTAATCCCACCCGGAACCGTTCTTTGGGTCAAAGAGGGAGATATTGTAGAAAAGGGAGCACAACTTACAGAAGGTCATGTTGAATTAAATCAACTTTATCGTTTACGAGGGCGTCGTGCTGTTCAGGAATATGTTTTAAAGGAGATCCAATATATTTATTCTTCACAAGGTCAGAAGTTAAATGATAAACACATTGAGTTAATTGCTAGACAGATGTTTAGTCGTGTTTATGTTATTGAGTCTGGAGATACAGAGCTTTTGGAAGGTGAAGTTGTCGAGAGGTCTGCCTTTGAATCAGCTAATAAAGCACTTTTGCCAGGTGAGAAACCAGCACAAGTTGAGGAAGTTTTCTTGGGGATTTCCAAGGTTTCACTTTCAACAAATAGCTTTTTATCGGCTGCTTCTTTTCAGGAAACGGCAAAGGTTTTGATTAATTCGGCAGTTACTGGAAGAATAGATAGGTTAGAGGGGTTGAAAGAAAATGTGATTATTGGTCGTCTGATTCCTGCGGGAACGGGATATTCTGTTTATCATGGAGGAGAAAAAAATAATGAAGAAAAAGAAGAAAAAATTTCTAATAATAATGAACTTTTGGAACAAGAAATTGCGGAAGATTTTAAAAAGTTAGTTCCGGAAATTATCGTAGAAGATAATTCTTCGGATGAGTAGATCAATGTATGAAAAATGGTTTATTAAAAAATGTTTTAATTTTTATTATCATTTTTTTCTTTATTGGTGGGATATTTAGCCTTTATAATGTTTCCAATCAAAAAATTGAAAAGGTTGATTTGCAAAAAGTTATTCAACAAGTTAATGAAGAAAAAATTGAAAAAGTGGAGATTCAAGGAAATTTGTTAAAAATTTCTTTGTTAGACGGGACACTGCAAGAAGCAACTAAGGAACAAAATGATACTTTTGGTCAAATTTTGGATAATTTTGCAGTTTCCGCGGAAAAAAGACAAAAATTTGCAGTTGAAGTTGTTTCCGAATCGGGGTTCTCTTATTGGATGGGGGTTTTGTTACCAATTCTTTTACCAATTTTGCTTATTGGTGTCTTTATTCTGTATATGATGCGTTCGGTCCAAGGAGCTAATTCCAAAGCCATGAGCTTTGGTCAGTCTGGGGCGAGACAAACAAAACCACAAGGAAAAGACAAAGTGACTTTTGCTGATGTTGCCGGAGTCAAAGAAGCCAAAGAAGAGTTAAAGGAAATTGTTGAATTTTTAAAGGAACCCAAGAAATTTATTTCTTTGGGAGCAAAAATTCCTAAGGGAGTTTTATTGATGGGTTCTCCTGGAACGGGAAAAACTTTATTAGCTAAGGCTGTTGCTGGAGAGGCGGAGGTTCCATTTTTTTCTATTTCTGGTTCTGAATTTGTGGAAATGTTTGTTGGTGTTGGTGCCAGTCGGGTTCGGGATCTTTTCAAAAAAGCGAAGAAAAATTCTCCATGCATAATTTTTATTGATGAAATTGATGCTGTTGGTCGACAAAGAGGTGCAGGATTAGGAGGTTCGCATGATGAAAGAGAACAAACATTAAATCAAATTTTGGTCGAGATGGATGGTTTTGAGCCAAATGTTAATGTTATTGTTATGGCGGCGACAAATCGTCCTGATGTTTTGGATCCGGCTTTATTGCGTCCAGGAAGGTTTGATCGTCGTGTTATTTTAGATCCACCGGATATTAATGATCGGGAAGAAATTTTAAAAGTACATATTAAAAATAAACCAATTGAAAAAGAGGTGGATTTACGGGTATTGGCGGAAAGAACACCAGGTTTTTCTGGTGCTGATTTAGCTAATTTAATAAATGAGGCGGCTATTTTGTCAGCCAGAAGAGATAAAAAGAAAGTTTCGCAAAATGAGTTAATTGAAAGTATTGAAAAAGTAATGCTTGGTCCAGAACGAAAAAGCCATTTGCTTTCTCCGGAGGAGAAAAAAATAACGGCAGTTCATGAGGCTGGACATGCAATTGTTTCTCATGTTTTACCAAAAGCCGATCCCGTTCATAAAATTTCAATTATTTCTCGTGGACGGGCTGCCGGTTATACGATGAATTTACCGGAAACTGATAAATATATGCATAATCGTAGTGAATATATGGCTGATTTGGCAGTTCTTTTGGCTGGGCATGTTGCTGAAAAAATGAATTTTGGCGAGGTGACTACCGGATCTTCAAATGACCTACAAAGAGCAACTGAACTGGCTAGAAATTTAATAACCAGATACGGAATGAGTGAAAAGTTAGCGCCCAGAATTTATGGAGAAAAAGAAGAACTGGTTTTTTTGGGTCGGGATATTCGAGATCAGAGAAATTATAGTGAAAAAGTTGCGGAACAAATTGATGCTGAAATTGATGATTTAATAACTCAGTCTGTTGAAAAGGCAAAAAATATTTTATTAGAGAATAAGGATAAAATGGAAAAGTTAGTAGCGGTATTATTGGAAAAGGAAACCGTGGAAAAAGAAGAATTTAATGACTTAATGAAGTAGCAAAAAAGGGGATATCCCCTTTTTTGTTATAAAAATTTTTTGCTGGGGAAAATTTATGATATAATATAAAAAATTAAAATAAAAATATGGAATCATTTTATCGTCAATTACTCAAAAGAGCTCTAAAAATTTCTTGGAGAAATAAATGGTTATGGATTTTGGGAATTTTTACTATTATAGTTGGCAATGTTAGTGTTTATGAAGTTTTAATTCGAGGTTTTAGTAATTTAAATGAGGGTAAAACTATTTTTGAAACAATGAGAGAATATAGCGCTTCCGGATTGTGGGGAATGTTTAGTTTTGAAAATATCAAGCAGTTTTGGCAAACTGATTTGGCTGGAATGGGAATGTTATTTTTTGATTTATTGCTGACTTTGTCTATTTTTTTGATTTTTATTTCGGCAGGCATAATTTCTCAAGGCGCTTTAATTTGGGGATTTTCTGAAATTGATTCTGCAAGAAGAGCAACCTTGCGTGAAAGTTTGCGTAAAGGAGTCCATTATTTTTGGCCAGTTTTGGGATTAAATATTATTACCAAAATTATTTTAATGGGAACATTGTTATTTTTGGCTTATTTGATCTCTTTAATTGTGACGCCGTTTGTTTGGTTAAATATTTTGATTTATATTTTTTCTTTTTTGTTTTTTACTATTTTGGGCATTGTAATTTATTTTTTAACTATTTATGGGGCAGCCTTTATCGTCAAAAAACAGAAAAATGTTTTTGAATCTTTGAAAAATGCCTATCAGTTTTTTTGTAAAAATATTGTTGTTAATTTAGAAATGGCACTAATACTTTTTGTTCTTAACATGTTCTTTGTTTTAATTTACATGGTTGCCGTTTTTATTGGGGCATCTCCTTTCTTGGTTTTGTATTTTTTATTTATGTTTGCGGGAAGCAAGTTAGGCGTAGTTATTGTTTCGGCTCTTTTGTTGGTAGTAGTAGTTCTTGTTTTATTGGTTGGCGGATCGTTTTGGGGGGCCTTTCATCTTTCTATTTGGGTGGCAATGTTTGATTATTTATTAGGACAAGGCGGAAAATCAAAGGTTTTACGAGTTATCAATCAATTTAAAAAAACAAAAAAATAAGGTATTTCCTTTTAGAGGGGACAAAAATAAAAACAAAAATCTCGTTAAGTCGGGATTTTTTGTTTGACACAAGTTCTTTTGTTTGGTATAGTTTTAATGTAAATTAAAAGCGTTTTGCCAAAAAATCACTTTGGTAATTTCTAATTGAAATACGCTGTCAAAAGAAAGGTCATATTGACTTAGTAGACTTGATCGGATGCAACCCGTTAGTTTGTTTAAACAAGTATAATGCCGAGATGGTACCGCCTTAAAGTTTTTTGAGGCTCTTGGTCACCAATTCGGTTTTTTATTTTAAGTTAAGAGAATCACACAAAAGAACAAAAGAACACAATATTTTGTCATGGTGAGGCTCTCGAACTATGACAAAATTTAAGAGATGATTTTTTCTTTGCATGGTTCGAGAGCCTCACCATGACGAAGTAAAAAAATAGAGAAAGCTCAAAACCAATTTGTCATTTCGATTGTAATGCCTGTCTGTCCTGCCTACTGGCAGGCAGGCGGTAGGTAGGGAGAAATTTCAAATTGGAAAAACTACAAACTGTAAACATGAGATCTCTCGACTACGCTCGAGATGACAAAGCAGAAAAAGAAGTGTGGAAATCTCCAATTGTAAAAGGTTGTTTTTTAAACTGTAGCTATAAATAATTAACAATAAAAATAATTAAATTTTAACTTTTTATAAAACTATATGGAAAAATCAACTTTTGCCATAAATGAAGAAAAAATAATGCAATCATGGCAAGAAAATAAAATTTTTGAAAAAACTTTGGCCAAAAATTCACCAAAAGGAAACTTTGTTTTTTTTGAAGGTCCACCGACGGCTAATGGTCGTCCAGGTATTCATCATGTTTTGGCGAGAGCTTTTAAGGATGTTGTTTGTCGTTTTCGAACAATGCAGGGTTATCATGTTGATCGCAAAGCGGGTTGGGATACCCATGGGCTTCCAGTTGAATTACAAGTTGAGAAACAGTTAGGAATTTCTGGTAAACCTGATATCGAGAAATATGGGATAGAAGAGTTTAATGAAAAATGTAGAGAAAGTGTTTGGCAATACAAAACCGAGTGGGAAGATTTAACCAGAAGAATTGCTTTTTGGTTAGATTTGGAAAAGCCTTATATAACCTATGATAATAATTATATAGAATCTTTGTGGTGGATTTTGGCAGAAATTAATAAAAAAGGGTTACTTTAT
>CAZSER010000038.1:0-6302 GCA_964605975.1 uncultured Gammaproteobacteria bacterium
GGTTTTTGTGACTCATCAAAACCCCGACTGTGACGCCAATGTTTCCGGGTGGCTACTACGACTGGCACATAATGTGCCAATTTTTGGCCCAGAAGCCGTTCAGGAGTTCATCCCAGCAGGAACACGCTACCACGAAAGTGGAGAACATGTTTTTCATCACGATGTTGGTGGGTTATATGATGGAATAAATAATTTTGACCATCATTTTGAGAGAGGAAAATCTCCTCCTAACGCTCCAACCAGCGCCAGTATGGCTGTTTTTGAATCCTATCCAGAACTGCAGAAATGTTCAATTCTTCGCTCATTAACAGAACAAGTTGATCGTAATGACAATAGCTTAAAATATATTGACACACCAGAAGAAGCAGAAATGAAAAAGACCCTAATTCCCATTATTGCGGATTTTAACCGTAATCATAAGGGGACTAGAAAATTGTCGCTGATGCCCAAAAGAACGGCAATTGAATATATCCAACTGTTCAGTAATCTCCAGTATTTCTGGGGAGATATTTCCAGTTCGGAAAAAATGAACATTGGACTATTGGCATTGGAAACTTGGTATGAAAAAATAAAGGATAATAAGTTTTCAGAACAACAACTTTCTCCCAACGAACTGGACATCATACTCCAAACTATTGGCGTTTTTGTTCAATCTATTTTGGAAGAAAAGAACCCCAACGAGTTCAGTTTCTTTGAACTTATGTGCAGATTCAATACCGTCACAACGGCAGAAACCAAAAAGTTGATCGAAATAAAAAAAGATGGAAACGATCCAGATAAAAAAGCTTTTTTGGCTCTGCACTATTTTATAAAAGAATTACAAAATCCAACGAAGGATCCTGTAATTCAAGAAAAACGGAAAGAACTAGCTCCATTGGTAAATTCTGAAAATTACCAGTTGGAAATAATAAGAGTCAATGAACCATGGCCAGTTTTACAACTGATGCCAAATCTCATGAAATATCCCAATAAAGTTGTAATTCCCTACCTGTTAGCCTTGTTGAAAGCTTGGTATAACAAGACGGTCGGAGAAAAAATAGTTCTCCCCGTTGTTCAACGAGCGAACCCCCAAACAATAAATGGGGTTAATATCCTATTTATTGAGAGAACCAAAATAGAACCGAAAATACTTCGGTACTATCTCCGCAAAAGAAAGAATCTTTTTGGAGTTGACCTAGTAGTGGCCCAACATAGCCTTGGTGACAAAAAGGTCACCAACATCACCAAAATTGTCGGCAGAGATGACTGGCAAGAAGCTGATGGACTAGAACATCTTCAAATTGAACTTTCACATGGAGAAAATCGGACATTTCTCCACGAAAGTGGTTTTACTCTCTATTTATATGGAGAGGAAGAAAAAGAGAAGATAAAAGAATCGCTTTATTCTTGGATCAGAATGAAGCGAATTTCTCAAACAGCTTAACATAAAATAGAGCTCCCCACGCGGAAAGCTCTTTTTTTTATTTTGGAGAATCAATTTTTTGAGTCAAGAAAACAGCAAAAAACAAAATTGGCAAAGAAATACCCCAAACAATTTGATAAGGAAAATAGTCGGACAAAAAACAAGAAAGCATCCAACCCAAAAGCATAAAAACTTTCATTACCATTTCGGCAAAAGAACCAATGGTCGCCCGAACTTCACTAGGAATTTCGGCTTGAATCATCGCTTTTCTAATGGGTGAAAACATGCCCCTACCAATTTCATGAAGCAAGAAAAAAGATAAAATCACCCAACCATTTTCAAAAATAATCATCGGTAAAATACAACCACAAATTAACAAATTGGACAAAGTAAAAATTTTTTTTCGACTCATTTTTTTTCTTACCAAACACAAAACGACAACCAATCCCAAAACTTCAAAAACTTTTATTGCCAACCAAGAATAACTGATTACTTGTTCTCCCAATTTTTCTCTAATCACCAACGACCATTGCAAATTCAAGGACTGAAAAGCCATCGCCATCACCGACATTGAAAAAATTATTTTCCAAACTTTTTTATTTTTCATGCCGTACTTATAACTACCGACTAAAATATTTTTAAAACTATCCGTTATTCCCTTTTTTTTCTTAACAAAATAGTCCTCCGACAAAAAGATAACAGACAAAACAGCCAAAAAACCCAATCCCAAACAAGAAGCCAACAAAGCTAAATGGTAATTTATAACTCCCAGCTCCGCACCAATAAATCCGGATAAAGCTGATGCCAACCGTAACATTATTTCGCCAAAAGAAAAGTTCGCCGATAAATCACTTTTGAGTTGATGAAAATCCAGACTATCTTTGAGCCAAGCATCCAAAGATCCCGAAATAAAAGAGCTACCAAAAGCCAACAAAATCTCCGCCAATAAACAATGAGTAAAATCGTGTGCCAAACCATAAACTAAAAAAGCCACTGCCATAATTATCAAACCAAAAATAATTGACCACCTTCTACCAAAAAGATCGGCAACAACTCCAGTTGGAAATTCAAAAAGAGCTCCCGCCAAGAAAAAAGCGCCATTCAAAAAAGCCATCTGCGAAAAAGTTAAACCAATATCTTTCCACATCAAAACCAAAACACCATGACAAAAGGCGGAGAAGAAACTAAACAAAAAATTAAATCCTAAATAATACCGAATAATTTTACTCTTCATTTTTTGTCCTCCCTAAATTGTTAAAGAACTTTCCAGCAGTCAAAAAAACTCCGGCTGATCTGGCCGGAGATATTATTTAAAGATTTTTACTTCGCTAAATAAAATTTAAATAATCTTTCTGGTCAAATCGGCAAAAAATAAAACCACAATCGGCATCCATACCGAAGGTTTTAATACCTGACCAGAAATTTTTATTAAAAAGATTCATAAATATAACTTCTATTATTTATGACGGCATCTTTCGTAAATTGTTACAATAATTTTACTTGACAAAAAACCAACATCTCATTTTATTCTAATTTTAGTGTTTTTGTATTGTTGCCTGTACAACAACTTGACATAATAATTTTATCGTGCCAAATTATGATGTTCTTTAACCAAGGAGGGCAAAATGTCTGAAAAAAAAGAAAGAAACATTGAATCATTCCTTAAAAGGATTGAAGAAGAGGAGAAGAATTTTCGGAATGAACAAGTAATGCTGTTAGAAAAATTAAACTTTTCAAAAGGAATTGAGTACATAATTAAAAATTTTCCGGATAGTTATCTCGAAGAGATTCCTTCTCTAAGAACAAGCGTGAGCTTTACAAAAGAAGGTGAAAAGCAGAAATATAAACTGGTAGAAACCAAAGGTTATAGTAAACTCCGAGTAGTTTCTCCCTCAGTTATTCCCGAGTATCTACTATTCGAAGTTCGAATATTCGAAGTTGAAAGCTTATCACCTTATGAAACAGAGATATTCTGCTATCCCTATGGCATAGTTGAAGGAGTTCCGGTTTTTACCGGGCACGAATTTAAAGCGTCCGAAAAAAGACATTACTGCTACGAGGATCAATATTGTTTCAGTGCTTTCGGTCCTTCTTTTGAAATTGTTTATTATTATCATCCCGTATGGTATGATGACTTCCGAAAATTTTGTGCTTACCGGGCAAAATTCCCCGAGGATGTGACAGCAAACCTAATAAAACTCTACTCCGAGTTTAGTTCCGCGGCAATGGAGGTGAAAATCCGTAGAGAGCGGTATCACTGACAACCAAAACAGTTGCCAATGCAACTGTTTTTTTATTTATAGTTTTAGATTTTTACGAAATTTACTATTAACCAAGAACATCCAAATAGCCAATTAAATTTTTATTTTTTTGAAAATCTTTTAACTCTAATCAATCCTGAATTAGCAACCACCTCAATACCTCTTTTTTCTAATTCATCCAAGAAAAGGTTCATTCCGATTGAATCGGAAGAGATATGTCCAGCAATAATAGCATTAATATGATTCTTCTCCGCCTCTTTCTTGTGTGTTTCACTCATATGCATTCCAATAATTGTTCCCACATGTGCCTGTGATAAATATTGATAAACCTTTGGTGAGCCTTCCGTTCCTCCAGTAATTTCCGTTAATGCCACCTTGCCACAAAAATTATCTTGATTTCCCGAAAAAAGTCGTGGGCCAAAACCTTTCTTTTGCGCTTCGGCATATTCAGGAATTTGGCGCAAAACATCCATAACTTCCGAAACATATTTGAAATTTTTGTCTAATTTTTTCTTCAAAAAATCGGCTACCAAGTTATCACATGGAGTATGAATACACATAAAACTTTGACCCAAAAGTTTGGCCGCATCAGTTGTTTTGTAATGATTACTAGGATTAACTCCACGAGCAACTTCGGCAATTCTCATTTTGAAACAACCTTCGGCAATATTTATCGGGACACCATACCCGGCCAAAACTTCTACTTGCAAAGACATTACTTCGGCTAAATTAACTAAGCCCTTTCCAGAAGGATGATGAGCTATAACCAAGTCAATATCTCCCAGGTTTTGAGCTAATAAAAGCTCCGCAGTATCAATATCTATCCCAGCTAAAACTTTTTTAACTTTTTTGCCCGAATCAAATAAAATCTGAGAATCAGAGTAAGGATTTTCTAAATTGTTTTGATCAAAAAGATCTTTCTGTTTATCGGAAAGTTGTTCGAATTTTTCTTTTTTTCTTTTTAAATTTTCTTTGACTGTTTTTTCTCCCCGTAAATCACTCTTAATTCCTAACTTGATAGCAAGATCATAAATTTCTTTGACTGTCATATTTTTAATTATTTCTTATAAAAAATTTTTTTAAATTAATATCAACAAAAGCCCCCAAACTGGCTAAAATCTCTCGATAATTATATTTTTTTTGATAACGATAACCGCGGTCAATAGCCGGAATACCAAAAGCATCAATCCCCAAAGAGTTACAAGTATATAAAGCTCGACGCAAATGATATTTCTGAGTAATCAAAATAATTTTACTTAAATTAAACTCACTTTTCAATCGAGAACAAGAAGCAAAAGTATTCATCCCCCAAAAATCTTCTAACAAAATATCTTCCAACAATCCCAAATTCAAAGCCATTTTTTTCATCGCCAGAACTTCCTGATGATCTTTTGTCGAATTATCGCCTGATAAAATTATTTTTTTTACTTTTCCATTTTGATAAAGTTGAATCGCCGTTTTTAACCGATCTTCCAAAATATCACTTGGTAAGCCTCCCGATTTTAATCCAGCACCAAAGACCAAAGCGATATTATAATCATCTAACTCTTTTTCTGTAATAATTTTATTTTGATAACGAAACTGAACAAAAAAAACAATTAAACATAATACCAAAACTAAAAATAAAGAAAGCCAAATTACATATTTACAAAATAATTTAACCGAATTAGTTTTTTTCGTTGATAGTTCAATTCCTAAGTCCATATGAAAATAAATTACCGCCAAAAAATCAATTATCTTTTTTATCCTACCATAAATTGTTAACTTTTCAAAATGAAAAGAGCGCCATCTCTGCGAGAGATAACGCTCTAATTTTTTCTCAGTTCATGCCTTACCGAGAATGGCGAGCCGGATTTTTTACTTTGTTCCGGTCACAAAGTCCGATTAGAGTTCCGAAATTTCGTAAAACCCGAATCGGAACTTCACTTGAGCCACCTCTTCTGAGGTGTACTCATGACGCCCCTCCAGTCGGGGCAGACCGGAAATCCCCATAACAATCAGGGAATCCCCTTCTTTCAACGCCACGATTGGCGCCTTGTCCGGAATCGGGATCTCGCTCCCTCATCACCGCAATGGATGCGATATGTGAGGGATTAAGACAGGGCCGGTTTTAATCATTTCCCGAACAACCTCAGGGGAAATATCCCTCCGAATAATCTCCACCCTTCCCGCCGGGAACATGGAGTCTGCGACTCCAAACCCGAAATAGGTCTTCCCCATGATGCCTCCCTTTGCTCGACTACCCTCGAGCTGGGACAGTTATTGTTCTTCGCTCTAAAGAACTTACAATTATAGCATTTTAAATTCAATACCAATGAACCTACCCCAAAATTAGCAATATATTTAAAAAATGTCAATTTTTTTTGAATTACCAAATTGGTTGTGAAATAACCGCAAAACAAAAACAGCCACAAGGCTGTTTTTGGGATTATCATTACTCTTTAAAGATGAATAAGCTCCCAGTTTTTGTTTACAGTTTTCCCAATTTGAGATTTCTCCACTACGGTCGAAATGACAAATTGGGTTTGAGATTTCTCTGCTTTTTTACTTTGTCGTGGTTCCCCTCGACTACGCTCGGGGCAGGCTCAGAGCCTCACCATGACAAAATATTGTGTCTTTTTTTTCTTTTTCTGTTTCTC
>CAZSER010000039.1:0-5558 GCA_964605975.1 uncultured Gammaproteobacteria bacterium
GGAGAACTATTTTTCTTTGAGGGCGGAGATTTTTGATAATGCAGACATAAAGGCAATAGAAAATGTTTTATTATCTGATCGAGTAGTTATTGCTCCTTTTGCTGGCAGAATGTTGGGGAATAAATTTTATAGTAATTATGGACCAATTTATCATTTTTTAATTATTCGAGGTTTTGATGAAAAATATTTTTATACTAATGATGTTGGGACTAGACATGGAGAAAATTTTCGCTATCGCAAAGAGTTGTTGTTAGATGCTTTGCATGATTTGCCATTATTGGACGATGGCGATATTTTTCGTCCTTATGAAGATCGATTTTTGGCAGAAGAAGAGAAAGAAAGTTTAATGAAAAATGGTGCCAAAAGATTTTTGGCGTTGTCTTTGATTAAATAAGTTGTTCTTTTTAAAATTTTAACAAAGGAGAAGCTAATGAAAGGTTTTAAACTTTTTACCGGTAATTCAACGCTTTTCTTTGCTAGAAAAGTGGCAAAACATTTACGAGTTCCTCTTCATGAACCGGGTGATAGTGATTCCAAGGGTCGGCAAATTACTTGGCTATCAAACCAGAACTGTTTGGTGGATATTAAGGAAAATGTTCGTGATTATCACTGTTTTGTTTTTCAGACACAAGCTGAAAGTCATGCTCATCTAGGCAAAGACAGTTCAGGTATTGATATTTTTGGTAAGAAGTTGGGGGTTAATGATCATCTTATGGAGATGTTTTTGTTGATTAACGCGTTGGTCACTTCTGGGGCTAAGGTAACGGTCGTTATGCCCTATATGCCTTATATTAGAAGTGACAAAAAAGATCATCCTCGAGTAAGTATCGGGGCTCGATTAATTGCGGACTTTCTCAAAACGGCTGGGGCTACTGGTGTTTTATTGATGGATCCACACTTTGCGCAAATTCATGGGTTTTTTGATGAAAAGATTACCAAGGTTGAAGTTTTAAAAGCCAAACCAATTTTGGCCAAAGCTGTTTTGGCTCGATATGAAATAACGGCTGATAATTTTGTTGTTGTTGCTCCTGATGCTAACGAGGCGAAACATGCTGGTTCTATGGCGACAATTTTAAATTTGAAAATGGCCATAATTGACAAAAGAAGATACTCCGATAATGAAGAAGCCAAACCGGAAAATCTTATGGGAGAAGAGTATGTTGTTGACAAAAAAGTTTTGATGTTTGATGATGAAGTTGCCAGCGGAAAAACTTTTGTTGAATCGGCTAAGTTTTTAGTTGATAGGGGAGCTAGATCAATTATTGCTTTGCCAACTCATCCGGTATTGAGTTCTTTGCTGGTCTTACAAGAGATAGAAAATCTTACTTTTTTTGAAAAGATTATCACCGCGAATACAATCCCTATCTCTGATGAAAAAATGAAAATTTGTTCAAAAATTGAACAGGTGGATGTTTCTCCTATCTTTGCGGAAGCGATTAAAATTTTGTACGAAGGACAATCTTTGGACGAATACAAAAAAACACTTTATGAAGGTTTGACAAGGGAATAAATAAGTTAAAAGCGACCACGCATTGGGCGCTTTTTTGTTTGACATAATTTATTTTTTGGCTTATAATTTCAAAACATACTAAATAAGTTGGTTATTATGCTTTTTTCTACCAAAGCGGAATATGGATTAAGAGCTTTATCAAATCTTGATCCTCAGGGCAAAAAAGCCGTTTCTTTGGCTAAAATAGCCAGAGAAGAGGGGTTGTCATTAGCTTACTTAGAGCGAATTTTTGCTTCTTTGAGAAAGTCTGGGTTAGTTAGAGCTTCCAAGGGCAGTTCTGGTGGTTATTTTTTGCTACCAAGCGCCAAGAAAGTTTCTTTACTAGAAGTTTTGGAAATTTTGGAGGGCCCAGTTCATCCTGCCAGCTGTGTAATTAAACCCAAAAATTGTCATTGTTTAAATTGCAAGATAATGCCCATTTGGCACAAATTAGACAAAGAAGTTCGACAAATTCTTTATAAAATTAAGGTAAAAGAAATTTTTAATTAAGAAATAACTTATGCAATATACCAAAAAGTTAATGGATCATTTTTCTAATCCTCGTAATCAAGGAAGAATTGATCAGGCAGACGGTGTTGGTGAAGTTGGAAACATTAAGTGTGGTGATATTATGAAAATTTATATCAAAGTTTCCAAGAACTCCAACGGACAAGAAATTTTGGAAAATGTTAAATTTGAAACTTTGGGTTGTGCGGCCGCCATTGCGGCCAGTTCTGCTTTGACAGATTTGGCAATTGGAAAAACTTTGGATGAGGCCCAAAAAATTTCCAAAGAGGATATTGTTTCTGTTTTTGGTGAGGTTCCCCCAATTAAATTACATTGTTCTATTTTGGCCCAAGAAGGATTAAAAAAAGCAATTGAGGAGTATCAAAAAGAAAAAAAGTAAAGAACAACCCAATTTGTCATTTCGACCGAAGTGGAGAAATCTCAAATTGGGAAAATTGTATTTAATAATTTTTTACTTAATAATTTAAATTAAATTTTATGCAAGAAGATGTCAAGAAATTAATAGAAAAAATTCGTCCATTTTTACAATCAGATGGGGGTGATATTGAATTGGTAGAAATAACTTCTGACAATGTTGTCAAAGTTCGACTCAAAGGTGCTTGTTCTCATTGTCCAATGTCAACCATTACTTTGAAGAGGAATGTGGAAGCGGTAATCAAGAAAGAAATTCCTGAAATCAAAGAAGTTGTGGCTGTTTAGTTTTTATTTTTTATAAAATAAAAAAATATGAAATCAATTTATTTTGATAATGCTTCTACAACCAGAGTTGATTCTCGGGTACTGGATGCCATGCTACCTTTTTTGATTGATGATTTTGGTAACTCAGGTTCTTTACACTCTTTTGGTCAAATCACTTTGGGTGCGGTTGATGATTCCAGAAAAAAGGTTGCTGATTTTTTAGGCGCTAATTCGCAAGAAATTATTTTTACTTCCGGAGCAACAGAGAGTAATAACTTGGCAATTCAAGGTGTGGTTAATTTCTTTTTGGGAAAAAAACAAAAAATTCATATTATTACCAGCAAAATTGAACATCCTTCTGTCTTGCAAGTTTTCAAAGAAATGAAAAAAAGGGGAGTTGAGGTTGATTTTATTGGAGTTGATGAAAATGGAGTAGTGTTTTTAGATGAATTAAAGAAAAAAATAAAAGAAGAAACCGTTTTGGTTTCTATTATGTACGCTAATAATGAGATTGGAACGATTCAACCGATGGCGGAAATAGCCGAAATTATTAGAGCTGAAAGATTAAGAAGAACTAAAGATGATTTCCCTTTATATTTTCATACTGATGCTGTCCAGGCGATTAATTATTTACCGATGGGAGTTGATTTTTTGGGAGTTGATTTATTAACTTTTTCTGGGCATAAGATTTATGCGCCCAAAGGCATTGGTGTTTTATATGTGCGCAAGGAAGTAAAAATAAAACCATTATTTTTTGGAGGACATCAGGAATATGGTTTGCGTTCGGGAACTGATAATGTTGCAGGGATTGTAGCAATTGCCAAAGCTTTGGAAATAATTTCTATTGAACAAAGAAAAGAAGTTCAGAAAGTAAGGGTTGTTAAAGAAAAGCTTATTAGAGAATTAGAAAAATTTAATGCATTTAAATTTAATGGTAAAATAGAGAAACAACTACCAAATGTTATCAATATCAGTTTCCTTAATGCTGAAGGAGAAAGCATTTTGATGCTTTTGGATATGGATGGGATTGCCGTTTCTACTGGGTCGGCGTGTTCTTCCGGATCTTTGGAGCCTTCACATGTTTTAACGGCAATAGGGAGAAGTCCTGAGTGGGCTCATGGAAGTGTTAGAATTTCTTTGGGTCGATTTAATACTGAAATGGAGGTTCCTGTTTTTATTAAGTCATTGAAAAATATCATCGAAAGACTGCGGAATATGGCACCATAACTTAGGTAAAAAAAATCAATCAACTTTGTTTGTTTGATTTTTTTTTTTTTGACATTAATAAATTTTTTTGATAGTATAATTTTTTAGTTCATTAAATCAATAGAGAAATGGGAGGTCTTATGTTTAACTGGTTTTTCCAATTGACAGGGATAAATTTTGTTCATAGAGATTTATTAACGGTGTCTATTCCTGCAAGAAAAAAGGAGTTGGTAAGAAAACTTTTGCCCAAAGGATTTTTTAGCGATAATTTGACTGTTTTTTTGAAGCATGCTCCCATTGATGAAATTTCGGATTTGCGGATTGAAATTACTACTTGTGGTCCGGTAGAAGGAATGTCTTTTAACTTTAAAATAACTGATGGTGGTGATGTTTATGTTAAGATTCATTCTCATATTGGAAACCAGGATCAGACGGAATTTAAAATCTTGGCTAGAACGGTTTTTCAAAGAGATTTCGGATTTTCTTTGTCTAACGACGATATTAGTAATTGTTCAAAAACTGTTTCTGCAAGAGTTAAATTTCAGGATGTTAATTGGAGATTTTTGAAAATTTCCGAAATTGGGAAGGTCACAGTTTCTTCGTTAGAAGAAAGGCATCGTTACTTGGAAATAGAAAGTTTGTATTTAGGCTCAGAACAAAAAATTGTTTTGATCTCACAAAAAGAAAATGACTTTCTTTTTGCTGTCGCTAAAGAATTTACTCAAATGCCTCTTCGTCCATGGAAAGAGGAAAGTTGTCTTTGCTTTCACGAGTATTTTTCTAGTGATGAGTTGTTTAGATGTTATATTCCCGCTTCGGCTGATTTTCCAAATAGAATAAAAGCCATTAAAAGATAAAAGTCAACTTCATTGTTGACTTTTTTTTATTTTGTTTTGGAAATATTTCCGATTAACCCTACTGCGCCCATCAAAATAGCCAATGATGTTCCTCCATAACTGATAAAGGGAAGTGGGATTCCCGTCATTGGAGAAAGTCCAACCATAGAAGAGATGTTGAAGAAAGCCTGAAATCCAATCCAGGAAATAATTCCGGTGACTAATAATTTTCCAAACAAATCAGGTGCTTGTTCTGCTATTTTTAAACCACGATAGATTATAAAAAAGAAAAGACTAATCAAAAAAACGGAAAAAATAAAACCTAACTCTTCCGCATAAATAGCAAAGATGGAGTCACCGGTCACTTCTGGTAAATATAAAAATTTTTGTCGACTGTGACCAAACCCCAACCCCAAAACCCCGCCTGAGCCGATAGCGAGAAAGGCTTGATTGATATGATAACCAATCCCTTGGGGATCAAGTTCGGGATGAAGAAAAGTGGTTAATCTGGCTGCTCGATAAGGAGAATTGATAATCAAAAAATAGATGGAGGTTATTCCTGCTCCAAGCATAAAAATAACATGTTTGAATTTTGCTCCGGAAACAAAAAAGACGGCAAGGCACATAAAGATAATAACTGAAAGCGTTCCCATGTCCGGTTGAAGTAAAATTAAAAGAGAAATAATTCCTAACAAGAAAACAAAAGGAATAAAGCCATAATATAAATCTTTGACACCATGAGAGCCTCTTTTTTCTAGCCAAGAAGATAAGTAAATTAAAAAAGAAAGTAGGGGAGTTTGTGTATGTTGGGGATGAGTTGA
>CAZSER010000040.1:0-2054 GCA_964605975.1 uncultured Gammaproteobacteria bacterium
TTGGAAAATTTAAAGCAAGTTTTTTCCGACTTTGACTCCATTGAATTCGAAAAAGTAGAAGATTTTTTGACAAGAAAAATATTTTCTATTGAGATAGATGATTATATTTTTCGGCAGGTTGTTTTGGAAAAAATAGCTCAACAAGAAAATTTAAAAATTACAGGACAAAATCCGCCTGTTTGGCAAGTAGAATTTTCCGAGGGGTTGTATTATGAACAAGCCCAAGAAATTTTAATGGAAATATCTTCACTTATTAAATTAATTCAAGAAGAAGAGAAAAATGATTTCTTTGCTAGAATTATAAAGGAAAATATATCCCAACAAGACTTAGAAAAGCTAGAAAAAAATTATTCAGACATTGTTTTGATAAAATAAAAAAACGAGTTAACTCGTTTTTTTGTTTTTTATTTTATTTTTATCTTTTTTTTGGTAATTTTTTAGAGTAATTTAAAAAATTTCTAAACCAGCGTTGTTTTTAGCTTTTTTTTAAAGTTTATTTCTAGTATTCTGGAATATCCCTGATAGTCTACCTGTGTGTTTATTTGTGCTTGGGGGAAAATTTTTTTTATTTCTGCCGTCAAAATTTTGTCTTGATCATGACCAATTTCCAGAAAAAGATAGTGCGGTTTTTCTTTTAATTTTTTAATTTCGCAAAAAAGTTTTTGATAAAGACCAATTCCTTTATTAGGAGCATAAAGCGCCATTGCCGGCTCGAAAAGTAAACTTTTCTCGCCGGAACTAACAAATTCATTTTTAATTTTTTTATCCAAATATGGTAAGTTGGCAACAACAATATCAACTTTTTTGTTTTTGATTGGTGTAGTTAGGTTGCCATGAAAAAAGGATATTTTGGTTTTAAATTTCAAACTATTTTTTTGTGCGACCTTCAAGGCGGATGAGGACTTTTCTACTGCCAACCATTGATGTTTATTTCCATTGTTTTCTAAAGATAAAGAAATTATTAAAGCACCTGATCCTGTTCCAATTTCAGCTATTGTTTGTAGCTGGGATTCTTTTTTGAGAAGGTCAGTTATTTTACTAACAAGTAGTTCTGTTTCTGGGCGAGGGATTAAAACTTTTTGATTGACAAAGAATTCTCGACCATAAAAACTTTTTTTCTTTAATAAATAAGCAAGCGGAAAATGGTTTGCTCTTTTTTTTATTTGTTGCCAAAATTTTTTTGCTTGGTTTTGGGTAAGTTTTTTTTCTGAATACGCAATCAAAAAAGAGCGATCTTTTTTTAAAATAGAACTTAGCAATAAAGAAGAATCCAAAAAAGGATTATCAATTTTTTTGTTTTTGAGTAGTTCGGTTGCTTTTTTTAGCGTTTGAGAGATATTCATGGTTTATTTCGCTTCGTGAAAAGAGGCTTCTTTGAGGGCGTTAATGATTGGTTGTAAATTTCCATCCATAATTGAGGAGATGTTATTCCAGCTCTCATGGATACGATGATCGGTAATACGATCCTGGGGAAAGTTGTATGTACGAATTTTTTCACTACGATCTCCGGAACCGATTTGGGCTTTTCGATTAGCGCCAAGTTCAGCTTGTCTTTTTTCCATTTCCATTTCCAAAAGGCGAGAACGCAAAACAATCATGGCTTTTTCTCGGTTTTGCATTTGTGATCGTTCATCTTGGCAATTAACCACGGTGTTTGTGGGCAAGTGAGTAATTCTGACTGCTGAATAGGTTGTGTTGACGCTTTGTCCTCCGTGTCCTCCGGCACAAAAGGTGTCAATTTTTAGATCTTTGGGATCGATTTTAAAATCAATTTCTTCTGCTTGGGGTAAAACGGCAACGGTCACTGCACTGGTATGAACTCGTCCTGCTTTTTCTGTTTCAGGAACTCGTTGAACTCGATGAACGCCTCGTTCAAATTTAAGTTCTCCAAAAACATTTTTGCCATTAATTTCAAAAATTACTTCTTTGAATCCTCCTAATCCAATTTCATTGCTGGATAAAATATTTAATTTCCAGCCATTTTTCTCGGCATATCGGGCATACAAACGAAAAAGTTCGGAGGCAAACAAGGCTGATTCGTCTCCTCCCGTTCC
>CAZSER010000040.1:2064-5441 GCA_964605975.1 uncultured Gammaproteobacteria bacterium
GCAATTCCATAATGATATTTTTTTTATCATTAGGATCTTTGGGTTGTATTGCCAATTTTAATTTTTGGGATAAATCTTCGATTTGTGGCTCAAGTTCGGAAATTTCTAATTCAGCCAAGTTTTTCATTTCTGGCTCGTTGCTGGATAAAGTTTCTTGAGCTTGTTGTTGTTGGTCAACTTTTTTCTGATACTCATTTATTAGGTCAACCGTATCTTTTAGTTCCGCGTGTTCACTGGAATATTCAATTACTTTTTTTTGATCATTCAAAACGACTGGGTCAGATAATAATTTTTCCAGTTCGATAAAACGATTTTTAATTTTGTTGATTTTTTCTTGCATAAATTAAGGTAGTTGAATAAATTTTATAAAAAAGTAATTGTCCAAATTTTATTTTTAAACTATAGTTTAAAAAAAAGTTAAGATAAATGATAAATTTCATTATAATTTATTATAACAAAAAACCGCGAATTTTTCATAAAAACAAAAAACAGTCGCGGTTTTAAATTGGCTATTTATCAGTTTTTTTGTTATCTTTTTTGGCTTTTTGGGCTTCTTTTTTGGCTTTTTTGCCTTTGACATTAGCTTTGGCTTCTTTTTTGGCAAATTTTTCTTGGAACTTTTCTACTCGACGAGCAGTATCAACCAATTTTTGTTTACCGGTGTAAAAAGGATGACAGTTAGAACAAAGCTCAATTTTAATCAACTCAACTGTTGATCCGGTCACAAACTCATTGCCACAAGCGCAGACAACTTTTGCTTGAGGATAGTACTTAGGATGGATATCTTTTTTCATATAATTTTAGATTAAATAATGCAAGAAAATGATATCATAGTTTAATTTTTTTTACAAGAGGGTAGTCGTCTTTGACCTTTTTATTAGCTAAAATTGGCAGATTTGATGTTCCAATCTTAATTGGTTTTAGGGGGTGTTTAGAAATGGCAAGAGGTAATAGTTTGAGAAGTTAATTATTCAAAGCTGTGGATAGCTGAACTTTTTTTATTTTTTGTGTTATAATATAATTGAAAAATAAAAATTATGAAAACAAAAAAATTTTTGGCCGGTTTGGCCATGGGCACAATTTTAGGTGGAGTGTTGGGTCTTTTTTATAGCCCAGCTTCAGGCAAGAAGAATCGCGAAAAATTCCAGAAAATCTCTCAAAAAGTTAGCAAAGAGTTGATTGATAAGTTGACCAAAATGAAGAGCTTTTCGCAAAAAGAGTATGATTTGGTTATTGAGAATATCGTCAAAAAATATGCCAAGAAAGATTTGTTGTCTAAGGATGCGTGGATAGAAATTGTCAAAGAGTTAAAGAATCGTTTTGGTGATATTGCCAAAGAAGTCAAGAAAGCTAACAAGAAATAGTTAGGCCATTGATCGCAAGGTCAAGGTTTAAATATCTAATTCGCAAGAATTAGTGGTTAAAGTAAAAACCCAAGAGAAAAAAAAGAGTCCTTCTTATTCGGGGGACTCTTTTTTTTGCGGAAAACAATCTTTTGCCGTAAAATATAAGTTATATGGAGCTTTTTTGGCAAACATATTTACCGGTAAATGAAATGGTTTCATTTTTTGGGATATCAATTCGTTGGTATGCATTTTTTATTGTTGTTGGAGCAATTATCGGTTTTGCTCTTTTGCAAAAAATGATCAAGAAATATCAACTTGAATTTGGTGATTTGGAGTGGTTAATGATCTGGTCAGTAATTGGAGGTATTATTGGAGCTCGTTTGTATTATGTTATTTATGCGTGGCCATTTTTTGCTGAAAATCCACTTCAAATTTTACAGATATATAATGGAGGATTGGGTATTTTTGGGGCGATGGCCGGTTTTTTGTTGGTTATTTATTTGTGGTGTCGTTATTATAATTTCAGATTTTTAACATTAGCCGATTTTTTGGTTTTGGCCATTTTACCGGGACAAATTTGGGGTAGATTTGGAAACTATTTTAATCAAGAACTTTTTGGTAAGCCGACGGATGGTTGGTGGGGAATTATAATTTCGCCCGAGAATCGTCCAGTTGGTTATGAAAGTTTCTCTTTTTTTCATCCTGTTTTTTTGTATGAAAGTCTTTTGAATTTATTATTGTTTTTGGGACTGTTTGTTTTGGTAAAAAAGATTTATGAAAATAAAGAAAATTTAAATAAATGGAGTGGAACAGTTTTCTATTTTTATTTATTTGGCTATGCTATTATTCGGCTTTTTTTGGAACAGGTGAGAATTGATTATTCACCACTTTTTTTGGGTTGGCGGGTGGCGGGATGGTTTAGTTTAATTTTATTGATTTTATCGGGCTTTTTAATTGTTAGTAAGTTTTGGAAAAACAGAAAAAAATAAAGAAAAATAATGGGCTGAAACAATCCACATTTTTTGTTTGTTTAATGGTTCCAAAAATGTTATAATTTACACACAAAAACAAAAATATAGTTTTGAATAAAATGGTCAAGAAAAGGGAGGTGAAAATCCTCTCACAACAAGGGACAAATATCTGGAGCAGGGTGCGAAAACTGCTACTGTTTTTTTTGTTTTTCGTCGTTGCTAGTGGCCCTTTGTTTTATTATTTTCAAGCTCAAGCCTATTCATGGAGTAGTGTTGATGTTGATGAAGGTGTTGCTGGAAGATATTCAACTCTTAAATATGATAGTCAGGGTAATCCGGGGATAGTTTATTCTCGTGGGGGAACTTATGAACTTTATTATGCCTATCATGATGGGACTTCTTGGGGAACCGAAAGAATTGAAACGGGAATTGCTACTTGGCCATCGTTGGTTTTTGATGAGAATGATATTCCTCATGTGGCTTGGAATATAGGGGCACTTATGTATGCTAGAAGAGGTGCTTCTGCATTAGCAACATTTAATCCTGACAACGAAAAGAATGAGGCCGATGCGGTTAATACAAACTGGAATACGGTAAATACGGTAATTTTGAATAATACCGATAATCCTGTAATTGCAATTGATGCTTCCGGTGGAATTGGAATTGCTGTTCAGAAAAAATTATCAGGAAACAAAGACCTTGCGTATGCTCGAAAGGTTGGGACTGGTGGTACGGGGTGTGAGGGTACGATTACAGCTTGGAGTTGTGAAGATATCTATACAACTAGCAGTCCAGGAGAGTCTAATAGTTTATTTTATGATGATGACGGAGTGGCTATTATTGTCAGTGGATATAGTCAATCTTCCCCAACAACAGAAAATAAAGTTTTGGTTGCTAGTAGAAATGGTAATGGTTCCGGAGTTTGCGATGTTGCCGGAGCAAATAATACTAATTGGAACTGTGGTTTTGTTGATAATGCGGGGTCAACTTCTTTTGTCGGGTTAAGAGGTATTAGTGCAGATGTTGATGCAGAAACTAATGCTGATTATTTACCAGATAA
>CAZSER010000041.1:0-5333 GCA_964605975.1 uncultured Gammaproteobacteria bacterium
GATTAAACAATAACACCTTTAATTTGAACATACCAAAATAAAGTAAAACACCAAAATCACCAATTTCTTGTGGTACTTCATGAATAATGACCGCCAAAGTTGTGGCAACTCCCAATGGCCAAGAAACCAAAAAAGCGGAAGCAATAATTGCCCCATCAATAAAGTTATGCAAGGCATCTCCCAAAAGGTTATTTAAAGCCACAGGATGGATCTTCTTTTCATCATGTTCTACCCGATGACAGTGATGCCAATGAATAAAATTTTCAACGACAAAAAACAACAAAATACCCAAAAGAAAAAATATCCCTGTTAACTCATTAAAAGCCCCCTCCTCAACAAGTTCGGGAATAATATGCAAAAAAACTTCTCCAAAAAGTGCTCCGACCGAAAAGCTAACAAAATAAAGTAAAAAATGTTCTAATTTTTGTCGCTTAACGAGCAAAGTAATAACTCCAATCAAGGAAATTAAACTAACAATCGCAATCGCAGAAAAAGTTTGTAAATAAACCATACTTTATTTATTTTAAAATTTTCAATGTTTTTATATTTTTATCTTTGTTAATTCCAAGCACATAAACAACGGAATTTCTTTGCGCATTCTGTTTTCTTGTTTGGCTTTGGCGCCAACGGAAACTCGAAGCGAAGTCCATTCATCTAATCTAGTCACCACAAAACCTGATGCCCTAAAAGCTCTGAAATACGCTGATAGTGGTCGATGAAAAGACCAAGTTTTTTCCTCTGGATTTTTACCGGGATGCATTTGCATCGGGACGGCATTTTCAGTCATATAACCATCAATTCTCCTAAATTGAGTATTATTTTTTTCATCCCAAACCCAACTTGATTGACGAGGAATTCTCAAAACTGGATGATTTAAAACAATATACAATCTTGCACCCCCCTTCATTACCTTGGCAATAGAACGCAAAGTTGGTTCATAATCTTCAATGTTTTGTAAAGCCAAAACTATTGTTGCCAAATTAAAAAAGTCGGCATCAAACTTTTCATCTACTTGTGAACCTTTGCATTTCTTGAAATTGACTTGCGGATATTTCTTGATCCCCAAATCCAAAAGTTCTTGGGCAATATCAGTGACGGTAACAACGGCTCCAGCCTTAACAAATTCACTAGCAAAAAAACCGGTTCCACCGCCAACTTCCAAAATTCTTTGTCCTGGTTTTATTTTCATTATTTTTAATAAATTAGGCAACACAATTGTACTATGATAACTATCATCTTGCTTTAAATAACTATCATACCAATCTGCTGATTTCCCCCAAGAACTCTTCACTGGCATATTTTTCAAATTAAATTATTTTATAAATTATCATGGTGATGCCCTGGAACTATACAATTTATCTTATTTTTAATTTTGTCGTGGTTCGAGAACCTCACCATGACAAAATTAAAAATTACAGCTATTTATCAACTTCTTTCGGATTATGTCATAAATTAGGATAAAAATCAAGATAAAAAAACCAAACTCATTAAGTTTGGCAAAGGGCTATTTAGCTACAAGCAAAGCGACCTCATTTTTTTCTACTAATTCTCCTATTACAGATTAGCGTAGTCAAACATTTAGGATCGATATTCTCCGCTTTTTTAATCAATTCCGCCAACTCTTTTTTTTCATTTTCATCCGTCGTTTTCTCTAATTGTTCTTTCATTGCCCCAATAAAAAGATTTCTTAACCGTAAGTTAATCTAGACCTCCGTTTTTGATTTAAAAAAACCGCATTGGCGAACGCGGTTATTTAGACTTAATTAAAGACCAAATGTTTATTGCCTTTTCGGCCTGTTTTTTGTTTTTTGGTCTTTATCAACAAACGACAAGCTGTTCCAATATAATCATCTTTGAGGACTGGATCTTCCGTCTTCAATCCAGATTTTAAAATTTTTACCACATGTTCCAGGATTGCACTTTCCTTCATTTTTTTCTCCTTAGCTTAAAGTGACAACGGCTTCCGCATTCTAGCCTTTTTTTCTTCGCTTGACTCCGAAAAAAAAGACCTCCAAAAATTAACTACCAACAAAACAATTTTTGATAACATAACTTAACCTCCTTCCCAGAAGTTTAAAGAACTTTTATCTTTTTATCATAAAAAAACATTAAAGTCAAAAATTTATTTTAAATTAAGTTCATTTCACTTGTTTTTACCTCTCTTAAATGTTAAAATTTAATTATTATGTATAAATATTGGCAAAAGATAAAAAAACATCACTATCTCGCGTTATTACTGGCGTTGATTTTTATTTTAACACCAATTTATTTTTATTTACCGGCAAAATATAATGATAAATTTTATTCGCCTGACGAAACGGCAAACTTTTTTTTCGCTCAAAATTTTGCTAAATTAAACTCTCTAAAAATTCCAGAACCAATGAATAATTACGGAGCAAATATAGTTTTTCCTCGTTCAATAAATGTAACCTCCAATCAAGAATTAGTTAGTGGTTCATTTCTGGGATTACCAGTCATTTATGGTTTATTAGCAAAAATATTTTCCACTGACTTCATCGTTTTTTTTACGCCTTTTTTATCTCTTTTGACCGTTCTTATTTTTTTTCTGGGTTTAAAAAATTTATTATCAGAAAAAACGGCTTTCTATTCTTCCCTACTTGTTCTATTAATGCCAATTTTTATTTATACAGCCAATAAGGGATTATTACAGCACAACTTGCAACTTTTTTTTGTGGTTTTTTGTTTTTATTTACTAACAGTTGCCCAAAAAAAGGAAAATGATTACTGGTTAATTCCCGCCTCACTGTTTTTTTCTCTGGCTCTTTTTGTTCGAACTTCCGAAATCTTCTTTTTCTCACTTTTAATTATTGCCTTTTGGTTTAATTATGATAGAAAATTCCGCTTTCTATTGTTTTTTGGTGGCTTTTCTTTTTTGGGATTGATTGGTATTCTCCTTTTTAATCAACAAATTTATGGTTCTTTTTTTTCTCTGGGCTATCAATCACTGGAAGCAACGCCCAAAATTAAAAAATCTCTTATTACCAACATAACATCAATAATCTTTCCCTTTGGGCTGAAATTGAAAATATATTTTTATCATCTTCGAGAATTTTTGTGGAAATTATTTTTTCCATTTTTTGTTCCGGCAATGGTGGGATTGATATATTTGTTCAAAAAAAATTTTAATTCTCCCCAAAAAGTAGCCTGTTTTTCTATTTTAACTATCGCCATTATTTATGAAACTGTTTTTTATGGCACTTTTTGGCCATGGGGACTATCCGGAATTTCTAGTGAAATTCAAACCTCGATTGGCGCACCACACCTGCGCTATTTCTTGCCTTTGTTTTTCTTGTTTATTCCTTTCGTTGTAATATTTTTTGAAAAAATTATTAAAAACTTTTCTCTTCGTGAGAAGAAAATTTCTCTTCTTTTGGTTTTTTCTTTTTTTCTTGTTTTTTCAGTCAAAAACATTTTTTATGATCAGGCTGAAGGATTATTAAAAATTTCTACCGACCTCCACGATTTTGAACAAAGAATTATTGTGGTAGAAAAAATTATTCCTCCAAATTCTCTAATTATTGTTCCTGATTGGGCCGATCGTATTTTTTTCCCAAAATATAAAGTGATTCAATCTATTAACGATCCCCTTATTCACGCCCAAAATCCATTATTGTTCCTGCCTCAAATAGTCGATGAACACCCGGTTTTTTATTATACTGCCGAAAACGATACCGATTTTATAGAATTTCAAAAGCAACTAAATGAAATAAAGTTATATCCAGTTTTTATTAGCAAAGTTTTCAAAGATGAATCCCTTTATGAAATTAAACTTCACAACTAAAATTTCATTATCCATTTCCATCTCCTTTTCCATTATTTTATTGGGGTATCTTTTTTTTCTAAACTTTTCCCCATTGGGCAAAATGACTGTTTTCTATAATTTCCAAAAAACCCCTTTCACCAAAGGGCTTTGGCCAGAAACCAGAATAAAAGAAATTGTTTGTGAAAAAGAATGCCGACAAGAAATCACCGGACAACCAGTTTATATTAATATTCTTTCTCCGCAAAAATTTACTACTGCCAAATGTCAACTAAATTATTATGGAGAAGCACACACTAATTTTCGGTTAAAACTCAAAGAAAATACCTCCGAAAGAAAATTCCAAACACCAACACCGCAAATGATCGCCACTTAAAATAACAATGTCACCCTGGAAACAACTTTCAACCTGAAATTTGCTGAATACAGTTATGGAGCATTAACTTTCTCATTTTCTCATAAAAAAATGGACGAAATAAACAGTTTTCAAATCTCCAACTTTCGTTGTCACCTAAATAAAAACACCCCCCTAAAAACTTTATTGAAAAAAGTATGGAAAAGATAAAAACAAAAATTCACGACTTCTGTTTACCAATAATTATTATTAGTTTTATCTTGTACTATGTTTTATTTATTTTGGAGTTTTGGCGACCAGGATTTGTCTCTCTATACTTTAACATTGAAATAATTTTCATCATTTTTTTGTTTTCTTCATTGCTTTGGTTTTTGTCTGAGAAAACTTAAAAAAAATTGCTTTTGACCATTTTTAAAAACAAAACAAAAAAAAACGGCAAAAGCCGTTTTTTTAGTTCACTTAGCTAGAAGAATTTTCTGATTCTTTAAATCTTTCCTTAATTTTTTTAGTTATCAAGGGAAGAAAATCTTCCGACTTTAAAGCTGGAAATTCGCTTGGTTCGCTAAAAGAATTTTCATAATTAACAACCCCTCCAAAATTCTCACCTTCCAATCTTTCCGCAATTGCGATATTCCCCTTGTTATAATTACTTTCAACAACAATTCCCTCCTTGCCAATCTCAACCCCCCAATTACTTATCAATAAATCATACCTACTTTCTGGCTCAGGATTCAAATTCCCTTCACTTAAATAGCGAATAGCCTGTTCCCTACTCATCGTCCCAACTAATTTTTCAAAAGTTACTATTTTAAAATTATCTTTTTCACTATCCCGAACCATTGCCTCACCTGAAAAAGAAATTCCCGGCATCCCTGCCTCTTCACCGGAAAAAGAAACAGGGAAAGAACCTTTAAACTGTTTTTCTTGTAAAAGATCAAACAACTCTTTACCTAACTTTCTTCGTTGATCAAAAAGATTTTCTTTTTCTTCTGTTGGTTTAAAATTCTCAAGATTCATACCTTTTTAAATTACTGATAAATTAATAATAATATTTCAGTATATTCGATCTTTTACGGTTTGAAAAATGGAAGAGGGGTCGGGGGGTGAATGGCCAAAATCCAAAACTCCTTATTAGGAGTTAGGATTAAGCCAGTATAGTATCTATAATCTGCAAAATATCATGCCTGTGGCTATCAG
>CAZSER010000042.1:0-4986 GCA_964605975.1 uncultured Gammaproteobacteria bacterium
TTTGTTTTTCCTTTTAATCGAGTAGAAAAATAAACATACCCCCTTGACAAATTATTTTTAATAATTTCAGTTCCATCATCTTTCTTAATTTCCACATCATCCCCTTTTGATTCTCCCAAGAAAATAAAAGTTTCCGGTTCAGGTAATCCTTCATACACAATTTGGCTGAAATCAAAGTTTGGTTTTTCAGTCAAATTACGCCCTTGTAATAAATTCCAACCATAAATTAAAAAAGCTGAAAGAAAAATTAATCCCGCTAACAACAAAGAGAATCGATCAACTCCTTTTTTCATATTTCTAATAATTTATAAAACCTGATTTATTTTAAATTTACTCTGTAATCACCTTGGGATAATTATTGGGAATAACTTCTATCCAAAAATTACCTGAGACAAATTTTATTTCTTCACCATTTTCATCAAAAAATAAAGTTCTATCCGTCAAAGATTTTTTGTTCCATCTGCCAACTATTTTTTTTCCCAAATAATAAATTTCGGCTTCGCCCTCTCCGATGGTTTCCGTTTCCCTTCTACCAACATCATCAATTACTCGGCTATTAACATACATAACAATAATGTTTCGAGATCTAACCTCCTCCCCCTTGGCATCAATAATCGGTTTATTATTTTGTTCTCGCCAATAATTACCAACAACAGAATCATATCGCCAAACAACATTATAATTTACAGCCAAAAAATCTACCTTTATCTTTGTAGCGGAATCAAATTTTGAAAAATCAGCTGTTTGTTCATCTTCATAAAAAGACCAGCCCATAAAATCATTTTTAAAACTCCAATCCTTTTTTTCTATGACCTTTTCAACTAATTTTGTAGAAGTAAAAACATTATGTGGCGCAAATTTATTGTTATCTCTCCAAAAATAAGTTCCATTATAAAATTCATTTACATCGAAGTTTATTTTTTGAGCAATCAGATCTAAAGCATCAGGAGAGCCTCCAACATGAAAATAAGGGATATTAAACTCTCTAATCCATTCCACATAATATGGTCGAGCGGATCGAACCGGACCAATTTTTTCTAAATCATTATCTCCACTAAAAATTGCCAAAAATCTGGTAATCGGTGATTCTGCAATTGTTTCAAAAACTACATCGGCCTTGCTTAATCCCGACTGAGGACGAGCTTCTCCATGATTCTCAATCATCACCCCAAAAAAGAGTTGTGAATCTTCTCTTTCTCGACAAAGATTAGTTAACAAATTTTTATTTTGACAAAACTCATTATCAGTCTTAATTTCTTGTTCAATAGTTTCAACTTTGGACTGCTCTTTTTTTTCAGTTTGAGAAAAAATATTCCAAGAAAAAAAACCCAAAACTGCCAAAAACAGAAAAATGATTATTAAATCACTCTTTTTATAAAACTTCTTTTTTTTATTATGCCCACTTTCTTTATTTTTATAGTTGATCATTTTATTTTTATTATTTGAATAAAAAAGTACTCTATCATAATGATAAAGCACTTTTTATTACTAAGCAAATTTTACTTTTTATCCGATTTAGCAGACTCCTCTGTCTTTGCCTTTGATTCAACTTCCGGCATTTCGGCAGTTGTTTCTTTTGAACTTTCCTTTTCTTCTTCTGGAGGAACTACTGACGCTACAGTATCATCAGCGTCAACCAAAAGCTCCCAGTTAGCAGGAATGTTTAAATCTTTAACATGAATACGATCTTCAAAACTTTCCAAGACGGAAATATCAACCGTGATCTTACTTACCATGTCTTTTGGTAAACAACGAACTGGCAAAGTTGTTAAATTAGAAACAAAAACACCACCCAATCCCTTGACCGCCACCGATTCTCCAACAAATTCTAACTCCACTTCAACATCAACTTTTTGACCAGCCTTAAATTGATAAAAATCAACATGTCTTAAATTCATGGTTAAAACATTCTTCTGAATGTCTTTGAAAAGCACCTCACGAGGAGTAGATTCACCTTCAATTTGTAAATTAATCAAAGAACTTTCACCAGCTTCATAATACAACTTTTCAACAGCATTAAGATCAACACAAATCAAAAGATTTTCTTTAAGCTCCGGACCATAAACAACGGCTGGAATCAGTTGACGATTACCAACATTATGACATCCTTCGCCCGCTTGGCGCAATTTGGCATTCAATTCATAACTCATATGTTTTTTCCTTTTAACTCTTTCCGTAATAAAGAAAGGCTTTAAAATATCAAAAATTAAATAAATTTATCGCAATAAGTATAACAAACTCTCTAATTTTAGTCAAATATCATTTTTTATTTTAAATTTAGCGTTTCACTGCGACACTCTGAACTATACCTAACAAAGAAAGACATACCAAGAGAAAACTTCCACCATAACTTAAAAATGGTAGCGAAATTCCCATAACCGGCATAATTCCTAAATTCATTCCGGCATTAACAATTAAATGAATCAACCAAACCGCCATAACTCCTAACACCAAAAACTGACCAAAATCATCACTAGCGCTCCTAGCAATAACGGCCAAACGCCAAAAAATAATAAACCACAAAGAGAAAACCAAAACAACACCAAAAAAACCCAATTCTTCAGCAATCACAGCAAACAGAAAGTCCGTTTGTGCTTCCGGAATAAATTTCAATTGACTCTGAGAACCAAAACCTAACCCACGACCAAAAAAAGTTCCCGAACCAATCGCAATTGTTGCCTGTGTTACATTATAACCACTCCCCAAAGGATCTCTTGCCGGATCCAAAAAAACTGCCAAACGATCCTTCTGATAATCGGCCAAAAATAATTGCCAAGAAATTCCCATTAAAATAAGGGCTATCAACCCCAAAATAAAAAGAATTTTCTTGTTTATTCCTGTTAATAACAACATAATAAACCAAATCCCCAATAAGACCAAAGCTGAACCAAAGTCAGGTTGAAAAAGAACAAAAATCACCAATGATAAAGTTATCAATAAACTAACAATCAAATGTTTTAGCACAAAAAATTGTTGATATCTATTAGAAAAAAATTTTGCTAACGAAATAATCAACACTATTTTTGCCAATTCGACAGGTTGAAATCCCAGACCAAAAATAACAAACCAACCCTTGGTTCCATTAAGTACTTCTCCAAAAAAAAGTACCAACAACAATAATAAAACCATGATTGACCAAATAATTTTGAAAGAAACTCGGTATAAACTATAATTTTGTATTCCCAAAAATAAAAAAACGACAAATCCGATAACCCCAAAAACAACCTGTTTCTCGAAACTACTGGCGCCGGTAAATTCCTGATTTAAACCAACGCTATAAATAGCGGACAAGCCCAACGAAAACAACAAAAAAACAGCCACAACCAATAACCAATCAAATTTTCTTAACTTGTCTAAGAAAAAATTCATAAATGAAGATGTTTTTTATAATAATAAAAAAATTATTTTTATTTTAGTAAGTTATCAACAAAAAAAATCTCTATCTTGATTTCAGTTTATTACAAAAAAAACAAAAAAGGAAATTACCTTGAAAATCACAAAAAGCGGTCTAGCTAGACCGCTTTTTGAAAAACTTAGTAAAACTTCTGTTCATTAGAAAACCCTTTGAGCACTTTCGGATCCAAAATATTTACCCGTGGGATAATTTTGATCTCCACATCCCGCGGAATATATTGAAACAGATTTAGTCCATCCACTTTTTTTTCTCCTGAATCTAGGGATTTCATCGTCACCTGACCAACGGCTAACAAACTGTTTCTTCGATAAATTAAAATGGTAAAATGCGGATCCCAATAGTTATAATTGGAATGATTTAAAACTTCAAAAGTAATGTTCGCCACATCACTCTTATCGGACAAATCGGCCGATTGTGAAGAAACCAAAACGATATTTTTAATCTCAAAATTTAACATTTTTGTTTTTTGTTCGGCAAAAAAATCATCCACCTTCAACCAATCAATATTTTCAATAATTAAACTTGTCTCCGTAATGGAACTATCACTAATAAAATTTAAATCCAGTAAATAGTTCGTTTCTCCTGGTAAAACATTCCCCCGACGAACTTCCGTTTTTTGATCACCAAAAACAAAATAATAATCAAAACTACTGGCAACCCATTTGTCATTAGGATTAACCACCTCGGCCACAAAATCAAAAGACTGTTCATTTCCTCGTAAAACCCAACTATTCAAAATTTGTAAATTTTGAGGACTATTAACTTGAGCCAAAACCTGATGATTTAACTTTGCTCGCATTAAATCATTTTCAATCGCTTCATTTCGATTTTTATCCACAACATAAACTTTCAAAATACCAAATAAACCAAACAATAAAAAAAATAAAGCAACCAAGCCCAAAATAGTAATCAAAAATTGCCTAATCATTACTCTGTTAACAACCCACCAATAACCAGCACGCAACTCTTTTTCTGGTAAATTATTATAAATGTTACTTGACATAATTGAATTAAATTCTTTAATTAAATTTATTATATCACAAAAAGAGAAAACCAAGAAATAACTACGCTTTCAAATCCCTTATTCTTATTATGTATATTGTTTTTTAAATTGCTTCATGCTAAAATAGTTCTGAATTACTATCAAAAAAGAATAACTTTATGGCAAAAGACGAAACAAAAAAAACAACTAATTATGGCGCCGAACAAATCACCGTTTTGGAAGGATTAGCACCCGTGAGAAAAAGACCGGGTATGTATATAGGTAATACCGCAGGTGAAGGGTTACATCACATGCTTTGGGAAGTTGTTGATAACTCTATTGACGAAGCAATGGCGGGACACTGTTCCGAAATTATTATCAAAATTCTTCCCGGAGAAAAAATCTCCGTGTCTGATAATGGTCGCGGAATTCCGGTAGAAGTTCACAAAGTCACCAAAGTTTCCGCACTGGAAACAGTTTTAACCAAACTTCATGCTGGAGGAAAATTTGGTGATGGTGGATATAAAGTTTCTGGCGGATTACATGGTGTTGGTGTTTCAGTTGTTAATGCTTTATCCAAATGGCTTAA
>CAZSER010000043.1:0-4922 GCA_964605975.1 uncultured Gammaproteobacteria bacterium
TTTTGGTTTTTATAATTATAGAATCCAATAAAGGATTTTTTTCTACTTCATCAAGCGCCTCTAATAAAACAGGATCATCTTTATGCTTTTCTTTAAAATTTATTAGTGCTTCATCCTTATCAAGAAAAACTGTTTCTTTTATCTCTTCCAAATTTTTTAATCTTTCCATGAAATTGTACATTTTTGCTTCTGGAAGTTCTTCTTTGAAAAAAACTGTAATATCCACTTTTTCTTTTACTGAGCTAACAACCCCATCCGTTATTGCTTTTAATGAAACCAAGATATTAACCGAAAGCAAAGCCAAAACAACCACTGTAATAGTCACAAAAGAAAGCCAAAAATTTCGGCAGAAATCTTGCCAAGCAAATTTGATAGCGCGAAAAAAAGTATAATTCATAATAAATCTATGTTTTTGTTTTTGATTTTAAGTAATATTTAACTTTATAAAACATATCTCCCAACTGCCATATCACTAGCCAGCTGTCCTCTTTCCAAAACAATTACTCTCTTTTTGAGCATATTCACGACATCTTTATTATGAGTCACTAAAATAACGGTTGTTCCCAACTCATTTATTTTTAATAAAAGATCCATAATTTCTTTGGTATTACTAACATCCAAATTACCAGTAGGCTCATCCGCAACCAAAATTTTGGGACGATGAATCAACGACCTGGCAATTCCAACTCTTTGCTGTTCTCCTCCGGAAAGCTGATGTGGATATTTATCATACTTATGTCCCAACCCAACAACTTTTAAAATTTGAGGAACAATTACTTTAATTTTGGAATGAGCTAAACCACAAGCCTCCAAGGCAAACGATATGTTTTCAAATACGGTTTTCTTCGGTAAAAGTTTATAATCTTGAAAAATCACTCCAATTTGTCTTCTTAAAAGTGGAATTTCATGATGTTTAATATCAGAGATATCCCACCCGCCAATCAAAACTTTTCCTTCGGAAATCTTTTCTTCGGCCGTTAATAACTTAACCATAGTGGTTTTTCCTGAACCACTTTGACCAATAATGGAAACAAACTCACCCGGATTTATTTTTAAATCAATATTCCGCAAAGCATAAGTATCCGGATGATAAAGTTTACTAACTTTTTGGAAATGGATCATATTTTATTTTTATTTTTGAATATAAACAGGAGTAACTTGGACATTTTTAATTATTCCCATTCTAGGATTAGCCAATTTTTGAAAAGCGGTCCGATCCAAATCAATTATTCTTGCCGGGAATATTTGTTGATCAGGCCCAAAATCATTGACTTTTACTATAATTTCCTTACCATTATCTAAATTTTTAACTGCTAACAAAGTTCCTTTGGGATAATCAGGAGAGGCCGCACAATCACAGTTTTTATATCGATACCAACTAGCTTCTCCGATCTTAACTTCTGATTGTTCTTCCAAAATAGCCAGAGTAATCATCGTAATTTTTTCGTTCAAAATAATTCTATCTTTTCCTCCAGAAAATTTTGTTATTTTTTGCCAACCATTAACAAGATCAAATGAATATAACGCTTTGGGTTTTAACGATTTTTCTGATAAAGTAAAAATTAATGGCAACAATAAACCTTCTTCTTTTGTGTTTTCTATCTTTACCGTATAAACTTCAGATAATAATTTTGTATTTTCCGGTAAAGTAAAACTGTTTTTATCTTCTATTACGACTTGCAAAGAAAAAGGATCTTTTACCCTTTTGGGGAGAAGTGGAATTAACAGTTCTCTATTTTGAAATGAAAAAGTAAATCCCCTCTCTAATGTTTTTTGGTCGATATTATAATTTAAAGTTTGATAATTTCCGCCTTCTAAAGCCAAGGTTAAATTGGGAGAAAATAATACACTTAATAATAATAACAAGCGCATCCACTTGCCAAAAGATAAAATATTTTTTATCATGTCTGTAAATAATATTTTTATTAAATAACTAGCCACTTTAGCTCAGCTGGTAGAGCGACGGTATCGTAAACCGTAGGTCGTGGGTTCGATCCCCGCAAGTGGCTCCAAATTACAACTGGCTATTTGGCCATTTTTTTTATTCAAATTTAACAAATTTATATATTTTCATTTCTGCTTTTCTCTCTTCAAACAACTTGTTAAAATTAATAAATGGAATCAAAATATGACTGGCTTTTACTTGAGCTATCGCTCCCGTATTCGGATCAGTTTCATTTTTGGCTTCCAACATTATTAAATGATACCCATACACAGTTTTAACCGGTTGGCTAATTTCTCCCGGTTGCAAAGAAAAAGCGACATCTTCAAACTCTTTAACCATCACGCCCTTCTTGAACCAACCCAAATCACCTCCCATTTCGGCAGTACCAGTATCTTCACTATACTCTTTGGCCGCCTCGGCAAAATTTATTTTTTCAGAAACAATTTTTTCTCTAATAATTTCCGCTTTCTTCTGAGCTTCATTTTGGGCTTTATCTGAAGAAGATAACTCCTTTACTAACTTATCACGCAAAATTTCCGGATAAGCAATATGCTGACGAAAAGTTTCTAAATCCCAACCAAAATATTCTTGAATATTTTGGACAAAAGATTCCATTCCCCCAGATTCTTCCGCGACTTGTTTAATCATTTCATCAATTTCCGATTCCGTCAAAGAAACGCGATACTCAGCCGCAATTTTTGAAATTATTTTTTCATTAATCAATTTTTCTAAAACATCAGCACCAATCTCTTTTTTTTCCACATAACCAAACTTTTTTTCACTGAAATTACTGATCGCCTTAACTTCAAAATTCCAATCATAAAAAGTAATTATTTTGCCATCAACCATTGCCGCCGGATAAGGTAAAACTCTTGCCAACTTTTCGGTTAAAAAATTATTATCCGTTCCTTGTCGATAAATAGCAAACCCAGCAATTCCAAAGGAAAAAAAGATAAACAACAAAATCACCAGTATCAACAAATAAGTGGTTTTTGGAATAGCTTTATAAACTTTTTTTGCTTTATTAAAAACTAAACACGAATACCCCGAAAACTGTTTTACGTCCCCCTCTGATTTTTTTTGAACTTCTTTTTGCTCATCCATAATTTTTATAAATTATTTTCAATATTTTTTAAATTATATTTATCACCAAAAAAATAGTTCCACCAAATACCAAGATTATTTTTAACCAAACTAGATTTTTCCGATTTCTCTTTGTTATTCAAACTTTCTTCAATTACTTTTTCATTTTCAGAAATTACGACCACTATCTCACCATTTTTTTTGAGATTAAATTTTGTTCTCGCCATTTCTTCTAAATAAAAATCACTTTGATATAAATCCAGTGAACTCAAAAACTGCTCTTTTTTAACCTCTTCTTCTTTTATTTCTTGTTCTAATTTACTTAAATCTCTATCCAGTTCAATTTTTCTCCCATATTCACGAATAATACCCAAAATAGCCAATAAAACAATTATAAAAAGAAACAATAGTAAAACTTTTTGTAATTTTACACTCTTTTGTTTATTTTTATTAACCATATTGAAATTATAGCATAAATTTATAATAAAAATCTACTAATTCATCCACCTCAAAGATCATCATCCTCCTGTTCTCTATTTTTAAATTTATTAAATAAAAGATCCCTTTCCTTTTTATCCAAACGACAAATTTCATCATATAACAAATCCACCGCACTGGTAAAACCACCCACCGAATCAACCTTTATCAGTTCAATTATTTTCTCTTGCCAAAAATCAGGATTAACTACCTTATAAATTTCAAAAGGAATATCCTCATCAATAAATTTAAACTTCAAATTACCATACCTTAATATTTTTGATAATAATCCGGTTTTTTCTACTTCTACACTAACAAGATCGTCTAACAAGAATTCGTTTTGGTACTTTTCCCAAAAACCTACTTGCTCAAAATCTATTATTCTTTTATTGGTTATCAAAACATAATTTCGTTTCCATAAAAATATAACCCTCCAGAAATAAAAAGCAGAAAAAAACAAAACCAAAAAAAACACCCCGACCCCCCAAAAACCTTGCATAAATAAATAATATAACAAGAAAAAATCAACTACTGCCAAAAGAAAAGTAAATAACAAGTGAGAGAAAATAACAATACCATGATGATTAATAATAAATAGTTTTTTCTCATTGGTAGTTAAAACTATTTTTTCTTTTTGGAACATAAAATTATTAATACTTTATTTTTTTTCTAACAAAGAAATAACAAAATCGACATATTTTTCCGTTGCCGAACCAATAACAATTTTTTCACTATTTTTACTTAACCTTAATAAAGCATTTTTATCCGCCAATAAACTCCTAACATTACTGATAAAATCTTTAACTTCTAAACTTGACTGTTCTAAAACCAAAGCCGCCCCCGCCTTTCTAAAATAGTTAGCATTGTCCTCTTGTTGGTTATCGGGAATTGGAATTAACATCATCGGTTTTCTCAACTCTAATAACTCGGAAATCATTCCCAGTCCAGCACGACCAACAACTAAATCGGAAGCGTGATAGGCTGGAACTAAATTTTCTTCCAAATATGCGAAATTAACATATCGACTGGCCAAAACACCAAATTCCTGCCGATTTTCCCACTGTAACTCTTGCGTTAATCCGGTGACATGAATAATTTGACAAAAACTTAACAACTCCGCTAATCCCTGAAAAACCAATTTGTTTATTTTCTCGGCGCCCAAAGATCCTCCCATTATCAAAACTGTTGGCAAATCCTCCTTGAAACCAAAAATTTTTAATGCTGATTTTTTATCCCCTTCATATTTTAAATTTTTTACTGGAGTTGCCAAGACTATTGTTTTACGAACATCAAAATTTTTTCCCATTTCCGGAAATGCTACGGTAATATGGGAAACAAAAGGAGCAGATATTTTATTGGTTAATCCAGGACGAAGATCCATTTGATGTAAAACCATTTTCCTACCTGTAATTTTGAC
>CAZSER010000044.1:0-4799 GCA_964605975.1 uncultured Gammaproteobacteria bacterium
ATATAATCCCTTTTCTATTTCCAAGTTCATTGTTCCATTAAAATTTTTATATTCTTTAATATCCAATACATCTTTTCTGATTCCGTCTTTAGAATAAAATGAGCTTGATTTTTTTTCTTCAAATAAATTCGTTTCATACATATTCATTCCACGCTCGAAAGGATAAGCAAATTTTTCCAAATCATTTGATGAGATAATGAATTCAATTTTGCACTCAGCATTTAAGTTTGCAAATTTTTGAAATATCTCACTTTTACTTTTATCTTCTATTTCTTTTAAAAACATTCCGGTCAAATCAGTTGTTTTTGGATTATTGTTTATTGCTTGAGAACGAATTGAAGCATAAATCATGTAAACCTTATTACCTCCAGCACTTCTTTTTATTGTGTTAAATTGCTCTTCTGTAAGACCAATCCAGCGATCATTTTCAGAGGTGTTTTTAATTTCTACAAATAAATTTGGATCTCTTAAATTATTTTGCTCTTTGATTTGAACTATATCTGGTTTATCTTTAAAATATAATCCTTTTCTCATATCTTGATAGACTATGAACTTCTTTTTTGTGTAAGATTTTCCAAGAATTTTTGAAACAGCTACCTTCCTTTTATAGTTTTTACTAAAACTATATTTTATTAGTTGTCCGTATTTTATAAGGTTTTTTTCGTTGATTGTGCAAATTAAATTCATATCTATTGTAAGAATAAATTAAATTTTGTTTCTCTAATGATTTCATATAAATCTTTCATCCCAACTAAATTAATTGGTGTTTTTCCAATTCCCCGAGATTCATTAATAGCACTAGATGTAAAGTGACTTGTAGAAATAATTACTCCAAAACTATTAAAGCCTAGACTTCCTCTTAGGTTTGCAACTTCTTTTCTTCCTACTGAATGTTTCCATCTTTTCACTTGAAACTGGTAGCTCAAATCAAGGCTAAATCTATGTTTCAAAAAAGCATTCACATCAATTCCGTCATCACCACTTTTTTTCGTAACTTCAACATTTTCAAATCCAGTGTGTTTAATAAGTTTTGACATTAAGACTTCAAATTCATAAGGATTTATTGTTAATAAATTCTTTTTTAATGTTTCAATGCTTTTTAAAGTTTCTTCATCTAATTTTGGCAAGATAATTTCGTCTTGCTTTTTCTGAGGAAACAAGGAATCAATAATTGTGTCTTCTGGCAAGATCTCTTTTTTAAACTGATTATAAAAAGGCAAAAAAAGATCATTAAAATTGCCAATTTTCAAGGGTGTAATATCTGAAAAAATTTGAAATTCAAAAAGCCAAACAGCTCTTAGCTCCCCTTGGTTATCCAGCTGATAATCTTGATAGTTTCTTAGTAAGAATAAAAAGCCAATAAATTTATATTGATTAACACCTTCTTTTAAAAATCCAAGGATTGGGACAGGTTTTTCTTTTTGTTCAACAAGTCTTTTGTTTACCCCTGAAATATTTTGATCTCCTTTTAATCCTGCCCCTGTATAAGTCAAAATATCTCCCTCGATTTTGTCAGCATACGGATTTCTGATTATGTTTTTTGTTTCTTCTGCCGAAGTTATTAAAACAATAAAATCAAGCTCTTTATTTCTAATTTTTGGTCTAATTCCTCCTAAATTTGCAACTTCTAAAGCATATTTAATTTGATCATTTGAATAATACTCGCCGACTTTTAATGTATCTGGAATAAAAAATTGTTTCATAAAAATATTTAATAAAGTGAAAATGATTTTGGCTTTTTATCTTTTAAGATACGAATAATATCAAAAAATACATTTCCTCTTCCTTTTTCGTCTTTAAAACCTTGTCTATATCCTGCCACAGAAAAAGGCTGACAAGGAAAACCGCCTGTCAAAATATCAAAATCTGGAATTTTACTTGTTGAAATTTGAGAAATATCCCCTAAAACCATTTGCTTATCTATATTAAATAGTTCTGAAAAATTTAAATCAAAAGTTATTTTACAGTTGTTATCAAAATCATTTGAAAAAACACAATTAAAACCAGCATTTTCAAACGCTATTTTTATACCGCCTATTCCAGAAAATAGATCTATAAATTTGATGTTTTTTTTGACCATTGTTATATTAACAAACAAGAATTTTTTGAAAAAACAAATCCCATATTAACCTAATTAATTCTACTTAAATCACCATGTATAACAATCGGAGACATAGCCTGAATTTCATCAAAGTATGAAACAGCTGGAATTTCATTTAACAAAAAAATTTTTTTGTGCAAAACATGAGCAAATCCCATTTCCAAAAAAGTATTACCACCAATATAGTTTGCGATTTCTTTTTTGGTAAAATTTGCAATTAAAACAAAATCAACCGACTGAATAACCCTGTAATATTCTCGAATAGCATCTGCCAACAAAACTCGTTGACTAAACTGACCATTCTTTTTTTCTTCAATAATTTGCTCCAAATTAAATTCTCCTTGTAAAATTTTTTCGGAACTAATTGGAATTTTAACTTCAAATCCCTGAGCTATAAGATCATCAGCAATCTTTTTTATTTCATAAGTAAAATCCAAACTTCCACAAATAGCAATTTTCATAAAAATTACTCCAACTGAAAAGCTAAGTTTAAAATTTCTTTTTCGGAAAAATCTTTCCCCAAAATTTGCAACCCCACTGGCAAACCTTCAACTTGACCAATTGGCATCGACAACGCCGGAATTCCAGCAACATTAGCAGAAACGGTAAAAATATCAGACAAATACATCGTCAAAGGATCATTAAACTTCTCTCCTATTTTAAACGGCAGACAGGGAGAAGTTGGTGTTATAATAAAATCCACATAGTCAAAAGCCTCTTTAAATTCTTGCCGAATTAAATTTCTAACCTTTTCCGCTTTTTTATAGTAAGCATCATAATAACCGGAACTCAAAACATAAGTTCCCAAAATTATTCTCCGTTTAACTTCATCGCCAAAGCCTTCTGATCGGCTTTTTTGATACATTTCACGCAAGGTTGAATGTTCTGATTGAAAGCCATAACGAACACCATCAAATCGTGCTAAATTACTGGACATTTCCGCCGTCATCAAAATATAATAAACGGCCAAAGAATATTTACTTAACGGCAAACTTATTTCTTTGATATTTAAACCTAAACTTTTAATTTTTTCGGTCACTTCTTGCACTTTTTTGACGATTCTATCATCCATCCCCTCAATAAAAAACTCTTTGGGCAAACCAATGGTTTTACCTTTAAGATCAGCTCCCAGATGATTCAAGACTTCATTATTTTCTTTTAATGAAGTGGCATCAAAACCATCAGAACCAGAAATAACTTCAAAAACACAAGCACAATCACGAACATTTTTAGTCAATGGTCCGATTTGATCAAAACTGGAAGCCAAAGAAATTAAACCATGACGAGAAACTCGACCATAAGTTGGCTTTAACCCCACCAAACCACAAAAAGAAGCCGGTTGTCTAATCGAACCACCAGTATCAGAACCTAAACTGTAAACGGCAAGGTCGCCGGCGACGCAGGATGCGGAGCCGGAACTGGAACCTCCCGGAACTCGATCTAAATCAAAAGGATTTTTGGCGGAGCCAAAAAAAGAAGTTTCGCCACTTGATCCCATAGCAAACTCATCCATGTTGGTCTTCCCCAAAATAATTGCTCCTTGCTCTATAACTTTTTCAACAACCGTTGCTGAATAAGTAGCAAAATAGTTATTTAACATTTTTGAACCAGCCGTACATTTTAACCCTTCAACTAACATATTGTCCTTGACAGCCATCGGGATTCCCGCCAACCAGCCAATTTTTTGTCCAGATTTAATTTTTTGATCAATTTCAGATGCTTTGATAATCGCTTCATCCTCATTTAAAGAAATAAAACAGTTTAACTGTTGTTCGGCTTTTTTAATTTTGGAAAAATAGTCCTTTGTTAACTCAACGGCAGAAATTTCGCCGTTAACTAATTGACGATGTAAATTTTCAATAGTATTGTTGTCTTTTTTTATCATAAATTATCGATCAAAAACTGCTTTTACTTTGAATTGATCTTTTTCTATTTCCGGAGCTTCGGCTAAACATTTTTCTCGACTAAAAATATTTACCGACTCATCATCTCGGAACAACTGCCCATCTTTTTCCAAAAAAATTTCTTTTTCAGAAACGGTAAGTTCCGTTAATTGATCAACATAACCAATAATAGAACTGATATCTTGCGCAAACCTTTCTTTTTCTTTTTCAGACAACATTAGATTTGCCAATCCCGCCAAATGTTCTATTTGATCTTTGTCTATTTTCATAAAAAATTATTTAATTCCTTTAAATTATACCTTTTCCAGTAAAATTGAACAAGAAAAAAAGCCCCAAAAGTAGAGCTTTGTCAATTTTTTATTCAGCAATTTGGATCAATGTCCAAACTAACAACTTTAACATCCCAAATCCAACTATTGCTCCTCCGATAATTGAAATAATAACCGAAAGAAACCAAACAAAAACTGCTTTTTTCCTTTTTTCCCACTCCTCATGTTTTTCACTCCTTCTTGCCTTATTTTGGGACATTTAAACCTCCAAAAGAACCTCCCCAAAATAACCTATTAAAAAAATTTTGTCAAATAAATTGATTTTTTATTTCTACGTAAAAATAAAAAGTTCAAAAATAGACTTTTTATTTTATTATTTCTAATAATTTTTAACAAAAATTCTCCCCACTATTAAAAAAATGAAACAACCAAAAACTATTTAATAATCTTTTCAAACTCCTCTTCTGTTAAAACCTTTATTCCCAACTCTTTGGCTTTAGTATATTTTGATCCAGGATCAACGCC
>CAZSER010000045.1:0-4574 GCA_964605975.1 uncultured Gammaproteobacteria bacterium
TATTTAGCTTGAGTTTTCTTTGTTCCTGCCTGATCCCAAGCCTTAAGTTTTTCAGAAAACCCTTTACCAACTTGTCCGACTCGATCTTCATATATAGATTTATACCCACTCATTCTCTTGGCAAGCCAAGTTGATGATGATTTCATCTGTCCCAAAGCCACCCCAGCTGACTCACCAACTCGCCCTCCTGCACTTTTGGCAAATTCTACTCCTGCAAACAATAATCCCAAAGCCATTGCTGTTTGAATAAAATTATCTACCAAAAAAACACTACCCTTAATCTTACCCCCGCCAGTAGCAGTTTTGCTCTTTAAAGCCTCTGTATCACTTTTGATCATTTGATCAGGGTTAGCCATAATCAGCAAACTTAACCACAAGAAAAAAGCCAAAATCGGACCTACCGCCACAGTAGTCGCAAATCTCTTATTCCAATCTCCGACTTCTTTCATCGGAATAGCAAAAGGCATTGCTTTTGATAAAAAAGCCAATGGTGAAACAATCACCAAAAACCATAAATCAACAATTCTCCAAACTAACATTATAAGAATCCTAATAATTGCAATAATAGTAATTACCAAAATAAAAATCGCCATCATTAACGCTCCAGTAACATCGATTGGATCTATCTCACTCCCCCCCGATGAAACATCAAAAGACATTAACTTTTGC
Source organism: uncultured Gammaproteobacteria bacterium (assembly GCA_964605975.1). Classification (GTDB taxonomy): domain Bacteria; phylum Patescibacteriota; class Patescibacteriia; order UBA11705; family JABHMO01; genus JBAYHA01. The sequence goes on from CAZSER010000045.1 coordinate 670, forward strand.
AATCTCAAACCATTAATTAAATTTCCTCCAGCCGTAGCTGAATACCCATTAACAAAAGTCATCATTGCCACTTGACCAAAATCAATAGCTAATCCACAAATCAACTTACTAAAATTAACCATTACGGCAGCCACAACAATTTTGGGTAAACTTTGTTCAATCTTATAGTTTTTTATATTCAAAATACTCCCAAAAGCAACCACTAATAAGGCAAAAACAAATAATAAATTACAAATATCACGAATCATTACCCACCCCTTATTAACGGCTACCGAAGTGACAAAATCATTATAAGAACTAATCAAGACAACACCAGAAAAAATCGTCGCTGCAATCCATCCCAACGCGGAACAAATACCATACAAAACCCAATTTACAAGACCTAACAAAGTATCACCTATACTCTTGGCGGCAAAAATAGTTTCTACTCCCCAAAAAAACACTGAAACAAAAATAACAATTAGTGAAAATAATAACAAAAACTTTATATTTCCAGACAAAAAGAAAAACTTTAAACGAGAAAAAACTCCTTTAATCTTTTTGAAGAAAAGTTGCAAACCTTGTTTCAAATTTTCTAACATTAATTTCTGTTTAAATTCAAATTTATTATACCACAAAAACAAAGTTCAACCAAAGTTTATACACAAGTAGTTATCCTATTTTATTAATAATTTATTTTTTAACATCCCCCAAATATGTGGATACCTTTGCCAAACTTTATAAAAAGTAATTATTAGACAAAATAAAATAATAACTAACAGAACTGACCCACTTTTCCAATCATAATAGTTAGTTTTAGCAACGACTAAATCTTCTTTGTTTTCAATATCTAAAAAATCCAAAGGTTCTATATCTTGATCATCACGAGGGAACAATACCAACTCATTCTTCTTGGACAAAAGTACCCCTTTTACTTTATACTCTTTTTCCGTTTCAAATTTTTTAGTAATGTTTTTGTTTAATTTTACTTTAAACTCTTCTCCTTCATTGGAAAAGTAATAGATATCCTCCACCTTGGACAAAAATTTACCTTCAATTTCTATTAAATATTTTACTAAATCAACAGAAAAACTACTCACCATTTGAGCTTGATCTAACTGACTACTTTGTTCATCAATAACAACCTCACGCATCAACAATCTTTTGCCCTCCGCATATTCCGAAACTTCTCCTCGCACCGTTAATAACTGTCCCCTAGCCTGTGTTATTCCAAAATCTTTTCCCACATATAACTCTACTCCCGGTAAATAAGCGGACTTACTAGAAAAAAACCCCGGCTCGACAAGTAGCGGACCGCCAATTTCTATTTTTTCTCCGGCAACACGATTGCCAAAGTCCAATAAATTGCTCAATTTATAATCGGAATTTTTATCATTTTTATTTTCCTTGGCGGTTGTTTTTTCATCTTCAACTACCGTTTTTTCATTTTCTTTGACAACAAAACTGGCAGAGTTAAAAACTTTTACCTCATCCTGTTCTGATTCTAACAAAAAAGAGTCCGATAATGCCTGTTCATTAGAAAAACCTTTCGTTGGGTTATCCACAAAAAAATAGTCGCCGTCACTAAAAGCCAAACTTTGGCCAACTTTGTGTTTACCGTAAGCAACCACTTGTAGTGGTTGCCCATCAGGGGATAAAAGTCTTATCTGATCTCCATCATTATTAAAAGCCAATTTAGTTTCCTCTGCACCAATAACCGCAAAACCTTGCGGTTCAATAAAAAGATCTTCTTTAATTTTATAAGGAGCAGAGCCTCCTTCCTCATCATCCAAGAAAAAGTTTTTTAAGTTTATTCTTTCTTGACCAAAGTTAAAAAGTTCCACCCATTCCTTTTCGCCAATCACGGGAGAAGCCAACGCTTCATTAATTCTTATTGTAAACTCGGCATAACTCATCAGTTCATCCTCCTGAGCAGTTTTTTCCTCCGCTACTTCCAAAACATTTACCGTAGAGATATTAATTTGTTCAGTTAATTCAGAAAAATAAGACGGAGTTAAAATGTTTTCCGATTCTTGTTCTGCCGGCTCCGTCAAAATATTTGCCGTCGCCGGAGTCGCCATTTCCGAAATCAAATAGTTATCATTCCACCAAATAATCGCTTGACCAGATTTAGGAACGGCACTGACATGATTAAAATCATTATTAAAATCACCATAACTAACGGCATCAATTAACACACCGTCTCTCGAAAAAAGGGTGACCGTATCACCATCATTATTCAAAGAGCTCTTTTCGGCAAATAAATAGTTTCCCGGTTCCAAGATGCCACTCAGCAAACTAACTTTTCCTCCATGTTCCAATAATCGCCAATCGGTCAAATCAACAGGAACAGTTCCCGCATTGTAAAGCTCTACCCACTCTTTTTCTCCAGTTTTGGGAACGGGATAAATTTCTGAAATTCTAATTGTCAAAGGTTCAACCTGTTGAGCTGTTTCAATCGGAACAACTGCATCATCACTTTCATTATTATTTTCTGAGCCATTATTACTATTATCCGCTTGTGATTCGTTTGGTAATACCGACAAATCGGAAAGACCATCTATCAAAGAACTGTTTTTAATCCCGCTCCAAACTCGATCCCAACAAAGCTCCGTTTCACAACCAACAATAATAAACTGATAAATGTTTCCATTGGTTGTCATCGCCATATTTGGAACTTGTGCAAAAACATTACCACTTGGCAAAAAAAGTCCCAACAGCAACAACAATAACCATTTCCATTTTTTATTCATAAATAATTAAATTATTTCTAAAAAAAGGAAGATGAAATTCCACGCTTAATTTTATTCCACCTTCCTTTTGAATTCTTAGCCTATTGCGCCACTGGCGACAACTTCCCTGGTCAAAACGGCCGTTTCGACATAACTTATATCCTGATCATCTGGCGGTAAATCATAATCCTCACAAATATACATATAAGGATACCGACCATGCCGATCATGTAATTGCCAACGGGGATTGGTAGGAATTTTTTTCATCTTTTGTAAATAAATTGGTAATTCCTCTGGTGAAAGTAAAACTGTTTCCGTTTTTGGTTGCCAAACTCGATATCTTTGCTTGTTTCCTTTTTCCATTTTTTTGGCAATTTCTTCAAAAGTCCACAAAATTTTTTCCGGTTTTGAGCGTCTAATTCGACCATTGGTTAATTTAGTCGTTTCGGCATCACCAAAAGTTCCCGTTTTTTTCTCAATAAATAAATTATTCAAAATTTCTCTCGCCATAAATTTCTTTACTTCACCATAAATTAACATTGGATCATCCTGTTTAGGGCTTAATTGAAAAATCCACTGAAAAAAGTTTGGCATGACCACAAATCCGATATTTTTGATATCTCTGGTGGTTTCGGCATATTTAATTGCGCCAACCATCATATCTAGATATTCTGGCGTGGTAAAAACATTTTTCTTGCCGGCGATAACGCCGGTATGCAAGTAAATACCACCCGCAACTTTACTAAAATTTCTTCTGGTCATTTTTTTATTGACATAGTTCTCCCGATTTGGAAAAGTTGATTTTTTTTCTGACATAAATTTTTTTTATTTTTTATCACACGGCCGTGTGTTTTTAATAATTCTCTTATCTTTATTATCTTTTTTTTATCGATAATTTCCAAACCGTTTTTGACGAAAAAATCAAACAACTTTTTTGTAAAACAAAAGGGCATTTTTCCCCAATAAAAAAAGTGTCAAGAAAACTCGACACTTTGGGGATAACTATTTTTGGCAGTTTTTTATTTTTCTCTACTTTGTGATCTCGACTAAACGAACTGCTAGTCTGCCTTTTTCTGCCTTGTCATCTCGAGCGTAGTCGAGAGATCTCGTCCTTGTAATTCTTAATACTTTTACTTTTCCCAATTTGAGATTTCTCCACTACGGTCGAAATGACAAATTGGGTTGTCTTTGTTT
>CAZSER010000046.1:0-4382 GCA_964605975.1 uncultured Gammaproteobacteria bacterium
TAAAAAATTTTTTACTAATGAGTTTTATTCTGGTTGTTTTTTCCGGTTGTGATTATAAAGATGTTAAAGAAAGTTTTGAAACAAAACCGGAAATAAATAGTAAAACAGAAAAAGCGTATTCGCAAGAGTGTCATTTAGCTTGTGATAATTATGTTAATCGTTGCTTGACTTTGGTTCCCGGTGCTGATGAGGTATTATTTCAAGATGGCCGAGATTCTTGTTTGGCTGAATGTACCGCTTGGGATGATGAAAAAGTTGGTTGTTTGGGAGAGGTAAATAACTGTCCGGCAATGACGGAGGACTGTGATTTATAAAAAAATAAAAAAATCACCTTTTAATCAAGGTGATTTTTTTATTATAAACTATTTTTGTTTTTTTAAAATCATGGTTAAAATTGGAGGAGTTAATAGCGTTGTCAAAATTACCATAATAACAATGATGGAAAAAATTTCTTCATTCAAAACTCCCAAAGATTTTCCAATCATTGCAAAAATTAAACCAACTTCACCACGAGGGATCATCCCAACTCCAACTAAAAGTTTATTACATTTTCCAGCAACTAATCCAGCGACTATCTTGCCGACAAAGGCAATGGCGGTAATAATTAAAGCGGAAAAAATAATTGTTGGATTAAATAATGTTTCCAGTTTTACATTCATTCCAGTCATGACAAAGAATATTGGGACAAACATCATTCCCACTGGTTGAATTAAATCTTTAACATGTTTTTCGGCATGAGGATGGATAGCTTCCAAAACTTTTTGCTTGGTTTTTTCTTCGACTCCGTTGAGTGATTTTCTGACATCGTCGACAATTTCCGGTTCTTTGAAATGAGAAAAATGAACAGGATCAAGAATTAAACCGGCTGCAAAAGCGCCAACGATTGGTGCTAAACCAATTTTTTGAGCCAAAAAAGCACAAGTTAAACCAAAACTCATTGCCAAGGTGAATTTCATTCCAGAGCCAGTTTGAATTTTGGAAAGAAATTTTCCAACTCTTGGGGCTAATAATTGTCCTAAAACGATTGAACCGACCAAAAATAGAATTGCTTTGGCAGTAATCCATCCGATCATCCCCAAACTTACAGCTCCCAAAGTGGCAATAGCAGAAACAATGGCTAAAACAATTAAACCCAAAACATCATCAATAACGGCGGCTCCGAGAACAATTTGCGCTTCTGGAATATGTAATTTTTTTAAATCTTGAAAAACTCTAGCAGTAATGCCGACGGATGTTGCGGTTAAGGCGGCACCCAAGAAAAGATAAGCATTAGAGTCCATGTTTGGTAATATTATTGGCCCCAAAATATAGGCGCCAAGAATAAACGGAACAATGGCTCCAACACAAGCAACAAGAAAAGCCCGAGTTCCCACTTTTTTCATCTTTTGGATATTTGACTCTAATCCAATTTGAAATAATAAAATAACAACGCCTAATTCTGCCAGAAAAGCGATAACAGAATCCGTTTTGATTGGTTCAAAGATGTTTATGCCAATAAGTGCCAAATTTCCCATTAAAACACCAATTAAAAGTTCTCCTAAAACGGATGGTTGACCGATTTTTTCAACTAAACTGCTGATTTTGGCCATAATCAAAATTATGGCAATGAATAAAAAAGTAATTGCTGCGGAATGACCATGTCCGCCATCAGCTGAGGCGAAAACGGTAGTTCCTATCACAAAGGTAAAAAGAAAAACCATAGAAGCAATTAAGCCAAAACGAAATTTCTTTTGAAATAAGGCTAACATGTTTTTATGTTTATTATTTATTAATTTCGCCAAGATTGTAAAGCCAAAAATAAAAATCCGCAAGAGCGAATTTGTATTTTTGGCTAATTTAAAGATATTTTTTGGTGGATAAAGTTAAAGATGGTGACAGTGGCGATTTAGTCGATAGCAATAATTTGATAAATGGTTTTTTGGCCGTTTCGTAATTCAATAAAAAAAGTTTCTCCTACTTTTTTGCCCAAGAGAGCTTTACCGATTGGTGAGTTTTGGGAAATTATACCTAGCGATGGATTAGTTTCATTTGAACCCAAAAGTTGGTATTTTTTTGTTTTATTGTTGGTTAGAACTGTGACGGTATGGCCTAGTTGAACTGATAAATTATTTTCGGGAGAGTTAATTATTTGTGAATGATTAAGGTTGTTTTCTAACTCCAAAATCTTTTGGTTTAATCCTCTTAGTTTTCCTTTGGCCAGTTGATATTCCGCATTTTCAGAAAAATCACCTAACTCCGCTAATCGTTTAACTTCTTCGGCTAACTGGGGGTGTTTATTTTTTAAGAAGTTTATTTTTTCTTGAATTTCGTTATATTTTTGTTTGGTAATAAAAGGGTCATGTGAGTGGTTATTTTGTTCTTCGCCTTTTCTTTTTGGTATGCGCATATTTTGTCTAGTTTATTTTTCCTAATTGTCTAGTATCTATTCTACTGGAAAAATGTTGATTTTTCAATAAAAAAAGAGGGCGAGTCGATTATCGAACTCGCCCCAGTTATTTAAAGGCTAGATCTTTTGCAAGATCTTCACCTCTTTCCGAGTGTACACAACATACACTCGGAACTGCTCGAACACCTCTCCGAGGTGTTCAGCCGTTTCTTCGACGAGGTTCTTCCATTCCTCGTCATCAAAATGTGCCGCATAAAGCGGCGATTTTTCCGAGGAAAGCACGAGCGCAGGCTCGTGTTCTCCGTGCCACCCATTTTCTGTTGGGTAGGCATAGGTGATCACCGCCTCGGTGACCACGAACGGAATAAAAGGCCTTTCTGCTGAGGCCTCCTTACAATACCTCTTTGTCAGGCATTCAAGGACTGCCTGCTTCTCCTGGGAGAAGCCACCGTATCCTTTTTTCAGCCCGAGTGTAATCTCGGCGCTAAGGACGGTCCCATGACCAAACTTCCCATTTTCTCTCGCTACTTTGTACATCGGTCCCCCTTTCCCATATTATAGCCGTGGGTACGGTTTGAATTGCTGATTAGTCAGCTTAATTTTAATGAAAAGAATTCATTAAAACGGAGCTATTAACCAACTTTTAACTTGTAATTATATAATATTTTTTAAAAAAGTCAATAGATTTTGTTTTTTTCCTTTAAATTTATTATAAATATGTTTTTTGGGGAGCTTCGAAATATTTTTCTTTTGGAAGGATGGATCAAATAAATGTTGCTAAGGATGAATCGGTCGCCAAAAAAATTTCGGTAATTATAAAAAAAATTCAAAAATAAAATCAAATCAGTAAAAGGTCGGGATTTGAAAGTTAATAAATCGTTTAAAAATAAAAAAATATGAAATTAAAAACTTTGGATATTATTGCTTTGCTTTTGGTTATTGTTGGTGGTTTAAACTGGGCATTAGTTGGTTTATTTGATTTTGACTTGGTTGCCTTTATTTTTGGCTCAATGTCTCTTTTGGCCAGAGTGGTTTATATTTTGGTTGGTCTTTCTGCCGTTTATCTTTTGGCCAGTTTTAGTAAATTTTCTCGAAAGTAAAAATTTTTATCGAAACAACGGCGCAAGGCCGTTGTTTTTTTTATGGAGTAATGATTTTACAGAAAAGAACAAACAAGGTAAAATTTGTACATTATGAAGTTTCAAGAAAGAATCAAAAAGAAAAATTGGTCAGGAATAGAGATTTCCGAGCAGTTTAAAGATATTTTTCAACTGCTTGATGGAGGAGTTGAAAATGTTTTTATTACGGGCAGAGCCGGAACGGGGAAATCGACTTTGTTGGAGTATTTTCGTTCGCATTCCAATAAAAATTTGGTTGTTTTGGCTCCAACCGGAGTTTCGGCAGTCAATGTTCGCGGACAAACAGTTCATTCCTTTTTTGGTTTTCATCCTGAGATTTCTTCGGAAAAAATAAAGCAGATTTCAACTCGCAAGAAAAATTCTGGGATTTATGCCAAAATTGAAACGATTATTATTGACGAGATTTCGATGGTGAGAGCTGATTTATTGGACTGTATTGATCTGTTTATGCGTTTAAATGGTCGAGATTCAAATGCGCCATTTGGCGGAGTTCAGATGGTTTTTTTTGGTGATCTTTATCAATTACCACCGGTTGTTGTTTCTTCGGAAAAAGAGGCTTTTTTTTCAAAATATGATAGTCCTTACTTTTTTAGTGCCAAGGTGTTTCAACAAAAAGATCTTTTTTCTAAAATGTTTGTTTTAAAAACTTTTTCATTAGAAAAAATTTATCGACAAAATGATCAAGCCTTTATTGATATCTTGAACAAGGTTAGATGTAATGATTTAGATGATAATGATTTAAAATTTTTGAATCAACGAGTTGTCCCTACTTTTGCGCCCAAAGATAGTGAGATGTTTGTTTATTTAACTTCAACAAATATTTTGGCAAATGGAATTAATGAGAATCGATTAAACCG
>CAZSER010000047.1:0-4248 GCA_964605975.1 uncultured Gammaproteobacteria bacterium
AATTTAATAAAAAAAGCGGGATATCCCGCTTTTTTTATTGTTAAAAATATTTTTCAAGTTCAGTAGTTATGTCGGCGATTGGTTTTTCTCCGTCAATATTTATCAGTAAACCGGTTTTTTGGTAATGAGAGATTATTAACTTTGATTCTTGGTAAAAAATGGTTAAGCGATTTTTTATTACTTGTTCATCATTGTCGTCTGGTCGGTGCAATATTTGGGCGCGATTTTTTATTCTGGTTAAAACTGTTTCTTCGGATATTTGCAACAAGAAAACATTTTGTAGTTCAATCTGTTGTTTGTTTAGAAAGTTATCCAAAAGAAAGAGTTGAGAAATTATTCGTGGAAATCCGTCAAAAATAAAACCGTTTTGTTGGTTTTCAAGTTTTATTTTTTTTAACAGTTCGAGCATTAAATCGTCAGAAATTAAGTCGCCAAGTTGGACATCTTGTTTTATTTTAGCTCCCAAAACTGATCCAGAATTAATTTCTGTACGCAAAATTTCACCCATGTTAACATGCAGATAGTTGAATTTTTGGGCCAAAATTTGGGCTTGGGTGGTTTTACCGCAAGAGGGTAAACCATAAATACTGTAGGCTTTTTTCATATAGTTTATTTTCGCTTCTATTATAAATGGTGATTGTTCTTTTTGCAACTATTTTTAAGTTAAAAATAAACAATAAATTTAGACAAATTAATTTAATAAAATCAAAATTGACAACTTGATAAAATTATGATATTATTTAGTTCTGTCAAATAATGTTGTTTTGTCTTATCTTGGTCTGACTGACTCGGATTGACTGGGCATCAAAAAATTTATGTCACAAAAAATAGTAGCAAAAGAGTTCAATGATTGCGGACTTAAGCCATCTTTATTGGCTATTGTGGAAAAACTTTTTAGCAATCCAACACCAATTCAGAGTCAAGTAATTCCCGTCGCTGTTCAAGGGCAAGATGTTGTAGGTATTGCTCAAACCGGAACGGGAAAAACTTTAGCTTTTGGTTTGCCAATGTTACAAAATCTAGCCGAAAAAGGTGGGCAAGGTTTGATTTTGGTTCCAACTCGAGAATTGGCTTTACAGGTAGAAGAAATGATTCAAAAAATCGGTAAAGATTTTAATTTGCGCTTGGCTGTTATTATGGGTGGTGCCTCTATGAACTTGCAAATAAAAGCAATTAAAAGAAATCCACATATTTTTGTGGCTACTCCGGGGAGAATGGTTGATTTATTAAATCAAAGAAAAATTTCTTTGGAAAAGATAAAAATTGTTGTTTTGGATGAAGCTGATCGGATGCTTGATATTGGATTTATGCCTCAAATTAAAGAAATTTTACGCCAAGTTCCAGAAAATAGACAAACAATGCTTTTTTCGGCAACCATGCCGGTTGAAGTTTCTGAGATTGCTCGAGCTTTTATGAAGCAACCATTAAGAATTGAAGTGGCACCAGCAGGAACAGCTTCTAAAAATGTTGAACAGTCTGTTTATTTTGTTAAAAATGATCAAAAAAAGGATTTACTTTTAAAAATTTTACGCAAAAATAGTGGAACCGTTTTGATTTTTTGTCGGACAAAGTTTGGAGCCAAAAAATTATCGGCCGACTTACGAAAAAAAGATTTTTCGGCAGTTGAAATTCATTCTGAGCGAACTTTATATCAAAGACAAGAAGCAATGGCTGGTTTTAAAAATGGCAAATATCAAATTTTGGTGGCAACGGATATTGCGGCCAGAGGAATTGATGTTAAAAATATATCCTTGGTTATTAATTTTGATGTTCCTGATAACAATGAGGACTATGTTCATCGAATTGGCAGAACTGGTCGTGCGGAAAGTCGAGGAAAAGCAATTACTTTTGCCAAGCCAGATCAAAAAAGAGATATCAAAGAAATAGAAAGATTGGTTCGACAACAGATCCCTGTAGAAAGTTTTTCGCTGGATGGTGTTCCTGTTGTTTTTAATGAAAAAGAAAGTTTTTCTTCTCCTAATAGATTTAAGAAAAATAAGTTTTTTAAAGATAAAAAATATTCAAGAAAAAACAGTCCCAAAAACAAAAGAAATACTGGTCGAGAGCGTCGATCATCTGACAACTACTCATTAACTTGGTAATGATAAAAATTTCCGCTTTGGCGGATTTTTTATTTGGTAAAAAAGGTTAAAAATGCTATAATAAAAATAAAGAAATCTTTTTCAATTTATTTTTTGATTAAATGAAAATTTAGGGAAGAAGATAATATTGGCCAACCAAAGAAAAGACCAACTGATCAACGAGGAAAAACACCCGAATTTGTCATTTTTACTGTACCGGTAGTCAAGGAGAAATCTAAAATTGGGAAACTATAAAATACAAAAATGAGATCTATCCACTCGTTTACTGATGTTCACTCGGTCGAGATGACAAAACAGAAAAAGCAGAGAAATCTCAAAACCAATTTGTCATTTCGAGCATCGTCCCTGGCTGACGGTAGGCAGGGAGAAATCTCAAATTGCAGTAATTTTCTTTTAAAAAAAATAACAGTAAATAAAATAAATATATGTTTGATTGGTTAGTTGCTTCTTTTACCAATATCATAGAAACTCTTGGTTATGGTGGGGTTTTTTTGTTAATGATTGGCGAGAGTATGATTTTGCCTGTGCCTAGCGAAGCGGTAATGCCTTTTGCTGGTTTTCTTATTTTTTCTGGTGAAATGAGTTGGTTTGCCGTGATGTTTTGGAGTACTTTGGGGAGTTTGGTTGGCTCAGGACTTTCTTATTTTATGGGTAGTTATGGTGGAAGAGTTTTTGTTTTGCGTTTGGGTAAATATTTTTTTCTAAATGAACATCATTTGCAACAAACTGAGAAATTTTTTGCTAAATACGGGATAAAAACAGTTTTTATTAGTCGCTTTATTCCTGTTGTTCGTCATTTAATTTCTATCCCTGCTGGTGTCGCAAAAATGAATTTATGGAAGTTTTCTTTTTATACATTAATTGGGGCAACTTTGTGGAATGGTTTTTTGACTTACTGTGGGGTGATTTTGGGCGCAAAATATGATGTTATTAAGGGCTACTCAAAATACTTGGATTATTTGATTGTTGTTGTTTTATTTATTTTTCTTAGCCATTGGGTTTTTAAGCAAATAAAAAAAAGAAATGGATCAAAAAGCTAGAACTTTAAATTTAAAATTTTTATGAAAAGGAAGAGCCTCTTTTGGGGTGTTTTTTCAGCCATTATTACTTGGTCGGTGGTTTTTATTGTTGGTCCAGCAGTGCTTGTTTATTTTTGGGATGAATATTTTTTGGAATTAAATTTTTTGCCAAATCACTTATTTGAATTGGGATTGTTTTTTGTTTTTTCGTCAACAGTTTTTTTAATTCATTTATTTGTTTTTTTTGTTCGACAAGGAAAGGGAACTCCGGCTCCTTTTGTCCCTGCCGAAAAATTATTAGTTTTTCATGTTTATAAAAAATCTAGAAATCCGATCTATCTAACTTATTTTATTTTGCTTTTGGGGGAATACTTAATGTTTGGTTATTTTATCCAACTATTATATTTGATGTCGTTCTTTTTATTTTTTCATTTGTATGTTGTTTTTGTAGAAGAGCCGGAACTGCGTCGTCGATTTGGTAAAGATTATGAAATTTACTGTGAAAAAGTAAAAAGATGGATTTAAAAAATTGCAAATAATAATTTCTAAATTTATGAACAAAAAAGCTTTAGTAATTCTTTTTTTCTTGTTGATAGTTTTAGTTGGGGGATTTACTGTGGTTTTTATTAAAAATCAAGAAACACTGGTCGAAGAAGTTCCGTTGGTTGACCTACAAGAAGAAGTTATCGTTGAAAAAAATATTAAGATTTTTTCTCCGAAAGAAAATGAAAAAGTTGATTGGCCAATGATAGTTAGCGGAGAAGCACGAGTTTTTGAGAATGCGTTTAATTATTTAATAAAGGACTATTCCGGAACGATTTTGGCAGAGGGCCAGGCAATGGCGAATGCTTATGATGTTGGTCAGTTTGGTGGCTTTGAGCTTTCAATCCCTTATCTTTGGTCGACAGATGCAGGTGGTTTTTTGGAAGTTTTTAATTATTCCGCCAAGGATGGTTCTATTGAAAACCTTGTCGTTGTTCCTGTAATTTTTCCACCAGCAGAAACGATGGAGTTAAAACTTTATTTTAACAATGATAAGTTTGATCCCACGATGTTAGACTGTTCAAAGGTCTATCCAATAACTAGAATTGTAAAAAAAACGATAACCCCAGCGAAAGAGGGATTAA
>CAZSER010000048.1:0-3977 GCA_964605975.1 uncultured Gammaproteobacteria bacterium
TTTTAGCAACAACTGGACCGTTATTGCAGTCTTGGTTTGTAAAAATAAACGACAAAAAAAGCCCCTATTTTTTATATGCGCTTTCTAATGCGGGTTCTTTAATGGGACTAGTTACATTTCCTTTTTTATTGGAGCCTTTTTTGAATAGTTACGAACAAAGTTTTTTTTGGTCAATCGGATTTGTTATTTGGGGAATAATAGTAGCTTTTTTAATTTTTGGATATTTAAAAAGTTCTGATTCAAGAAGTGTATTAGAAAAAAAAGAATTAAAAACAAAGAAAATAATAAGTAGAACAACATTACAATGGTTTGTTTTATCTGCTTTTTCTTCTGCTATTTTTTTGGCTATCACCAATCATCTTTGTGTTGATATTGCCACGGTTCCTTTCCTTTGGGTTCTTCCGTTCTCTGTTTATTTGATTACTTGGATTTTGGCTTTTTCTGATAAAAATTTTTATAAGAGGAATTTGTTTTTATTTGGTTCCGTTATTTTGTTTTTTTTGGTTATTTTTTTGATTTTTAGTTCTGCTGTCTCTGGTCTTTCGCTTTTTTTTGTTGTTTTATTATTTATATCGTGTTTGTTTTTTTATTGTTTTCTTTGTCATAGTGAAATTTATCGTTTGCGTCCGACGGTGGAGGAGTTAACTTTCTATTATTTGGTAATTGCTATTGGTGGCGTGGTCGGTACTTTCTTTGTCTCTATTGTTGCTCCACTATTATTTAATAATTATTGGGAATTGCCTTTAATTATTTTTATTTTATCAATAACCGCAATTAGAGAATTGATCAAGTCGTGGCGTTTTAAAAATGAAGATAATGTTAAAAGGTCTTTTTCAAAATACTATTTTTATTTAGGGGGTTTTCTTTTTATTTGTTTTTCTTTTTTATATCTTGTCATTCTGTTTCGCAATAACTTCTTTGGAGAAATTGCAAAAGAAAGAAATTTTTATGGACAGTTGCGAGTTGTTGAAAGACTATTGGATAATGGAAAATATAAAAGAAGTTTAACTCATGGATCAACTGTGCATGGTTCAGTCTTTAGAGAGGGAGAAGTTTTTTCACCTGCTTTTACTTATTATGGCCAAAATAGTGGGGTTGGAATTCTTTTTGATAAAATAATGAAAAAAACAAATAGAGAGGTTGGTATTGTTGGGTTGGGTACTGGAACTTTGGCGTATTTTGGGAAGGAAGGAGATCATTTTACTTTTTATGAAATTAATAATTTAGTAAAAAATTTTGCTGATAATTACTTCCCTTATTTAAATGAGAGCAAGGCTTCTTTGAATTATCTATTTGGTGATGCTCGTTTGCTTTTAGAAGAAGAAGGTAATAATAAATTTGATATTTTAGTTTTGGATGCTTTTAGTAGTGATGCGATCCCAATTCATTTAATAACAAAAGAAGCCTTTGGTTTGTATTTGAGTAAGTTAAAAGAAGATGGCTTTTTGGCTTTTCATATTAGTAATAGGTATTTAGATTTGGCTCCGGTTTTAAAATCTTTGGCAAATAATAATGAATTAAAATGGGGATTATTTGTTGAAAATGATTTTTTGGCTGAAGGGATAGAAAAGTCGATTTGGGGTATTTTTTCAAAAGATAAAAAATTTATTTTTGATCGGTATCTCCCCGGATATCTTTCATTCGAAGAAATAAAGGAAATCCCTATTTGGACTGATAATTTTACTAATATGTTTAATGTTGTAAAATAAGTAAATTTTTGATATAATAAAAGAGATTATTAATTCAAATTATATGTTTGAGGATTCTCTGGGAAAAATAACTAACAACTCGCCGAGGCAATCTACTGATTCTAGTTTGTCTGAAAATACCAGACCGGAAAATTTTTTCAAATCTTCTTTGCTTGATGAGTCAACAGAATTAGAGCCAATTGATGATTATATCAGATATAACAAAGTAAAAAGGGAGGTAGAAGAGGGAACATTTCTTTCTGGGGTTGCTTCAAAAATAGAGGACTATGATTTAAATGGAGCGTTTTTTTATTTTCAAAATGCGCGGAAGTTAAAATTAACAAACTTGAGAAAGATGAGGGATTTTATTCTTCTAACTATTAGTGATTGGCAAAAAAAATACCCAAGAGCTTTTGTTGCTGGGGATGGTGTTGTTTTGGAGGATTTACAAAAAGGGTTGATTGAGGCAGATCATGTCTTACAATCAAGCACAGCAGAGAGGTTGGCGGAAATTTGTCAAAAGGTTAGGTTTGTTTCTTCGCAAGAAATAAAAAAAGATTTACCCGCACAGTTTAATTTGGCTAAAAAAGAAGTTAGAACGGCTTGGTTTAGAGCATTTATAAAAGATGAAAATAATCATGATTTTGGTTTGGCTTTAGAAAATTTATATGAAGCCGAAAAGTCGGGTGATGAAAATTTCCCAGAGATGAAAAAATTATTTATTCAAAAAGCAGAACGATGGTTGGCCATTGATCGAGATAATTATTTAGAAAAAGAACAAAAAGCTAGGAATAATTTGCGATTAATTGTTGAGAATTTAAAAGAACTATAAAAAAATAAAGCTCCAGCGAAATGTTCGTCTGGAGCTTTTGCTATGGTTTTATTTTACTTTAAAACCATAGCGCATGGCAGTTTCGTTGATTCTGCCTTTCTTTTGGGGAGGAGTAATGGGTATTTCTCCTCCCATGGGTTTATGGGATTCGGCGAGGAACTGTTGTTTCAGTTCCTCCATAAAATTTCGCGGAAGAACCGCGACATCTTTATGGACCGGCTTCGCTTGCGGAGCCGGCGCCGAATCTCCAGCCAGCCTCTTGTTCTTTTGCTCAGAAATTGTCTGAGCCTTAGAGGCTTCAATAATTCCTGTCAAGAACAGGACTACCAAGATTCCAAATGGGATTTTTTTCATTTTCTCTCCTTATAAAACGGCAAATAAAAACTTTTTAATTATATCACACATTAAATAAAAAGTCAATTATGGTTTCTTGTTTCTGATTTAAAAAGCTAAAATTAGACTTTTTTTATGGGAATATGTGGATTGTTATTATTAGAAGTTAAGGTTATAATAACGGTAGAATCTTTTTTTACTTAACTTAAAAACAAAAAAATGAAATTTATAAGCGAAATAATTTGGGATGAGGTTTTTGCCATTTGGAGAAATTGTGAGGGTAGTAATTCTGCGTGGGTTAATTGTGCAACAAAAGTAAAAGGTTGGGATAGTTGGGAAGAGTGGAGATCTTTTACCGCTGAACAGTTTGATTTCAAAAATCGGCAGTGGAAACTTTTTCAATTTGAAAAACCGGAAAAGGAAATTCCTCAAATGTTAGTTGGACCATATTCCAGTTGGCAAGAAAAATGCTCCATCAAAAACCAAACAACCTTTGAAGAGTTATTAAATAATATTGAAAATTTAAAACATTTTTCTCAAGATCTGGGGGTTTTGAATATTATTAAAGGGTTGCCATTTGATACTGAATTTATTGGTTTTATTCGTAAAGACATTGACAAAATAGTTTGTGTCGAAGGGCATCATAGAGCTACAGCAATTACATTTTCTCAGAAGTTCGGAAAAAAAGTTGATTTTTCAAATGTTTCCTTGAAGATTGCCTTGACTGAATTGCAAGAAAATGAAATTGATCTTTTGCAAAAAGTTTTGAAGAGAGGAACGGCAAAATTTTTTTGATTTAAATTTTATAATTTTAAAAGTAAATTGTTATGAAAAAGTGGCAGAGAGTTTCAACGGAAGAACTTTTTTCTAAATTTGGTCGCAAGGTAGAGTGTCGAAAATATATTTTACCAACAGGAGAGATAAGTGATTATTTTATTTTAAATATAAAGTCGCCAGTTTGTGTTTTGGCGATTACTACTGATAGTCAAGTTATTTTGGCCAAGCAGTTTTGAGTTGGGCCAGAAATGGTATTATTAGAACTTCCGGGTGGTGGAATTGAGAAAAATGAAATACCAATGGAAGCTATCAAGAGAGAGTTATTAGAGGAAACGGGGTATTCGGGG
>CAZSER010000049.1:0-3891 GCA_964605975.1 uncultured Gammaproteobacteria bacterium
TGTTCAAAGAAAGTCTTGTCTTTTATAACAATTCGCATACCATTATCTTTATTAAAAAGATAAATTGCCGGATCACCATTGGAATTTACCAAACGCACCAATCTAGCCTGTTCATCTAATAATAACGGAGAAGCTAACTTAATAGCTTTTTTCAAATCAAGATATCTTCTTGCTAATGATTTATTTTCAGGAACAATAAATCTTTCCAAATATCTAATCCAACAATGATTGCTTATTTTTAATAAACCATAAAATTTATTTTCAACAAAACAATCATTGGTAACTAACATAACTAAGCTATTAAAGACAAATTCTTGTAAATTTTTAACAGAAAAATCCTCTAGCGGGATAATTTGAAGATAATTCTTTATAACTTCAAAAATCTCTTTGACATGTTGGTATGGACATTGACGAAAACGACAACCAACTCCCAAATAATTTATTGCCTGAACAAATAAATCGGCATTTTCAATAATTTTTTCCCGTTGTTCGGCTTCTTTACTCTTTTGAATTTGTCTTAAAAATGATTTTTCCAAATCACCAAAATCAGGACTTTCCTCCAAAAAGACAAATAACTCCATTATAGCTTTGATATTATAAACAACCGACTCCGAAAAAAAATATTCAAAAAACCTATTTTTCTTTTGCTTTTCATCGCTTAAATAAAAATTCTCAAAGTTCTCTTCTTCTCTTAATAGGAACTCCAAAGATAAAAAATCTGTTTTTCCTGTCAACAACAAATCTTTATCCTCAATAATAAACGGCTGTTTTTTCAAAAAGCCATTATTCTTTTTGGGGTTTTCAGCACCAAGAACTTGTAAAATCTGAGAAGACAGCTTCATTACATAAAAAAAACTGTTATGATAAACCCTTTTTTTCATCCCCCAATAAATAATCAACTGTGCGATAAAATCTCGATAGCAATAAAAAGTTTTACTTACCTCTTCATCATTTAATTGCATCAAAGAGTTAATAAACTCTTTTTCTTCCGACGAAAAACAGTCCACTTCTTTTAACTCTTGGAATTTACTTATCAAAACTCTCCGTTGTTTTTCATTCAGACTTTTTAACAAAAAATTAATAAATCGAGATTCCTCATTTACAGCCTGTCTATCCAATAAATTCATAAAAACCTCCATTTTCAAAGATCAAAAATCAAAAACAACATGTCTTTGAGTTTATTATTTTAAAATAATATTATTTTTTTGTCAAAATAAACCTTTATTTATAAAATTATTTTTGTTATAATCTTGATATGCGGTGGTAGTTCAGTTGGTAGAATGTCTGCTTCCCAAGCAGAAGGTCGCCGGTTCAAGCCCGGTTCACCGCTCCAACTCTTAATGATTCTAAATTTACAATATAATAATTCTCAAAAAATAACTCATCAGGAACGGAAAAAGGTATTAATTTATGAGAATCAGAAAAGCAAAAAAACTGAATATTCTCAAATATCTAATCTAATTTTGAACTCAATTCACGAAGTAAATTCCAGAAACTACCAAAAAGGACAACTAGAAATTGAATTACAACAACACTCCACAGAAAAGATAAAAGAAGAAATGAAAGATAACTCTTTTTTTATTTTGGTTGACACAGACAAAATCACCCGAGTAATTCAAATAAATTTAAAAGAGGGAAAGCTAGATAGACTTTTTTTGATTCCTCAATGTCTAGGAAAAGGATTTGGTAAAAAATCAATTTTATCTGGCGAAAGGTACGCCCGAAAAAAAGGACTAAAAAAACTTTCTCTCTATCCGACAACTTATGCTCTTAATTTCTATAAAAAAGCTGGCTATAAAATCATCAAAAAATGCATCGGTTATGGTGGATATCCAGTTTACAAGATGGAGAAATCTTTTGACCTTTAAAAAAACAAATATTTAAAATCAATTTAAATTTTAATTATAAAATTATGCCTCCCGAAATAGCCCAGCTTTGCCCGATGGTTTGTGTTGAACAATTAACTATTTATTTTAATGTTGTTAACATCCTTTTTGTAATATTATTACTATTAGCAATATTTGCTCTAGTTTATAAAAAAAACATCAAGATATTCTTGCCTATCTCAATAATCTGTTTAATACTGTTTTTCATATCAACAAATACTTCATTTGATCCTTGCGCTGGTGGCTGTGAAAGGATGCTAAAATTTGACTTTAATTGGTTTCCATCTTGGTTGGAATAAATAAAAAACAGTTTGACAATAACCAACTCTTAACCTTACCTATGCTTTATTTTTTGATTGTTCTTATTTTAATAACCTTTGCTTGGGCAGGAATGAGTTCCGCTCCTTGGGTACCGACCAGAAAAAAAGACCTGTCGAGAATTTTTGAACTACTAGAAAACGAAAATGGTAAGATATTTTTGGAATTGGGTTGTGGAAATGGTCTAATTTTAGAAGAGGCCGAAAAAAGAGGTTTTTCGGCCGTGGGATATGAAATATCACTTTTGCCTTACTTTTTGGCAAAAACAAGAAAGATTTTTTACAAGAAAAATTTTCGCGTTCTTTACCGTAACTTTTGGAAACAAAATCTCCAAAAAGCCGATGTGGTTTATTTTTTCTTGATGCCAAAAGTAATGACAGCTTTGTCACAAAAAATAATTACTGAATGTCGCCCTGGAACAAAAATTGTTTCCTATGTTTTCCCCATCCCTAACCTAAAAGAGATAAAGCGCAATCAAGATGAAAATCGTAACCCAATCTATTTATATGAAGTTTAAAATTATAAAAAAAACTTTGTTATTTGTCTTTTTATTTTTATCTATTTTTTCATTTACTGAAAAATCTCTGGCTTTTGAACCAACTTCCGACTGGATAATCAGAGACCTACAAACAACCATTGAATTAAGGTCTGATAGTTCCGCAATAATTACCGAAAATATTGTTGCCGACTGTGGAAACTTACCAAATAAACATGGTATTTTTCGTACTCTCCCTCTGGGAATAAATACCCCTTCTGGCTTCATAAAAATGCCCATAAAACTACTATCAATTACCGATTTCTCGGGATCAAAAATAGCCTATTCAACCTCTTTTGATAAAAATACCATTACTTGGAAAATAGGGTCAACAAAAAAAAATGTCTCGGGCATAAATAACTATCGCCTTGTTTATGAGGTAAAAAACATTATTAACAATGATGGCAAAAATAGTGATGAATTTTATTGGAATATTTTGGGCAAAGAGTGGACTTTGCCAATAAATAATTTTTCCGCCAAAATAATTTTTCCAAAGAATTTAGAGGACTCTAATGTCCGAATAGATTCTTATTACCACTTATTAAGCAAAGAGCAACTTTATGATAAAAACTATTTTTGGGAAAATGAAAAAACTCTGATTTTTAAAGCCAAAAATCTTTACCCGAACCAAGCCCTGACCATAAGTTTATTATTTCCAAAAAAAATAATCACCCCATATAAACAAACCTTTACTGAAAAATATTACTTTTTATTACCCTTTGTTTTCACCTTTGTTTTTATTGTTTTTTCTTTCTTTTTATGGACTAAGCATGGAAAAGATATAAAAGAAAAAAGAACAATCATCGCTCAATATGAGCCCCCAAAAAATCTTTCCGTTTTGGAACTTTCAGCAGTTTTAAAAAACGGACATTGGCAAAAAAAATCTTTTGTCGCCCAAATTTTTTGGTTAGCTTCTCGCGGTTTTATAAAAATAGAGATAATTGAAAAATCTGTCATTAAATTAACAAAAACAACAAAAGAACCAGAGGAATTAACTTCTTTAGAACATGATTTTTTAGACACAATTTTTGACAAAGAAAGTCAATTTATTCTTGGGAAAAAACAACTGAACTCCCAACAAAAAAACATTTTCGATTGGTCTAAAAAGGTTGCCGAAAATTTACAAGAAAAACATTTAATAAAAAAAAATAT
>CAZSER010000050.1:0-3885 GCA_964605975.1 uncultured Gammaproteobacteria bacterium
TTTCGGCCATAAAGGCGGGGATAAAAAAAGTACAAATTAAGGGTAGTGGTTTTTCGGATAATTTATCAATAAGATTTTTACCCCAATTTTTTCTTTTTATTAAGGAATAGGTGCTTTGAAGTTGTAATGTCGGGTTAGTAAGGTCTTTTTTGGGATAAAAAGGATAAATTGATTGAAATTTATCAAAAATTTTCCAACTTAATTGTCCTACGATCGGGACTGATTTAAAACGAGAAAAAAACTCATAAAGTTTTCTGCTTTCTTGCCAAATTTTTCGATCGGAGGCGGGAATGCCAGTATAGTTATTCGCATTAATTATTTGATTTCGAGGAGCAATTTTTTTTAGGGGATAGGCTGCTCGCTGGTGACCGTATCCCATATCAACAGCAATGATATAGGCTTTTGGATTTGACATAACTATTTTTATATTGGTAAAAATGAGATAAAATATCAAGTAGTAATTATATGCAAAAAGAGTTAATTGTTATTGTTCAAGAAGTTCGTAGTTTGTATAATTTAGGTGCTATTTTTCGAACTGCGGACGCTTTGGGAGTCAAAAAGATTTATTTATGGGGAGAAATGGCAACTCCGATTTCTCAACCTTTTAGATTAGCCAAAACGGCTTTGGGTGCGGAAAAAATAGTTAATTGGGAATATCGACAAAAAATTTTACCATTGTTGAAAAAATTAAGGAAAGATGGTTTTTCAATTGTAGCATTAGAGGAAGGTGTTGGGGCAAAAGATTATCGACAATGGCGCCCAGCGAACAAAACGGTTTTAATTTTGGGGAATGAAGTTAATGGGGTAGCCAAAGAAATTTTATCTTTTTGTGATCAAGTTGTTTCTTTGCCGATGAATGGATCCAAAAACAGTTTAAATGTCGCGGTCGCTTTTGGGGCGATTGGTTATTATTTTTTAGCAGAATAATTTTTTTTATCTTTTTATGAATCTTTTATTATGGGCGAATAAAAAGCCCAGTTTTTTATCAAATTTAGAAGGGAAAACCTGAACAGAAAAACCATTACGACGAAAGATAGATTCTAATTTTTTGTGTTGGTCTTTTTCTTTTTCGTGGTATTCCAAGATAACATTAGCGATTTTTTGAAAGGTTTTTTCTGGTAGTTCAGAGAAAATTTCAAATTCGGCACCTTCAATATCTGCTTTTATTAAGGAAACGGAAGGTATTTTTTCGGAGGTCAAAAAATCAGTTAAAGTTATTGTTTTTGTTGTTATGGTTTTGTCCGTTTTTTTGTTTAGAAGTTGATGACTGTGCGAGTCGGTGGTTATTTTAAAATTAGCTTGTCCCGTTTTGTGCCAAACGGCTTGTTTAATGATTTTTATTTTTGACAGTTTATTTTCTGCAACTGTTTTTGTTAAAGCTTCATAATTTTTTTCTTCCGGTTCAAAAGCGTAAATGGGAACTTTTTTATTAAAAGCTCGGCAGTAAAGAGTAAAAAATCCAGCATGTGCGCCGATATCGAAAATAGGATTAGTGGCGGATCGGATAATTTCTTCGGCACGACGGTATTCTCGCAAAACAAAAACTTCGTTAGCAACACTGATATCAACTTCATCACGGAGAAAAAGTAGGAGTTTTTTTTTATTAAAAGAATAAATTTTTTTGAGCATATAAACTATTTTTCTTGGCGAAAAAAGTAAACGGCCAAAAGGGTTGCCAAAGGCATGGCCATAATTAGTCCAATACTGCCAGTGAGAGTCCGAACTATTTCGGTGGCAATTATTTCATTATTAATTGCTTCTCCTATTGATAATGATATATTATTTTTAACACTAAACAACATTAATAAAGGCAAGGAAACTCCAGCATAGGCTAAGAAAAGAGTATTAGTCATGGAGCTAATATGGTCAGTTCCAATGGTCATTGCTTTTTTAAAAAGTTCACGAAAAGACATTTTTTTGTTGGCGAGATGAAGTTGTTCTACGGCGGAAATTTGACTAATGACAACATCATCAAGAACACCAAGTGAACCAATAATCATCCCTGCCAAAAGTAATCCTTGGAAGTTAATAGCCTGTTTGGTTGTGCCAATTAAAAACATAATATCTTCACCAGCAAGGCCGGAAAGATTACTGATTTTTGTGAAAAAAAAGGAAATTAATCCAGTTAGAAGTAAACTGCAAGAAATTGCCAAAACTGATAGGTGGGATTTTTTTTGCCAACCCCAGGTGATATAAATAACGGAAGCAATTATGATTGCTGAACCAATAATTGAAATCAATAGAGGACTTTTACCTTGGAGTATTTGGGGAATAATAAAAAACATGATGATCAAAAAGGTAAAAGATAAACTCAAAAGTGATTTAAATCCTTTGTTTTTGCCAATTATAATAACGGCTAAAATGAAAAACAAAAATAACCAAAGAAGTTCTTTTTGACGAACAAAATCAGTGACAACAAAAATTTCTTGTCCGTCAGTCAGTGGTTGTTTCATTATTAATAGATTATCGCCTTTTTGCGCTGAAATATGATGAACAACATCAATTTCGCCGATGCCTGTTGTTATTTTTTCTTCTCCTTTTAGATCACCATTAGCAATTTTTACCAACAGATTTTGTTGTGTAACGATGGTTCCGTCTTCACGGGAGAAAGATTTTTCTTCAATAATTTCCAGTACTTTTGCTTTGTAAACTATTGATTCGGGAATGCTATTTACAACAGGGGAGGCTTTTGTTGAAAAGGGGAGAAGAAGTAATAATAAAAATAAATAGATGATTTTTTTCATATACAATAAATATATCAAAAAAAGAAGAAAATTACAAAAAAAATAACTACTATTTAAAGTAGTTATTTTTGAGGTTTTTAAATTTATTTGTTTAGACCAAAGAAAGGTGAGGCATTTCCCCAGTATTGTGGAGCTTTGCCGTCCCATTTTTCAATCCAGCGAAGATCAACCACTCGAGCATTGGCATTTAAGGCTTCCGCTTCGGTGCGAATAGCCTTGGCTTTTCCTTCTGCTTCAACTACTTTTTGTTCTGCTTCAATTCTAATTCTTTCTAAATCTCTTTCGGCTTTTAATTTTAACTGTTCGGCCATAACTTTGGCTTCAATTGCGGCATTGAAAGCATCTGAAAAGTCAAAGGAAGTGATATTTATTTCATCAACAATGATATTGTTTTTGATTAATCTTTCAGCTAAATTAATTTTAATTTGATTTTTGACATCTTCTCGTTCGATAATTAGTTGTTCCGCTGTGAATTTAGCAGTAATTGCTTTGACCGCCTCTTGGATTGAAGGGGCAATAATTCTAGAATTGTAATCTTTTCCAACTTCTTGCCAGATTTGATTAACATGTTCAGGGGATAGGTGATAGTTAATAGCAATTTTAGAGGTAATAATTTGTAAATCTTTGGAGGAGGCACTGGCAGGAACTTCATCTTTTTGAATTTTTACATCCATTTTAACAACTTCTTGAATAAAAGGAATTTTAATATATAGTCCTTCGTTAAAAACTTTATTTTTAACGGCTCCGAACTGCAACAAAACTCCTCTTTCTCCGGCACCGATTGTCCCAAAGGCGCTAACAAGTAAAGATAGTCCGATTACAATAGCTAGGAAGAGTAAACTTTGCCTTTTGAGTTTTTTTGTCATGGTCATCTTGTCTAGGTCAATAAAATTTTCCATTGTTTTATTAGTTAATAATAAGCAACTTATTTTTAACAATAAATGAATTTTTTGTAAAGTTTTGGATTTGTATTTTTAAAAAAGTACTGTTTTTTTTATTATAAAAACAAACAAAAAAACGAGCATAATCTCGTTTGTTTTCTTATATCGAAGTAAATACCCAAACTGGTCGGTTTTACCAAAATTCTTGGCTCCCAACTCGGGTTCAGAACTATAAAGATTAGGCAATCTTAGGGCTTTTT
>CAZSER010000051.1:0-3521 GCA_964605975.1 uncultured Gammaproteobacteria bacterium
CATTGATTCTCTTTCTTCGACAGTAAGTTTTGAAAAATCAACTAAATTTTTTTGTAATTCATCTTTTTTGTTTTTTATCAATTCAGCTTGTTCCGCAGTAATTTCTCCGGAAGCAATTGCTTCTTCTAAGAAATTTTTGCCGAAGGCCATTTTTCCTTGTGGGAATCCTTTTTCTTTGTGAAATTCAGAAAAAAATTTTTCTACTTCTGAGGCGTCAATATTAAATTTTTGGGCTATAAGTTCTGCCATCTCATTGTTTCTGTTTTGACGAAAAGGGGCTTTTTCCATGTTGGCAAAAGCGGTTGTTCCAATAATTAGAGAAAAAACAAAGATTGGTAAAATTACAGAAACAGCAACTTTTTTGTTCATAGTTTTTTGCTTTTATTTGTAAATTGATAAGCAAACTTGACCTCGAGGATGAGTGCTTATAACTATTATACAAAGTAGCGTTGATTTTTATTTCATTTTTTAATTCAAATTAAAGTTTCAATAGAAGCTTTTTATTTGCTATAATTAATAATATGGATATTTTTTCACATGGTCTTTGGGGTGGCGTTATTGCTGGAAGAAAAAACAGAGCCAACTATTTGTGGGCGGTTTTTTTTGGTCTTTTGCCGGATATTTTTTCTTTTGGTTTGTTTTTTGTTTTGGGACTTTTTAATTTGGTAGAAACTCCTAACTGGCAAGCTGGTCCACCAGCAATGGAAATAATTCCTTCTTTTGTCCACAGTTTATACAACTTTACCCACAGTTTAGTGGTTTTTTTGTTAATCTTTTTGTTTGTTTGGTTGCTTAAAAAGAAACCTTTTTGGACAATGATCGCTTGGGCTATTCATATTCTGATTGATATTCCTACACATTCAATTGATTTTTTTGCGACTCCTTTTTTGTGGCCAATTTCTAATTATCGATTTTCGGGAATCTCTTGGAGTAATCCGTTTATTTTTTATGGAAATTTAAGTTTACTCTTTTTGGCATATTTAATGTGGTTTGTTTGGTGGAAAAATAAAAAAAATAATCTAATAAAAAATAACATTATGAAAAGTTATCAGATAATAATTAATGAAAAAAAAATACGAGCAGAAAAGGGAGAAACGATCTTGAGTGTTGCTATCAAAAATGGAATAGAAATTCCCACGCTTTGTTTTGATCAGGATATAAAAAAAGATTTTCATTGTGGAATGTGTTTGGTGAAGATAAAAGGGGAAAATGATCCGGTTTTGGCTTGCCAAACTTTGGTACAGGATGGTCTTGAAGTGGTGACGGAAGATTCGGAGTTGTTAACTCTAAGAAAAAAAAATTTAGATAAAATTTTGGCTAATCATCTTTTGGAATGTGATGATTGTGTTTGGTTTCAACATTGCAAACTACTTGATTTGGTAAAGAAGTTTTCTGCTAAACCTGTTGCCGTCAAAAATGAAAATGATAAGGTTTGGCAAGTGGGCAAAATGGTTTTTGATCAAACGAAATGTATTGGTTGTGGTAATTGTTTAGCGGTTTGTCCGACAAAGTTTTTAAGTTTAGATGAAAGGGAGAAGGTGGAAGTTTCGGAAAATAAAAATAAAGATTGTGTTAATTGTGGTCAGTGTATCTTGCATTGTCCTGTTGGCGCGATAGAAGCGGTGGGTGAATATGAAGGATTATCGACAGTTTTGGCTGACAAAAATTATAGAAAAGTTGTTCAGTTTGCACCAGCATTACGAGTTTCTATCGGAGAGGAATTTGGAATACCAATTGGGGAAATTTCTACCGGTAAATTGGTTGCGGGATTAAGAAAAATAGGATTTGATTATGTTTTTGATACGGCGGTGGGAGCCGATTTTACCACTTTTGAAGAAGCTCAAGAGTTGGCGGAAAGAATTTTAACTAATAAAAATTTACCGGCAATGTCTTCTTGTTGTCCGGCTTGGGTTAAATATCTAGAATTTTCTTGGCCGAAATTTTTACCAAATTTATGTACTTCTAGATCTCCACAAACGAT
Organism: uncultured Gammaproteobacteria bacterium; assembly: GCA_964605975.1. Classification (GTDB taxonomy): domain Bacteria; phylum Patescibacteriota; class Patescibacteriia; order UBA11705; family JABHMO01; genus JBAYHA01. The sequence goes on from CAZSER010000051.1 coordinate 1,982, forward strand.
GTTGGGCGCAATTATTAAAAATTATTGGGCGAAGCAAAAAGGATTAAAAGCAGAAGAAATAAAAGTTTTTTCCATTATGCCTTGTGTCGCAAAAAAGGAAGAGATCAAAAGAGAAGAGTTAAAGGTTTCGGATCTTTTCCCCGTGGACGAAGTTTTAACTACTCGGGAATTAGTCCGCCTTTTCAAAATTAACAAAATAGATTTTAGAAATTTGCCAGAAGAATTGGTGGATAATCCGTTAGGAGATTCTTCTGGGGCGGGAGTTATTTACGGGGCAAGCGGAGGGGTTTTTGAATCAGCTTTACGGACTGCTTATTTTAATTTAACGGGCAAAGATTTTGTCGATTTCTCGATCAAAAAAATTCGTGGTAATAAAGGAATTAAAACAACAGAAATTAAAATTGGCGACAAGACATTAAAAGTTGTTGTGGTAAGTGGTTTAAAAAATGCCGAAAAAATGTTAAAAAAATTACAAAAAGATCCATTGCTTTTTGATGCAATGGAGGTCATGGCTTGTCCTGGTGGTTGTGTTGGAGGGGGAGGACAGTCGTTGCCGAATAACAAAGAAATTATCAAAAGAAGAGCGCAAGGATTATACCTAATTGATCAACAAAAGAAGACAAAAGGAGCTCATCAAAATGAAAACTTACAAAAAGTTTATCGAGATTTTTTTACGAACAAAGAAATAATTAAGAAAAATTTGCATACCAGTTTCTCCCAAAGAAAAAAAACCAAAATACATATTATTCCTGATTCAAGAAAAACAATCAAAGATTCTTAGTTTTTTTATAAAAATTATTTTTTCGAAGTTTTTTTTACGGAAGCTGGTTTTTTCTTCTTTGGCTTTTTTTCTTTTGGTAGCTCTATTGTTTCTTCAACTTGGGTAGTTTTTTTCTCTGTTGTCAAAAGTTTAATAATTCGATCAATTTTTTCTTCAAGTTTTTTTATCTTGTCTTCACATTGACCGTCATTATTTTTCCTAGGGGCGGTTCGATCAAAGCAACGATCACAAAAAAACTCTTTTCCTGGTATTGGGCGAAAAGGTAATTGAAAATCTTCTCCGCAACTGGAACAAACAGCCGAGAATTTTTTGTTTGAATAAGAATCATTGTCGCGACTGTTGCGGTTAGTTGAAAATCTATTGTCGTCGCCATTTTGTTTGCTAAAACAAGAGCTACAATAAACAGGTCGATTGCCGGTTGGTTTAAATGGTAAATTACAGTCGTCACCGCAGGAAGCACAAACGGCTGAATATTTTTGGTTTGAACCAAAACTTTTCTTAAAATTACCTTTGTTGTTGCCAAAACTTTTTTTTGGGCCAAAACTCTTTCTTTCTCTAAAGTTTGCCATTTTAATGTTGTTATGTTGAATTTAATTAATCAATTTGGTAATTATAGCATATTACCTAAAATAAGGCAATAGTCAGTATTTTGAAGTTCGTTAGACTAGAGATAGTTGATTTAACCTTTTAAAATTATTTAAAAAATTGAAATTTGGAAAATTTTTTGCAATAATAAGTAGGAATAAAAAATTTAAAAAT
>CAZSER010000052.1:0-3471 GCA_964605975.1 uncultured Gammaproteobacteria bacterium
TTAGAATAAAATAATAATATGGAAGTTTTGGCTCCAGCTGGAAATCTATTAAAATTAGAGACAGCTTTAACTTTTGGTGCGGATGCCGTTTATTGTGGTGTCCCGGATTTTTCTTTGCGAGTTAGAATAAATGATTTTACTTTTTCCGATCTCAAAAAGGCGAGAGAACTTACCAGGAAAGCAAATAAAAAGTTGTATGTGACGGCTAATATTTTGGCACATAATTATCATTTTTTAAAATTAGAAAATTTTTTTCGGGAACTAAAAAAGATTAAACCGGATGCTTTAATAATTTCTGATCCGGGTGTTTTGCAGATTTTGAAAAAAGTTTGGCCTACCGCCGTTATTCATTTATCAACTCAAGCTAATTGTACCAATAAGTTCTCGGCAAAATTTTGGTTTACCAATGGAGTAAAAAGAGTAATTCTTGGCAGAGAAGTTTCAATTAAAGAAATTGCAGAAATAAAAAAATTTATTCCTAACTTGGAATTAGAATATTTTGTGCATGGCGCCATGTGTTTGTCTTATTCCGGCCGTTGTTATTTGTCAAAATATTTTAATGATCGTTCGGCTAATTTGGGAGATTGTACTCAGCCTTGTCGTTGGAATTACAATATTTTTCTCGAAGAAAAACAACGACCGGGAAATTTTTTTCCAATTGAGGAAGACAAACATGGTACTTACTTGATGAACTCCAAAGATCTTTGTTTGGTTGAACATTTAGAGGAATTGAAAAAAGCTGGAATTGATTCAATTAAAATTGAAGGTCGGGCGAAAAGTGTTTATTATGTCGGCAATACCGTCAAAGTTTATCGGGAAGCAGTAGATCTGTTGGAAAATAAAATTTCAAAGAAAGAAAAAAATTTAAAGTCAAACTATTTTTTGGAAGAGTTAAAAAAATCACAAAATCGCGGTTTTACTTCTGGTTTTGCTTTTGGCGTTGGTAATGTTGAACAGAATATTGAAAGTAGTCATGAGGTTTGTGCTTGGGAGTTTTGTGGTCAAGTTTTGAAAAGTGAAAATAAAAAGTTTTCGCAAAAGTTATTAACTAAAATTCTAGTTCACAACCAAATTTTTGTGGGCGATCAAATTGAAATCGTCCGACCATTTGATAAAAACTTAAAAATTAAAGTGAAAGAAATTTTTGATTTAAAGGGTAGTTTATTGAGTGAAGTTCATGGGGGGCAAAAAAGCTGTGTTTATTTGGAACTTCCTGATGAATGTCCGAACGGTTCATTATTGCGTAGAATTAAATAACTATTGACAGGACTGTTTTTTGTGTTAAAATAGCGTTTTGTTCAGTTTTTTGATAATAGAATCTTTTAGAGGATGGGTATTGTGAAAACAGTGGCAGAAAGAGAAAGCGAGTTTCTTGCTGGTAAAACTATCAAACGGGAAGAGTTAAAGGTTGGAATGTTGCTGTGGAGGATTAGTTTGGAGGGGACTCGCTCAACAAAGTGGCCGATCGAAATTATTGGAATTGGTAGCCGTTTCTTTTATTATAAATGTTTAAAGACATTTAGAGAAAGAATTGGCATACTTTCTTGGGTTGATGATTCTCGTAGTGGTCTTAGGTTAACTTGTTGTTCACGGGAAGAGTTATTGCAGTTTTTTACTCAGCAACAAGAGTACAATAGCAAAAAGCTAATCGATCTTGAAGTTGAAATCACGAGAAAAAAAGCAGTTCAAGCCAGCATGGAGTCAGAGTTTTCCAAGTATTCACAAGAGGTTTTGAACTTTTTGAAAGCGAAGGATCTTTGAGTGGGTTAGCAAAGAAGATTCAAGATCGGTAGTGATTTTTCAAGATAATGATTAAGCTATTGACCGTCGAAACGACGGTCTTTTTTTAAAACTCCAACTGTTTGGAGTTTTAAAAAGTTGTCCACATTTTTATAATAAATTATCCACTTTTGGGGATAATTTTCATAAAAGTTCCAATCTTGGATGAAAATTGAAAAAAAATGCAGAAAATAGTATCATATATGAAAGATTGGTTAATAAATTTGAAATTAGCTGTTGATCCAAAAATTTAAGGGGTCATTTTTCTAGAATGCTTAGTTTAAGAATTTATAAATTTTATGTTAGCTTATATAAAGGGACAAATGTTATTTGGAGATGATGATTATGCTGTTATTGAAAATGGTGGAGTCGGGTATAAAATTTTTTGCTCAGATGATGTTTTGTTTGAATTAAGAAATAAAAACGAAGTTGAGCTTTATCTTTATAATTACATTAGAGAAGATCAAAATTCACTTTTTGGTTTTTTGAGTATTGATGATTTGAAATTTTTTCAACAACTTTTGACTGTTTCCGGTGTTGGTCCCAAAACGGCATTGAATATTTTTGGTGCTGGTGATCGTGGCTCTTTGATTTCGGCTATTTTATCCGGTGATGCCGGAATTTTCAAAAAAGTAAGTGGCATTGGTGGCAAGACGGCAGAAAGAATTGTTTTGGAGTTAAAAAACAAAGTTCAGGCTTTGGGAGATTTAGCTCTTTTGAAAAGTCAGGCCGATTTTGAGCAGGATGATGATTTTATCGAGGCGATGGTTTCTCTTGGCTTTTCGCCCCTGTCAGCCAAAAATGTTTTAAAACAGCTTGATCCCAGTTTCGATTTAAGTAAAAAAGTTCGTTCTGCTTTAAAAATTTTAAAAAAATAAAATGAAAATTAGAGTTGCTAGTGAAAATGACAAAAACATTTGGAATAATTTGGTAGAAAATTCAACGATGGGTAATTTTTTGCACAGTTTTGAGTGGATGGAATTTTGTCGTGATCTTTATGGTCAAGTTTGGCCATTTATTATTGAGGCAGGAGAAAGAATCGTGGCCGTTTTTTTTGTTTATCCTCAAACTTTAAAAATTGGGGCAACTGTTTTGTATTGTCCTCGTGGACCAGTAATTGCTGATGATTTTGAAAACCAAAAAAAGGAAATTTTCAGTTTGTTTAATCGACAACTACAACTTTTGGCCAAAGAGCAAAAAGCTTGGAGTTTTCGAGTGGATCTTTTTTCTCAAGATTTAGATTTTGCTCAGATATTAAATGATTTAGGTTTCCAAAAAACAGAAAATGATTTACAACCTCGTCACACTTTGATATTGGATCTTCGATCTGGAATAGAAGAGTTAAAAAAGAAAATGCATCCCAAGACTAGATATAATATTCGACTAGCGGAAAAGAAGGGTGTGCGTGTTTTTGTGGATAATGAAAAAGTTAATGATTTTTTTTCTTTATTACAAAAAACAGAGTCAAGACAAAAAATCAGTTTGTATTCCAAAAATTATTTTCAGAAAATTTTAAAATTACCATTTGTTAAACTTTTTTTGGCAGAATATCAGGGGAAAATAATTTCCGCTAATATTATGATTTTTTGGCGAGATTCGGCTATTTATTTATATGGAGCTTCGGACTATGATTTTCGAGAATTGATGGCTCCTTATTTATTGCAATTTGAAGCGATTAAAACGGCTCAAAAA
>CAZSER010000053.1:0-3089 GCA_964605975.1 uncultured Gammaproteobacteria bacterium
TCAGTCAAAACCCCAACCAAAGAAACCTCTTTATCCACTGATTCAGCATCCAGCGACTCACTAAAATTAGCCTTTATTGGTAAATCAAGATCAGTGATATTTTGTGTTTTATGAGCAGGTTCCAAGGAAATTATATAAGGGCCAACAAGATCCAAAGCTGAACCGGTCATAAAATTCCAGAAAAAATTATCTTTCATCTCTTCTTTATTATTCATATCAGCATCGAGAAGACCTCGACCATCAACCTTACCATCGCCATTACCATCCAAAGAGTTCCCCCCCAAATCAATAATACCCGTCCCCAAAACCCCCATATTACCATTTAAAACTTGTGCCGGAAAAACCTTACCGGTCAAAGTGGATTCTTCTGGTAAGCAAAAAACCTCTTCTCCACAAGAATTAATAATTCCCCCTGAACATTTAGAAGAAGCCACAAATTGAATAGTTCTATAACTATTTATTCCAACCACCATGTCACCAGGAACCCGAGGAGAAGAGCACCCTGTTAAAAAATCTCCATCCTTAACTAACTGAAATTCCTCGGCAAAAATACCATCCGAAAGACATTCCTGCTTTTGTGTCAACGGAGGAACTACCGGCTCATCAAAATTAACATAAACAATTTGATTCAAATAAACCTTACCTTCACAATCGACATCTTGACAGCCAACTTCTTTTTCTCCACAAGAACAACCTGTTCTCTCGGAACTATTTACCGGATAACTTCTTTTTGCTGGGATTACACTAACCACCTTAGGTGGAGTTGTATCCAAAACAGTTCCAGTAGTAAACCGCCAACGATAACCATTATTTGTTTTGTTAAAAATAGATTTATTACTATCTACAATTGAACTTATGTTTGAAGTTAAATAAACAATATAAGGAACATTCTCCGTTGCCGAGCCTAAATATTCTTCCTTTTGACCATACGGATCAAAAATTACCGTTTTTTTATCAGCGCTTAAAATAGCACAACCAGGAACTAATTTTCCGGTATTACACGCCCCATCTTGACAAAGACCTCCTTTGCACTGATCATCTTCTGAACATGCGTGACCTTCTACAATATCAGTAATTTGGGCATTTAAACAATCCATTTCTGTTTCATAATTCTCCTCAATCATATCAGAACAACGAAAAACACGAAAAGCATTTTTCTGTAAGGCACCATAAATCAATCCTTCTTCATCCAACTCGGGGCAAAAAGATTTATCAGCTTCATCAATTATGGACTGTGGGTGTATGGCTTCCCGAAAAGTCACCATTATCATTGTATTTCTAGGAACATTTTGCTGTTCTGGTAGCGGAAAATGAGTTTGAATTACTTCGCCAAAAGAACCATTGGACAACCCATACTTTTGTTCCTTGATTAAACCCGCCAAATTATAATAAGACGGTATTGTCCCACCACCTCCGCGCGGAGAGATATCAAACGCACTAAATATAAAAGCCACAATAGAATATGACATAAAAATAATAACCAATCCAATACCACCATTAGTCAACCATTTTTTAGCTTTATCAATCTTTTCAGGATTTCCACCGGAAGTCATATATAAAAATCCGGCATAAAGAACAATCAAAAAAGCCAAAATCCCGATAACGGACAAAAAAACCTTGATAACCCGACCGACCAAGACACGCGGATCTTCTTTGACCAACCCAACCCCCTGCCCCAAACCATCCAAATTGGTTTGAGCCGTTCCTGCGATTTCTTGGGCCATGGCTAAAAAAGGAATAAACAAAAAAACAGCCAAAACAAAAACAAACGCCATCGCCGTTATTTTGAACGATAAAGAAAAAAAGTTTTTATTTTTCATTGTTGTCAGCTCAATTTATTTTTTATTTTTTTGAAATTTTGAGAAAAATCTGAATAAGCAGTTCATTTTAAAATCATCCTAAAATCTCTTTGACAAGCTGAGATACTTCTGACCCACTAGCCCTCCCCGCAACTTCAGCCATAACGGCTGGCATTACTTTGCCAAAATTTTTCTTGTCTTCTGCCGTTAATCTGTCCAAAACTGTTTGCACCAAAACAGTTAAGTCCTCTTTTGTCATTTTTGCTGGCAAAAAATTATTCAAAGCGTCAACTTCATTTTTTTCTTTTTCGGCTAAATCATTTCTATTTCCTTTGATATAAATTTCTATCGCATCATTTCTTTTCTTGATTTCTGTTCGCAATAAAGAGATAACTTCCTCTTCCGTTAACTCTCTTCCTAGCTCGATCTTTTTGTAATTTATAGCTGACTTGACCATTCTCAATAACGACAACAAAAACACATCCTTGCTTCGCATGGCCATCTTTAAACTTTCTTCTATTTTATTAGCTGTCTGCATAAAAACATTATACAACATTTTTAAATTTATGGAAAACAAAAACGAATGAAATAATCATTCGTCTTTGAGAAACTGTTAATATCTTTTTCTTTTATTCTGGGCTTCTAAAATTTCTCGTGGCAATCTTCCAGTCTTTTTGAGAAATTCCATTCTTTCTCGGTAAACCTTACGAGCCAAAGTATTAGATTTTTGGCGGTTGCGACTTTCTTCTCTCTCAAAATGAGACTTGGATTTAACTTCACGAATCATTTTGCTTTGAATCAATCGACGATTAAATCTTCTGATAAAAGATTCAAAAGTCTCGCCTTTTTTGCGTTTAACTTCTGGTAACATGTGGACAACTCCTTAATAAAAATTATAATCCCATTTTATCTTAAAAATTAAACTTTGTCAACAGTCAATCCTAAACTCTAAACATATTCAATCTTCCCCGAACCCCAAACCCAATCCGGTAAAACAACATTCGGGCTGTCTTTGGTGATTCCTTTTTTTAGAACAATCTTTCCGCCAACATTTTTAAGGTTGGGTAGATTTATTTCTTCCGCCGATTCTAAATATAAGTTCCAACCCACCGTTTGCAGATTAGGCGCGTTAAAGGTTTTAGCTGAATCTGCGCTCAAACTTTCACCCACCGTTTGCAAATTTGGAGCATTAAAGGTTTCGGCTGAATCTGCAAACAACCAGCAACCCACAATTTGTAAACTTTTCCAATCAACATTTACCGAATAGTCTTTTATTGTGCCACGAAAATT
>CAZSER010000054.1:0-2829 GCA_964605975.1 uncultured Gammaproteobacteria bacterium
AATATATCTCTTATGGTCATGGAAACGACCGTTGCTTTTAAAATTGCTACTTTATCAATTCTTTCTCTTGTCTTAGCCTTAGTGTTCCAACCACTAATGACTCATTTACTCAAAAAACACAAAATGGGTAAACAAATTAGAGAATCAACAACTGCCCCAATTTTTGCATCCATGCACCACAATAAACAAGGAACTCCAACAATGGGTGGAATAATGATTTGGCTTCCTGTTGTTTTTTTGGCCGTACTTTTTTTTGGAATTGAAGAGTTCTTTCCTAATACACTAACAGGAAAACTTAATTTCTTGTCACGAGAGCAAACTGTTATTCCTCTTGGAGCTTTAGTTTTGGCAGCCATAATCGGATTATTCGATGACTATTTTGGAATTAAAAAAATAGGTCCTCGCGGAGGTGGATTATCAATGAAACATCGATTGGGTTTATATACTTTTGTCGCGATAATCTGTGCTTGGTGGTTTTATTTCAAACTGGATTGGGATGTTATTCATATTCCTTTTTGGGGAAATTTTGAAATTGGATGGTGGTACTTACCATTTTTTATTTTTGTTATTGTTGCCACTGCTTTTTCCGTCAATGAAACTGATGGTTTAGACGGTTTGGCTGGTGGAACTTTGGCCTCTACCTTTGCCACCTTAGGAGTCATCTCCTTTTTACAAGGTAAGTTTGATTTAGCTGTGCTTTGTGGTGCAATTATGGGAGCACTAATTGCCTTCTTGTGGTTTAATATCAATCCTGCCAAATTTTTCATGGGAGATACTGGAGCAATGAGTTTGGGAATTGTAGCCGGACTTATTGTTATGCTTACCAACACCGCTTTTCTTTTACCAATTTTCGGAATAATCTTTGTTTTTGAATCTTTCTCAGTAATAGTTCAAATAATTTCCAAAAAAATTAGAGGTGAAAAGATTTTCCTTTCAACACCAATCCATCATCATTTTCAAGCTATCGGTTGGAGTGAACCCCGAATTGTTATGCGTTTTTGGTTAATTTCAGCGATTTTTTCTGTCGTCGCTTTGATTGTTTTTCTGTTAGACAAAGGATGGTATTAGAAAAATTAAATTCTTTCAATTTTTTAATCTATGACAAAAAAAATATTTCCTGATTTTAAAAACAAAAAAGTTCTAATCTTTGGTTTAGGCTTACTGGGAAAAGGTTTACAGGATGCTATTTTTTTTGCTGAAAAAGGTGCTCAAGTCAAAGTGACTGATTTAAAAACAGAAGAACAACTAAAAGAATCATTAGAACAATTAAAAAAATTTCCAAAAATTGAATATACTTTGGGTGAACATAAAGAAGAAGATATCCTTTGGGCTGATTTAATTATTCGAAACCCCGGAGTTCCTCAAAAATCTAACTTCATAAAATTAGCAAAAAAAAATAAAATCCCGGTAGAGATGGATGAATCTCTGTTCGCTAAATATTGCCCCTGTCCAATTATTGGCATTACCGGAACAAGAGGTAAATCAACAACAACCACACTAATACACAAGATATTAAGCGACTACTTCTCCAAACAAGACCAAACAGTTTATCTGGCCGGAAATATTTTGGGAGTTGCAACATTACCACTTCTTGATCGAGTGAAACCCAATGATTTGGTAGTTTTGGAACTTTCTTCTTGGCAACTTCAAGGCTTTGGAGAAAATAAAATTAGCCCTCATATTGCCGTTTTTACCAATATATTTCCCGATCATTTAAATTATTATCGAACAATGAAGGAATATATTGATGACAAAAAATTTATTTTTAAGTATCAAAAAAAATCAGATTATTTAGTTATCAATAAAGACAATAATTACACTCAAAAAATAGCCTCCGAAGCAATAAGTCATGTCGTCTTTTTTTCCGGTGCAGATTTATCATCCAGTTGGGAGACAAAATTAATTGGCAAACATAATTTAGAAAATATTTCTGGAGCAATTAAAGTTGCTCAAATAGTGGGAGTACCTGAAGAAAACATTAAACAATCAATCAAAACTTTCTCCGGATTAGAACACCGGCTAGAAGTTGTAGCAGAAATAAATGGTATAACATTTGTTAACGATACTACTTCAACAACACCAATTTCCGGAAAACTAGCCTTGGACTCAATTGATAAGCCCATTGTTCTTCTTGCGGGAGGCGCAACTAAAAATTTAAATCTCTCTCCATTTGCCAAAGCAATTACCAACAAAGTTAAAGCTGTTATCTTACTTGAAGGCTCAGCAACAGAAGAACTTCAGAAAAAAATTATTAAAAATAAAGGTGAACATTTAATTGCCGGCATTTTTTCGGATTTTACCGAAGCCATCAAAAAAGCTTACGACATCAGTTTGCCCGGAGATATTGTTTTGCTTTCGCCCGGCTGTGCTAGTTTTGGAATGTTTATCAATGAATTTGATCGTGGTAATAAATTCAAAAAAATAGTCAAAGAACTCGCATCATGAAAAAAATATTTTTAACCAAAGAAAAAGTTGATTCTGATAAAATTTTTTTGATAGCTATTGGCATTTTAATTTTACTCGGACTTCTAATTTTATCCTCAGCCGGAACGGCAGTTGGTCTACAAAAATTTAACGACAGTTATCACTTTATAAAAAAACAGTTACTACATGGTTTTTTACCAGGTATTTTTTTGTTCTTACTTTTTTATAATATTCCTTATCAAAGATGGAAAAAATTGATGATTCCTGCGTTATTCGTTTCAATAATTCTACTATTGCTTGTTTTTATGCCTGGCATTGGCGCAGAGTTCGGAACAGCCAAAAGTTGGATTCATCTCGGAAACTTTACTTTTCAACCAACAGAGCTGGTTAAACTTTCTTTTTTAA
>CAZSER010000055.1:0-2456 GCA_964605975.1 uncultured Gammaproteobacteria bacterium
ATTTGGAATTATTCCAATTCTTATTTTATTTGTTTTTATAATTGAGCAAATAGTTTTCCTGTGAAAAAAAATGAAAAAAATTAATAAAAAAATATTTTTTATTCCTGAAATTTTGACTATCGGTTTAGTTATGCTTTTATTTGTTCATCTAACCACACCATATTTAAATCATCCTTTGGGTATTGGTATTTTTATTTTTTGGCTTTGGAGTATCAATAATTTCGATGATTTAACAAATGAAACAAAAAAAATACCCTAATGGGTATTTTTTAAATTAATTTTATTGTAAAATTTCACTTAAAAATTCCTGATGTCCATTAATAAAATCTTTTATTGTCATGCTTTTTTTTCCCTCCATTTTAACTTTCTTTATTTCCAACAGACCAAAACCACACTTCACTAAAATTTTCCCGGAAATTTTTACAACCTGACCAACAACAGATGGGGAGTTGTCTATAATTTCTGAAAGGCTTGCCTCTACTAACTCTATTTTTTTTTCTTTCCAATAAAAAAATGTTCCTGGCCATTCTTGATACGCCCTTAGCTTATTAATAATTTCCATTGCTGATAATTTCCAATTTATCAAACCATCACTTTTTTTTATTTTTGCACAATAGGTTGCTTCATTATCATTTTGAGTATTTAATGGCAACTTACCACCACAATACAAAGTAACAACTCTTTCCATAATCTCCGAACTTTTTTCTGCTAATTTTTTACTCAAAGTAATAAAATCATCTGAGTTTTTGATATTTATCAGTTCTTGATAAATGATATCTCCACTATCCATTCCTTCATCCATTAAAATAATAGAAATACCGGTTTGATTATCACCATTTAAAAGTGCCGTCTGAATCGGCGAAGCTCCTCGATATCTTGGTAAAAGTGACGGGTGAATATTTAAACATCCATTTTTGGCGCAATTAAGCACCTCCACTGGTAATAATTTACCATAAGCAACAACAATAATAATGTCTGGTGAAATTTTTTGAAGTTCTTCTATAAATTGAGGATTACCTTTTATTTTAGCCGGTTGGAAAATTGGTAAGTTTAATTCTTGTGCTACTTTTTTGACGGGGGTTATTTCTATTTTCTTACCTCGTTTTGCTGGCTTATCTCTTTCAGTGACAACTGCTAAAATATTAAACTTACTTTGTATTTTTTTTAAAATAGGAACTGCAAAATCGGAAGTTCCCATAAAAACCACAGTTGGATTTTCCCGATTATTCATATTTTCTTTTCGTAATAAATATTTTTTGCTTTATCAATAAACAAAACTCCATTTAAATGATCCATCTCATGTTGAATTATTCTAGCAAAAAGCCCAACCGCAGAAAAATTTATTTCTTGCCCTTCGTGAGAAAGAGCTTTTACTTTAATTCGATAAGAACGAGAAACCTTTCCCCAAGTATCAGTGACACTCAAACAACCTTCTTCTTCCGTTTCTTTTTTCCAACCAAATTTAAGAATTTCCGGATTAATTAAAACTAACGGGCCTTCTTTGGTGTTAACAACGACAATTCGTTTAGAAATCCCAACTTGCGGGGCAGCTAATCCAACACCATCTTTTTCTAACATGGTAGTAATCATTTCCGCCAAAGTTTTTTGGAAGTTGTTTTTTGATAATTCTTCCTTTGAAACTACTTGAGCTGTTTGCCTTAATATCGGGTTGGGGTTTTTTATTATAGCTAAAGACATATTATTTTTGTCTAAATATAGATAAAACTTAAATAATTATAACAAATTTAAAGGGTCTCTGTCAATTTTCCAAAAAGAAGGGATTAGTTTTTTTTGCCAAATTTCAGTAATTTCATTTTCTTTTTTCGCAAAAATAGCCAACTGATATCTATAACGATCTCTAACTTGACTACGATAATGTTTATATGGACCTTCGATCCGGTAATTTTCTCCTAAATTTTCTTTTAAATTTTTTCTCATATCCTCAGCAATTCGTTCTGCAACTTTTTCATCAAAATGATCAAAATAAATCTTTAATAAATTTGAAAAAGGAGGATAGTTTAATTCCTGACGAAAATTAATCTCTTGTTTATAAAAATCACCATAAGGATTATTCAACAAAGAAAAAAGAGGATTATCGGCAAATTTTGTTTGTAAAGTTATTCTCCCTTGACCATTTTTAAAAACAGAATAAGCCAAGGAAAGATAGGAACTATATATTTTTTCACTAACACTAAAATCAGCAAAATTTAAAACTCCATCTCCATACAAAACAAAAACATGTTCGAACTTACCAACGATCTCATATGAATAAGGCCAATGATTAGCAATAACTAATAGATCTTTTTCAGAATCTTCTTTTAATTCAATGATTTTTGTTTGCAACTGCTTTTCCAGAAATTCCTTTACTCTATTGACCCCTAGTCCCTTTTTCCGCAAATCAAAACTACCACAACGAGGACAATTGGTGGGTAATAATTCTTCTTTTTGACAACGAA
>CAZSER010000056.1:0-2170 GCA_964605975.1 uncultured Gammaproteobacteria bacterium
GTTCTATCTTGGCAATTAAAGCATCAAAAATTTCTCTCTGCGTTGGATTCAGTTCAAATTTGAGATCTTTTTTGCTTGAAGATGGGAAGTTTTCCATAGTTGGTTAATAAAAACTAATCTAAATCTTCATGTTTTTTTAATTCCTTTAATCTTTTTTTAATCTCTTTGACGGCTTTACTGCTGTTAATAACCTCTTGGATTCCACTTTCAGTATCACGCAAAATCACAGTTCCCTCTGAAACCTCTTTTTGTCCCAAAATTAAAACTAACCGCGCTTTCAATTTTGTCGCAATATCTAGTTGAGCTTTCAAGCTCCCCTTGGAAAAATTAGCTCTCACTATTAATTTTTTTTCTTTGCGCAACTCCTCATAAAAAGCATAGACTTGTTTTCGTGCTTGTTCACTAATTTGAGCCATAAAAACATCCGGCCGTTCCGGTTGAGGTAATTCAACTTTACGCTTTTTTATCTCATTAATTGTTCTTTCCATCCCAATACTAAAACCAACGCCAGGAGTTCTTGCCCCACCAATCATCTCGGTTAAATAGTCATACCTTCCACCTCCACACAAAGGAACATCACCCTTTTCTCCCAAAATATTCATTTCAAAAATAGTTCTATTGTAATAATCATAACCACGCAACAAAGAAGAATCTAATTTATAAGGAATTTTTAACTCATCTAAATATTCCAAAACATGGAAAAGATGATTTCGACAATCATCACATAACCAATCAATCGTTTGCGGAGCATCTTCTCGTGCTTTTTGACATTTAATACTTTCACAAGACAAAAATTTCATTGGTTCTTTTTGTGCTTTTTTGCGACAATCCTGACAAACCATGGTTCTCTTACTTTTAATATACCCCGACAAAGCTTTGGTATATTCCAGCCGACAAACATTACAACCCAAACTATTAATTCTTATTTCCGTTTCCAAACCGACATTACGCAACAAAGCATGAGCAATAATCATAATTTCAGCATCAATAGCAGGAGAAGGATCACCAAAAATACTAAAAGAAACTTGTTGAAACTGTCTTAATTTATTCTCATCAGTTTTCCCCGCTCTAAACATTGGCCCCCAAGCATAAAGTTTTACCGGAAAAAGTTGATTAGTTAAGTTATGCATAACATAAGCACGCGCCAAAGAAGCTGTGGTTTCTGGTCTCAAAACTACTTTTTGACCTTTATCAATAAAACTCATCAACTCTTTTTCGGCCGAACTACCATGACGAAAAAGCGTATGCGCAAAAAGATCATATTTCTCAACTACCGGAGTAATTACACGACGAAAACCATAGTCACGAACAGCACTCCAAACACTTTCTTCAACAAAATCCCAATACTTATCATCATTTGGTAAAACATCACGAAAACCATCTAATAATGGTGGGGTCTTAATTTTTTTGATCTCTTCTTGTGGTAATGACTCTTTTTTTCTTCTTGGCATAATATTTTTTCAAAAATTTTTAAATTAAATTATTTTAAATAATTATTTAGTTCATTTCTTCTCCCCAATAATTAACTTGTGGGAAAAAACCAACTCGCCAAAAAGGCCAACCTCGAAACCAAACTTTTCCGACAATTAAATCTCTGCGAACAGGACCAAAAACACGAGAATCAGAACTGTTTTCCCGATTATCACCCAAAACATAATATTCATTATCGCCCAAAATCCAACTTTTTTCTCCTATCGTTTTACTTTCACTGTCTAAATAACCACTTTCATCTAGCATTTTTTTATTTCCCAAGCTATCCGAAACAAAAACCATTCCATCCGTAATTTCAACCTTTTCACCAGGCAAACCAACGACTCTTTTGATAAAATACTGAGAAGGATCTTTGGGATAACGAAAAACAACAATATCACCCCGTTGAGGATTATTAAGACGATAAGTAATCTCATTAATAATTAAATACTCATGATCATAAAAACTTGGCTCCATTGATGCTCCCTTAACATAAAAGGGTTGAATCAAAAAATAACGAATCGGAACAATAATTGCAAGAGAGATACAGATAACCTTAATTAAATCAACAAAAAATTGTAATGTTTTTTGTATCGGAGTTAAATCATCATCAAATACCCTGTGTTCTTTTAATGGCATGGTTTTTATTTAATTTTTTATAAAGTAAAAGTTGTCCACATTTTTAACTTAATCATTATAC
>CAZSER010000057.1:0-2039 GCA_964605975.1 uncultured Gammaproteobacteria bacterium
TTCTTTAACTCTCGTTTGTTTCTCAATACTTAAAGCATAATCCAAACTCTTTTCCATTACATCACGAATTAAACTGATTGCCTGTTTCTTTTCTTTTTCAACCTCTTCAATTTCGTCCTCAAACACAGCCTTTACAGTTTTTACCTGTTCAATAACTTTTTTTATTCTTAAAAAAACTAACGGCAAATCTTTCTGTTCAAACTCGGGATTTTTCTTCAAAAAATCCTTCTTGGACGCTTCATCAATTTTAGCAATATCATCTCTAACCTTTGCTTTATATATATCTAAATCATGAGTCATTTTAGGTGTTATCCCGGCAGCAAAATCATCCCCCGCCAAATGCCAAAAAGCAACAGCAGAAGTGTTCTTCCTCATTTTTTTCATTAACTCATCCTCTCTCTCATAATTTTTTTCGTTTGTCTCTATTTTCTCTGGCATATTAATTAATATTTATTTCTCTTATATTTTCAGCAATGTTTTTTATTTTTATTAAAACAACCTCCACCTTTTTTCTTTTAAGATATTTTTCTAACCCCGCTCCCCATTCGACAAAACAGACGGAGTCTTTTCTCCCCAAATATTCCAATGCCCCAATATTTTCTAAATCTTCCAAATCCAACCCTCGATAAGTATCAATGTGTACTAAATTTTTTATTTTATTTTTTTTTGTTTTAGTAAAAAATTCTTTCACTTGATATATTTTCATTAAAACAAAAGTCGGACTGGTGATATTTTTTTTTATTTTTAAATATTCAGCTACACCTTGCACCAAAGTTGTCTTTCCCGCCCCCAAATCACCAACCAACAAAAAAACTTCCCCGCCTCGCAAAGCTTGTGCTATTTTTTTCCCTAACTCCCTAGTTTCCAAAAAATCATTGGTAATAATTTGGTTCATTTTTTTTATTTAAAAATCTAAATTGGGATCCGCTTTTAATTTTGTGGGATCCATCTTTTTTTGTTCCTTTATTTTGACAATTCCCGCCATAGCAATCATAACGGCATTATCGCCTGTTAAAGAAATTTCTGGAATTAAGATTCGACATTTAGGAAATTTCTCTAGAATATCTCTATTTAATTCAGTTCGTAAATAACTATTGGCACTAACACCACCACCAAGCAAAAAAGTTTTTGCTTTTGTATTCTCAATAGCCGAAACAGTTTTACTAACCAAAACTTCGACAACGGCCTTCTGAAATTCATACGCTACCGCCTTTTTAAATCTTTCTAATTCCGATCCTGATAAAATTTTTTCATATTTCTGCCATAAATACAAAACGGCAGTTTTGATCCCCGAAAAACTCATCTCTAAATTTTTTGATTCAATCATTGGCCTCGGAAGATTAATCGCAAAACCGTGATTTTCTTTAACCTCTTTGGCAACCTGACTAATTGCCGGTCCTCCTGGATAACCAAGATTTAAAATTTTTGCGACCTTATCAAAAGCCTCTCCTACCGCATCATCTCTGGTTTCTCCAATTATTTGATATTTACCCATTTTTTTTACTTCTATTATTTGAGTATGACCACCAGAAACAATTAAACCAACTGCTGGCAATTTAATTTCCGAAAAACTTTTTTTCACTGCCGAAAAAAGATGCCCTTCCAGATGATTCACCGGAATTAAAGGAATTTTTAAAGCCAAAGATAACGCTTTAGCCGTTTCTAATCCAACCAAAAGAGAGCTCATCAATCCCGGACCATTGGTCACCGCCAAAAAATCAATCTTTTTCAAATTAATGTTGGCCTGGTCCAACGCTTGATCGATAATTGGCAGGATATTTTCAATATGCATTCTAGCCGCCACTTCCGGAATAACACCGCCAAACTTGGCATGAATAGCCACTTGAGAGGAAACAACATTAGCCAAAACTGAAAAAGTTTGCCCTTTGTATCGCAAAATGGCAACAGCAGTTTCATCACAACTGGATTCGATAGCTAAAATTATCATAAATTCAGATATTCGACCAACTTTATTTATATAAACATTCTTACATTTTTAGAACTTTTTGTAAAGATTTAGGAACAAAAAAAACGCAAAA
>CAZSER010000058.1:0-1814 GCA_964605975.1 uncultured Gammaproteobacteria bacterium
AACCCCCATCAAAAAAACGAAATCTCTTACTCCTGAAAGGAAAATCAAAGCCGGAACAATTAAAGTCAAGAACCACGCCGTATTTTTCTTGAAACCAAAATCTAAAATAAATAACTCTTTAACCGTTAACCCAACAGCCAAAAAACCTGTGCTCATAACCAGAAAAGCAAATAAATTCCCCAACCAAACAAAAAACTCTCCCAACTTATTACCTATTCCAATCGTTGAGACCTCCGTTGTTTCAGCCCCCAACATTCCTACCGTCGCAAATGAAAACAAAAAATAAACGACAATAGGAATTATACTGGCAAATAAAATTGCTAAGAACATTTTTTTTTCGGACTTAACCAAAATTTCTCGCACATGAACAACACTAGCAACACCACTGAAAGAAAACAAAATAACTCCAAAGGGTAAAAAAATATTATGCCAATCAAAAGTTTGCAAATTAACGATCTCAACATGGGGAAAGGTCATCCCCATAACAAAAGAAATAATCAAAATAAAAGCAAAAACCAGTAAAAGTTCTAAAATTTTTATTGCTCTTAATCCAATAAAAAGTAAAACAGCCACAAAACAAAAATAAATCCAGCTCATTAAATCCGGATTAACACCAAAAAGTTCATGCAAAACTTTTCCTTCACCAACTAAATAAGTTGTCATTGCCCCATAACTACCTAAAATTATGGAAAGCGCAATTAAATAATAGGCCGGGCGACCTAAGTACTTTCCTACATAACCAGCTAATTGATGTCGGCTTTTTGTCCGTAAAATAATTTCTCCAAACATCAAGTTCAAAGTCATCGCTACCAATCCCAAAAAAACTAACAAAAAACCACCCCACAGAAATCCTGACTGACTAATCGCAAAAGGCAACCCCAAAATACCCGCACCGATAATTGTTCCTACCAAAGTAGCAATGGCTTCAAAATAGTTTATTTTTTTTGCTAACATTTCAAACTGTTTTAATTTGAACTGAATTAATACCCGCTTTTCCATTATCAGAACCAGTAACCACAATTATCTGTTCATTTTTTTTAATTTTTCCTTCTTTTTTCAAGAACAAAACAGCCTTATCAACCAAATCTTCAATTTTTTTAATTCTTGGCAAAAAAATCGGCAAAATTCCCCAACTTAAATTTAACTGTTTCATCACTCGCTCACTAGAAGTAATTGCGTAAATTGGCAAATCAGGACGATATCGACTTACCGTGCGCGCAGAAGCTCCACTACGAGAAGCAACCAAAATAACCTTGGCAGGAACATTTTGCGTCAAAATTTTGGCAACCTTGCCAATAGCATCCGAAGACGGAACAATTTTTTTTGTTTTTGAATAAACAACCAAGTCATCATAAATGGAATCTTCCACCTTACAAATAATTTTGTTCATTATTTTTACCGCTTCCACTGGATATTTCCCAAAAGCCGTTTCTCCTGACAACATGACTGCATCAGTATGATCAATTACCGCATTAGCAACATCACTAACTTCGGCCCTGGTCGGTTGCGGATTTTTAATCATAGAATCCAACATTTGAGTGGCAACAATCACCGGTTTTTGCATTGCCAAAGATCGATCAATAATCATTTTTTGCAACAAAGGCACATCTTCGGGAGGCATTTCCACCCCTAAATCACCACGAGCCACCATCACCGCATCAGCAACTTCTAAAATTTCTTTTAAATTCTCAATTGCGTCTTTTTGTTCTATTTTGACTACTATTTTTATTGGACTATCATAAACAACTTTTTGTTTTTTTATTTGTTCCTCAATTAATCGTCGCAAAAACAAAACTTCCTTGGCCTCTCGGACA